>NZ_SGXG01000001.1:1865000-2165000 GCF_004216715.1 Cecembia calidifontis
TGGAGGGCCGAACCGATAAGCGTTGAAAAGCTTCCGGATGAGCTGTGGGTAGGGGTGAAAGGCCAATCAAACTGAGAAATAGCTCGTACTCCCCGAAATGTTTTTAGGAACAGCGTCGTGGAAAGTATCGATGAGGTAGAGCTACCGATAGGACTAGGGGGAGTCACATCCTACCAAATCCTGACGAACTCCGAATGCGTCGATACTGTAACGGCAGTGAGGGCTTGGGTGCTAAGGTCCGAGTCCGAGAGGGAAAGAACCCGGACCTACCGCTAAGGTCCCGAAATTTACACTAAGTTGAACAAAGGTGGTCCAGCTGCAGAGACAGCCAGGAGGTTAGCTTGGAAGCAGCTATTCCTTTAAAGAGTGCGTAACAGCTCACTGGTCGAGCGGCAGGGCGTCGATAATAAACGGGCATCAAGTGTAATACCGAAGCGTAGGATACAGACATCAGTCTGTGTGGTAGGGGAGCATTCCAAACGGCGGTGAATGCGCATGGCGATGTGCGCTGGAGCGTTTGGAAAAGCAAATGTAGGCATAAGTAACGATAATGGGGGCGTGAAACCCCCACACCGATAGACCAAGGTTTCCTGATCAACGTTAATCGGATCAGGGTCAGTCGGGACCTAAGGATAACCCGTTAGGGGATTCCGATGGCAAATGGGTTAATATTCCCATACCGCACATACAGGTGACGGAGTGACGGAGTGATGAAAGGACCGCGCGGTGACGGAATACCGCGTTAAAGGGTGTAGGTAATGGAGCTGTAGTAAAATGCGCAGCTTTAGCCGAACCTGACAGTACCGCGACCCTACGGGGGAGCGGACAGAGTCCCTAAGGGCTTCCAAGAAAAACTTCTGGCGATAAGCGTATGTGCGCCCGTACCGCAAACCGACACAGGTGGTCAAGGAGAGGATCCTGAGGTGCTCGAGTGAGTCATGGCTAAGGAACTCGGCAAAATTGCCCTGTAACTTCGGGAGAAGGGGCGCCCTCCGAAAGGGGGGCCGCAGTGAAAAGGCCCAGGCGACTGTTTAGCAAAAACACATGGCTTTGCGAATTCGAAAGAATATGTATAAGGCCTGACACCTGCCCGGTGCCGGAAGGTTAAGAGGGGATGTTATCGCAAGAGAAGCATTGAATTGAAGCCCCGGTAAACGGCGGCCGTAACTATAACGGTCCTAAGGTAGCGAAATTCCTTGTCGGGTAAGTTCCGACCTGCACGAATGGTGTAACGATCTGGGCGCTGTCTCAGCCATGAGCTCGGTGAAATTGTAGTCACGGTGAAGATGCCGTGTACCCGCAACGGGACGGAAAGACCCCATGAACCTTTACTGCAGCTTAGCATTGGTATCGGGTAAACGATGTGTAGGATAGGCGGGAGGCTGTGAGACTGTGTCGCCAGGCACGGTGGAGCCGCTGTTGAAATACCGCCCTTTGTTTGCCTGGTATCTAATCCCGGAATGTCCGGGAGACATTGCTTGGTGGGTAGTTTGACTGGGGTGGTCGCCTCCAAAAGGATAACGGAGGCTTCCAAAGGTTCCCTCAGCACGCTTGGTAACCGTGCGCGGAGTGCAATAGCATAAGGGGGCTTGACTGTGAGGCCGACAAGCCGAACAGGGTGGAAACACGGGTATAGTGATCCGGCGGTACTGAATGGAAAGGCCGTCGCTCAAAGGATAAAAGGTACTCTGGGGATAACAGGCTGATCTCCCCCAAGAGCTCATATCGACGGGGAGGTTTGGCACCTCGATGTCGGCTCGTCACATCCTGGGGCTGGAGAAGGTCCCAAGGGTTGGGCTGTTCGCCCATTAAAGTGGCACGCGAGCTGGGTTCAGAACGTCGTGAGACAGTTCGGTCCCTATCTGTTGCGGGCGTGGGAAGTTTGAGGAGACCTGACCTTAGTACGAGAGGACCGGGTTGGACTGACCGCTGGTGTACCGGTTGTGGTGCCAACTGCACTGCCGGGTAGCTACGTCGGGAAGAGATAAGCGCTGAAAGCATCTAAGTGCGAAACTCCCTCCGAGATGAGACTTCCGAACAGGGCCGTCAGAGACGATGACGTTGATAGGCTGCAGGTGTAAAGTCAGTAATGACAAAGCCGAGCAGTACTAATAGCCCGAAAGCTTACTGAAGTCTGCCTGTTGCATTTTCCGCGAGACATGATCATTTTAGACGTGAGACACAAGACACAAGATACAAGACTTGGGACTCGGTGCACGTCAACAGAACTTAAGATATTGAATATATGGACCGGAAGCCAGACAGAGCTAAGTCTTATGTCTTGTGTCTTCGGTCTTATATCTAAAAGCATAGGCGGCCCAGCGCAGGGGTCCCACCTCTTCCCATCCCGAACAGAGAAGTTAAGCCCTGCAGCGCCGATGGTACTGGGGTTACACCCGGGAGAGTAGGTCGCCGCCACATTATTTAAAAGCCTTTCAGGAAACTGGGAGGCTTTTGTGTTTTGCGCACAATACGGAAGGGGTTGCACCCGGGAGAGTAGAGCCTGTCCCGGGAAGCGGGATCGCCGCCACATTATTTAAAAGCCTTTCAGGAAACTGGGAGGCTTTTGTGTTTTGCGCACAATACGGAAGGGGTTGCGCCCGGGGAGAGTAGAGCCTGTCCCGGGAACCGGGATCGCCGCCACATTATTTAAAAGCCTTTCAGGAAACTGGAAGGCTTTTGGCGTTTATAGGTCAAGAGGTTAGAAGCGAGAGGCGAGAGACTAGAGATTAGATTCAAGACACAAGACACAGGGAAAAAGGGGGAAGGCGGATTTCGGAAGGACAGGTCAGGGTGGATTTTTTGTTTGCTTTTGTCACTGTTCCCGAAATTCGGGACAAGTTGTGGTTCAAAAAAATTCATTCTCTTATTTTCTGTTGCAAAACCACCTTCCAAGTTTGGAAAATCAGACAGCGGAAGTTGGGGAATTTTGGAAATTGGAAATTTTATTTCGGTATGAGGTGCCAGGTAATTTCAGGTCCTGACAACCATTTGATCTGTTTAAGATTTATGTAAACCCATATGGGCGGCTACCATCTTTAATGTTCCAAAGTCATAAGTTCCGGGTTCTTCTTGGCGAATCATGGCTAAATCCGCATCATATTTTTTAATGAGTTCAGCCACTTTTTGATAAGTTGCTTCATCCATATGAGTAAATAAAGAAATCCGTCCCTCCTGAATACCTTTGGCCAAGTGTCCTTTTATGGTTGATTCGGCCAAACCCCGTTGTATGGCTATTTCTTCAATACTAGCTCCAAAATCACTCATCTCGAAAGTGATTTCATAGGTTTCTCCTTTTACTCTTTTTAAACTCGGCCCATCTTCTGATTTCTTTTTCTTACCCGTTCTGTTTTTTGAAAACTTGGGGTTACTCAATGCATTTTCTTTGGCTTCTTTGGCAAGTTTCAGTCGTAATTGTGAGGTTTCTATCGGGATTCGGTCCAGTTTTCCTATTTCTTTTCCCTGTAGAATACAAGAGACGAGAATACTTACTTTTTTGATTTGGGTAAGTTTACGTAACAATTGCAACTCAATTTGGGCCAAACTTTCGAGGTACTTTTTGGTTTTTGAAAACCTTTCTACTTCTGCAGCATGGCCCAATAAGTGGGTTAGTTGCTTTTCAAGGAATTCCGAATAATAGATAGTTCCTTTTTCCAACCTTTCCAACAATTTGTCTTCATCTTTCGCAAATAAGAGTTGGATCAATTGTCTTTGAAACTTAAGAGTATTTTCAGTTTCAGCATTTAGATTTTCAAGGAGTTTAGGAATGGCTTGTTTCATTTCTTCGTCCTCAAATTCCAAACTGCTTTCATTTTCCTTATTGAAATTTATAAGCGCTTTGAACAGCCCATCTAAGCTGAAGGTTTCCAATAGTAATTTTTCCACATATCGTCTTTGGTGTTTTTCCAGAAGCGTTTCCAGTGGTTCTTGGAATGCAGTTTTTTGTGTAAAATTGACTACTTGATGGTCGCTATATATGATGTTATTTTGAATTCTTGTTCTCAGGATCAAACCCTCCAATCCTCTTAGCCTACTCAATGCGACATAGACCTGGCCTGGTGCAAATGCTTGCCCTACATCTATGATAGCCCTGTCAAAAGTTAATCCCTGACTTTTATGGACGGTTACAGCCCATGCCAATTTTATGGGGTACTGTTCAAAACTGCCGATAATTTCTTCTTCCAATTCTTTGGTTGATTCATTGACAACATAGCGTTTGTTTTCCCAAACTTCTCTTTTTAGGGTATACAGGACCTTATTCTCGGCCATTATCACTTGAATTCCTTCCTCATCAATTGTTTTGATTTTAGCCATTTTACCATTGTAATATTCCCCGTTGCCACTACTGTCATTTTTAATAAACATGATCTGCGCACCTTCTTTGAGCTCAAGGGTTTTTGGAAGCGGGTATAAATGTTCGGGAAAATCTTTTTCAATGATGGCCTGAAAAAAGTGAGAGGGGCTTTTCAAGGCCTGAAGTTCTTTCTGGTTGTGGGCATCTGCTTTAAAATTATGAGTGGTTATGATGATAGTGTCTTCTAGGTTTTTAATCTCCTCTTCGGTTTTGAAATGCTTATTCAAGATCTTGATATCTTCCTCATTGGCACAATTATCCCTTAGATGATTCAGGATATTAATGAAGACTTCATCTTTTTGCCTAAAAATTTTGTCCAGTTCCAGATAGACCATTCCAGATTCTCTGAGGGCATGGGCCTCAAAGAAATGCATGCTGTTATAAAATTTGCTCAGGATTTCCCATTCGTTTTCCCTGACAATTGGAGGTAGCTGGAACAAGTCCCCAATCATCAATACCTGTACTCCCCCAAATGGCTCTTTGAAATTTCCTTTGACACTTTTAAGCCTGAAATCGATGGCATCCAAAATGTCAGCCCTAAGCATGCTCACTTCATCAATTATGAGAAGATCAATTGAACCAAGTACCTGTTTTCTTCCACCATTCAAAGGATGTTTTCTACTTAGTGAAAACTGGGTGAAAATATTTCCTTGATTGCCAAAATTCCCTTCCGGTTCTTTTGTAGGTAAAAAGCTCCCCAATGGCAATAAAAATTGAGAATGTATGGTTACTCCTTTTGCATGTAATGCAGCGATTCCCGTTGGCGCTACAATAACAAACTGTTTGTGTGTCAATGATGCCAGATTCCTCAAAAAGGTAGTTTTACCTGTTCCGGCCTTTCCGGTAAGGAAAATGGGGTTATTGGTGCTGTTTACAAAATGTGCCGCCAGTTCAAGTCTATCGGTAATCTGTGTTTCCATGAAAATAAAATTAGGATAAAAAATTCAGGAGCACCGCCGATTATCCGTTTAAGTTCAGAAAGTTTTCAAAAAAATGTAACTTTGCTCGCTGTAAATAGTTGTTATACTAACTATTAAAATACTAATCAAATGACCAAAAGCATTTTGGTAACCGGAGGTACAAAAGGAATAGGTAGGGCCATCATCGACAGGTTTGGAGAAGAGGGGTTTGATGTATTTACCTGTTCAAGGCATGCCAAAGACCTCGAAACATTAGAAAAGGAATTTTTGTCCAGATTTCCAGGTCAAAAGATTTTTGTGACAGAAGCGGATCTCTCCAGAAAAGACGAAGTTCAGCGATTTTCATCGTTGGTAAAAAGCCAGGCTATCCCTGATGTTTTGGTCAATAATACAGGAATATTTCTTCCTGGTGCCATTCATTCAGAGCCAGAAGGCAATTTTGAGATGATGATGCAGACCAACCTTTTTTCTGCTTATTACCTTACTAGGGCTTTTACTTCAGAGATGATGGAAAGAAAGTCGGGCCATATTTTTTCCATGGGTTCCATAGCAGGGCTTACAGCTTATGCCAATGGAGGAAGTTATGCAATATCCAAGTGGGCCATGTTGGGTTTTACCAAATGCCTGAGACAGGAGTTGAAAGATTATAATATCAAAGTAACTTCCATTCTTCCTGGGGCCACGTATACGGCAAGTTGGGAAGGAGTGGAAATTCCTTTGGAAAGGTTTATGAAAGTTGAGGATATTGCCGCTTCTGTTTGGTCGGCCTATAACCTTTCCCCTTATTCAGTTGTTGAAGAAATTGTCATAAGACCACAATTAGGAGACTTATAATAATATGGAAACCAAATATTTATTGGAAAAAGTGCGGTATTGTAATAGCCTGACGGCTTACTCCAGAAGAAAGACCATTCCCGTGAAAGTGGGAGATGTAATTATAGGAGGTGACAATCCAATTGTGGTCCAATCCATGACTACAGTGGATACCATGGATACAGAGGGTTCGGTGGAACAATGTATCAGGATGATTGAGGCCGGTTGTCAATTGATCAGGATCACGGCCCCTAGTATCAAAGAAGCCGAGAATCTCAGGAATATCAAGGAAGGACTCCGGAAAAGGGGGTACAATACGCCTTTGGTGGCTGACATTCATTTTACTCCCAATGCTGCTGAAATTGCTGCAAGAATTGTGGAAAAGGTACGCATCAACCCTGGAAACTATGCGGATAAAAAGAAATTTGAGTTTATAGAATATACAGATCAAAGTTATCAAGAAGAACTTGAAAGGATCAGGGAACGCTTTTTGCCTTTGGTAAGGATATGTAAGGAGCATGGTACCGCTATGAGGATCGGGACCAATCACGGTTCCCTCTCTGACCGTATTATGAGCCGGTATGGAGATACACCTCTTGGTATGGTGGAATCTGCCTTGGAGTTTTTAAGGATCTGTGAAGAAGAAAATTACCATGATGTGGTCATTTCCATGAAGTCATCCAATACACAGGTGATGGTTCAGGCCTATCGCCTTTTGGTACAAAAACTTGATGAGGGAGGGTTTAAACCATATCCTCTACATTTAGGTGTGACAGAAGCCGGAGATGGTGAAGATGGAAGGATCAAATCAGCTGTCGGGATAGGTACTCTTCTGGAGGATGGTCTAGGCGATACTGTCAGGGTTTCATTGACAGAGGACCCTGAGTTTGAGGCTCCTGTGGCCAAAGCCCTTGTAGATAGGTATGAGAACAGAACCGAACATGACTTTATTCCGGACCTTACCCATTATCCAGTTAATCCATTTGAGTATAACCGTAGGGATACCATAGAGGTGTTTAATTTCGGCGGAACCAATGTACCAAGGGTAATAGCCGATATTTCTGCGGTGGAAAACATCACGGAAAAGGAAATGAAGCATGTGGGGCATTTTTACCTTCCGGAATTGGATAAGTGGAAAATGAATGATCTTGGTGCGGATTATGTCTTTTCTGGCTCCAACCCAATACCTTTTATGCTGCCTAATGGCATGAAGGAAATCCAGCATTATGCTATTTGGCTCAATGCGGAAGACCAGGTCAATAAATTTCCGGCATTAACCTTGGAAGAATTCCGGGAGGCGGAAAAACTGCACTATGGTTTGAACTTCCTGATGTTATCAGATCAAGAAGTAAAAGAAGCCTTGCACTTATTAGAGGGAAGAAAAGATGTGGTGGTTATTTTGCACAGTTACAACCTCCATACCATGCCGGCACTAAGAAGGGCCTTTTTTGAATTGATGGAAAACCACAGCATTCTTCCTGTGGTAGTGAGGGTAAATTATCCTCAACAGGACCAGGATAAGACCATGCTTTATGCAGCTACAGATGTTGGAGGTTTGTTAATAGATGGTTTGGGTGAAGGAATCATGATTGGCTTGGGAGCTTATAGAGGTGCGCCTAGGCCCCAAATCTTGGATCAGATTAAATTGCATAATTCTGTGAGCTTTGGGGTACTTCAGGCAGCAAGGACCAGGATGTCAAAAACAGAATACATTTCCTGTCCTTCTTGCGGAAGAACGCTTTTTGATCTTCAGGAGACGACCGCCATGATCAGGAAAAGAACAGATCACTTAAAAGGTGTTAAAATCGGTATCATGGGATGTATCGTAAACGGCCCAGGAGAAATGGCAGATGCAGACTACGGGTATGTAGGTTCAGGAAAAGGAAAGATTACACTTTATAAAGGAAAAGAGGTAGTTAAAAAATCAGTTCCATCAGAGAAGGCGGTTGACGAACTGATTGAAATCATCAGAAAAGATGGCATGTGGATTGAACCTGAGGCATGATATTCAGGTTATATCCTAAAAATACTGGGCATACCTATCAGTATGCCCTCAATTCAATTCTAAAATTAATCAGCATGGCAAACAGTAGAATTAAAGAGTTTTTTCAACTTGGAGAAGTAGCCAATTACTTTGTCCGTGTATTCCAAAAACCGGATCCAAACAGGCCTACCAATTTCAATTTGAGGATGATGCACGGGATCAATAAAATATCTATCTTGATGTTCCTTGCCGCTATCATTATTTGGGTGGCGAAAAGAATGTTCTAAATTTTTGTTTTTGAAAGTGGGAACCTAAAGTGTGATCCTGATCGGGCTATCGAATTAAGGGAAAGGCATGAGGGTGTACTGCCGGGATATCATAGGAGCAAAAATCATTGGAATGCCATCAGTTGTGACGGTTCTGTTCCGGATGGTTTAATCCTTCAATTGGTGGACCATTCCTTTTATCTTGTTTTTAACAGCCTAACCAAAAAAATCCAACAAAGTCATATTGCCGGATGACCTATTTAAGATTAGATAAAATCCAGAAAAGCTATGAAAACGGTCAGCCTGTTTTAAAAGAGTTTTCCTTGAATTTGGAAAAAGGACAGGTGGTTTCTCTGATTGGAGAAAGTGGTTCTGGAAAAAGCACGCTCTTAAGAATTGTAGCTGGTTTGGAAAACCGGAATGACGGCGAGGTTTATTTGGAGGGGATGAGGATAGCGAATCCCAAAGAAAAACTTGTACCTGGATATGACGAAATTCAGTTGGTTTATCAGGATTATCATTTGTATCCCAATTCTTCTGTAGAAGAAAATATAGCAAGGCCTCTCCTGCTTTATGATAAAAGCTATAAGGAGAAAAGGGTAAAAACCCTTTTAAAATTATTGGGATTAGAGAAGTATAAAGAAAAACTGCCAAGACAACTTTCAGGAGGGCAGCAGCAAAAAGTGGCTATTGGAAAAGCCCTGAGTTTGGAACCGCAGGTACTTTTATTGGACGAACCATTTTCCAGCTTGGATACCATACAGCGGAGAGAATTGATTTCCGAATTAAGGGAAATGTTTGTAGCCTTAAAGGTTACTGTATTGTTTGTTACCCATGATTTGGATGATGCGCTTCAGATGTCCAATGACCTGGTTTTGGTACAACAGGGAAAGCTTATCCAAAAAGGCCATCCCGAAGAAATATTTACAAAACCAAAAAACCTTTATGCCGCCAAGCTTTTCAGTCATTTGAATCCTTTACCTGGTGATCAGCATTGCTATATACGCCCTTCAGATATTCAGCTTTATAAGAGCACAGGTATCCCCGCAAAAGTAAAAGAAAGGCAATACTTGGTACATTATAACCAGCTTACAATTCAATTAGGTACAGGTGAAATATGGAAGGTTGAGGACAAGAAAAGGGAATTTTTCCCAGGACAAAAAATTTTCCTAAAATGGGATGCTGGAAAGGTGATAGGTCCTTTTTAAAACAAATTTCCAGAGCTTTTGCCCTGGAAATTTGTTTTTTTATTCGTGATCGAAACCATGTTCGCCATGAACATGACCGTGGTCCAGTTCTTCCGGCGTTGCCTCCCTTACTTCTAATACTTCTCCCTCAAAATGAAGGTCAAACCCTACCAAAGGATGATTGAAATCCAATAATACTTCTTCGCCCAGATCTTTGAGCACTTTTGCCTGAAGCGGGTACCCATTTTCATCCATTAAGGGCAAAAAATTACCTTCTTCCAACATATACGGCTCAAAACCTCTTTCCTTGGTGAATTGATCTTTTGGCAATGCCATGATGAGTTCGTCATCAGCCTCACCATAAGCTTCAGCTGATGCGATCATGAAACTGAAGCTTTCCCCCTCCTTTTTTCCTACAAGGAAAGACTCGAACTTTTCGGGCAATCCGCTTTGTCCAAATATGAAATAAAACGGATCCTCCTCATCCCTGACTTCAACACTGAATGGAGCGGATTCGATTTCGTCTTGTTCTTTACTGACTTTTAATTCATAGGTAAGACCTACTACTGCATTGTTTGATATTTCCATGGCGCAAAGGTAGTCAAAGTTTTACTTAATTGCCCCATTGATCATGACTGCAAATATGGTCAACATGCTGAAGATGAAACAGAAAAACACCGCCTTATGGTTTTTTTTAAGAGAAAATACAATGCTGGCCACAAAGATGATTGAAAAGAGGAGTGCGAAAATTAGAAGCACGCGGAGATAAAGCTCTTCAGAGGCATGAAAATAAGGAGCATAACCTGAATCAGGCAGCAATACTGCTTTTTCCCCCATCCATTGAATGGCAATCCATTCCTTCCAATAAGCATAAGCAAAAATACCCGAGGACAATAACGCTGCAAGGGAAAAATAAAGTCGGTTCATGACGTTGGAATTAAAATCCTCCCGTAGTTATTTCTACAGGAGGATCAGCCTTAAATCACAATATTGATAATTTTCCCAGGGACTACGATCACTTTTTTAGGTGATTTCCCCTCGAGCCATTTTTGTACCGTGCTGTCTGATAAGGCGGCCTTTTCCACTTCTTCCCTGCTAAGGGACAGGGAAAGGGGTAATTTAGCCCTAACTTTTCCATTGATAGACACCGGGTATTCATGACTGTTTTCTACCAGGTATTCCTCATTGAATACTGGGAATTGTGCATAGATGATGGAATTTTGATGACCCATCATAGACCAAAGTTCCTCTGCAATATGTGGGGCATAAGGCGAAATGATAATGGCCAAAGGTTCCAGAATTTCCCTTTTGTTACATTTCAAAGTGGTCAGTTCGTTCACGCAAATCATGAAAGATGCCACGGAAGTATTGAAGGAGTAGTTTTCTAGGTCTTCCCTTGTCTTTTTGATGGTTTTATGCAGGGTCTTCAGTTCTTCCTTGCTGGCTTTTTCTTCGGAAACAAAGAAATTTCCCTGTTGGTCATGATAAAGTTTCCAAAGTTTTTTCAGGAATTTCGATACGCCATCTATGCCGTTTGTATTCCATGGTTTGAACTGTTCAAGTGGCCCAAGGAACATTTCATAAAGTCTAAGGGTGTCTGCGCCATATCTTTGTATGATATCATCTGGATTCACCACATTGTACTTGGACTTTGACATTTTTTCTACTTCGGCCCCGCAGATGTATTTTCCATCTTCAAGAATAAATTCCGCATCGGCCAGGTCAGGCCTCCAAGCCTTGAACTTTTCCAAATTCAATTGGTCATTGTGAACAATATTGACATCAACATGCATGGCAGAGGTATCGTATTGATCCTTCAAGCCGAAGCTGACAAATGTATTGCTCCCTTTTAGCCTATACACGAAATTAGACCTGCCTTGGATCATCCCTTGGTTGATCATTTTTTGAAAGGGTTCCTCAATGCTTACTGCACCGATATCATAGAGAAACTTGGTCCAAAACCTGGAATACAGCAAGTGGCCTGTAGCATGCTCTGCCCCGCCAATATAAAGGTCTACCGCACCCCAATATTTTTCAATTTCGGGATCTACGAGCTTGTCCTGGTTTTTGGGATCCATATACCTGAAAAAGTACCAACTTGATCCTGCCCAGCCAGGCATGGTGCTTTTTTCCAAAGGGAATACTCCTTCCTCTGTTTTATAAGTCCAATCCTTTGCTCTTCCCAATGGAGGTTCACCATCCTCAGTTGGAAGGTATTTGTCCACTTCAGGCAAAACCAAAGGTAGGTCTTTTTCATCAATCAGATAGGGAAGACCGTCCTTGAAATAGACAGGGAGGGGTTCTCCCCAATACCTTTGACGGGTGAAAATAGCGTCCCTCATGCGGTATTGGATTTTGCCTTTACCTATATTTTTTTCTTCAAGATAGGCAATGGCCTTTTTCATGGCCTCCTTCATTTCCAGGCCGGAAAGGAAATCAGAATTGATGATAGTTCCTCCTTTTCCGGGGAAGGATCCATTTTCCAAACTTCCCTCAATGACCTGGCGGATTTCCAATCCAAAATGCTTGGCAAAATTATAATCCCGCTCATCATGGGCAGGAACAGCCATGACCGCACCTGTTCCATAGCCTGCCAGCACATAATCTGCAACCCAGATTTGGATTTCTTCCCCATTAAAAGGGTTGATGGCATAGGAACCCGTAAATGCCCCAGAAATAGTTTTCACATCTGACATTCTATCTCTTTCAGAGCGGTTTTTTGCCAATTCCACATAAGCTTCGGCAGTTTCCCTTTGATCGTCTGTAATCAGGTCCTGAACATAATCATGTTCAGGCGCTAATGCCAGGTAGGTCACTCCATAAATTGTGTCAATCCTTGTGGTAAAAACTTTGATCAGTTTATCCTGTCCTTTAACCTGGAAAACCAATTCAGCTCCGGTGGATTTTCCGATCCAGTTGCGTTGCATTTCTTTGATGGGATCGGACCATTCCAGTTTTTCCAAGCCCTGAAGCAGCCTTTCTGCATAGGCAGTGATGCGCATGCTCCACTGCATCATTTTTTTCCGTTCTACCGGATGTCCGCCTCTTTCAGAAAAGCCGTCTTTTACCTCATCATTTGAAAGTACAGTTCCAAGGGCAGGACACCAGTTTACGGTGGTTTCAGCTAGGAATGTCAGCCTGTATTTTAAAAGGATCTCCTGTTGTTGTTTTTCTGAAAAGCCTTTCCAATCCTCAGCAGTAAAAAGAGCTGTGTCCTCATCGCATACTGCATCCACTTCCAGATTGCCTGAGGTTTCAAATTTTTCTACCAAAGAAGCAATGCTTTTGGCTTTATCTTCTTTTTTATCATAATAGCTGTTGAACAGCTGCATGAAAATCCATTGAGTCCATTTGTAATATTCCGGGTCAGAGGTCCTTACTTCTTTTTCCCAGTCAAATGCAAAGCCTATGTTTTTTAACTGTTCAGTATATCTTTGGATATTTTGCTCAGTGGTAATGGCTGGATGCTGGCCAGTTTGAATGGCATATTGTTCGGCAGGAAGGCCAAATGAATCATATCCCATGGGATGCAGGACATTGTAACCTTGAAGCCTTTTGAACCTCGTGATGATATCAGAAGCGATATAGCCAAGGGGATGCCCCACATGAAGTCCTGCTCCCGAAGGATAGGGGAACATGTCCAAAGAATAAAATTTTGGTTTGGAAGGATCAGCTTTGGCATTGAAAATCTGGTTTTTTTCCCAGTAAGCCTGCCATTTTTTTTCTATTTCCTGAAAATTATAATCAGCCATTTTTTGATAAATGCTTTGTTTTTGAAGAATTGCTTGCAAAAATAGAAAAATAAACCGTAAACGGCTGATAAAATGCCGATAAGCTGCAAGTATTCTGTGGCTTCAAATTTAGCAAAAAAAGGGGGGGTATTACCAGAAACGATACTGTTTCTCTTTCAGTCTATTTCTGAAAACCCAATTGTCCCAAATATCCTGGGAAAGGTAGAGTTCAACGCCAATGTTAAAAGAAAGATATCCATCAAAGCGGTTATCAAGTCCGGAACCTCGCCTTATTCGGCCTCGGTTATTTAATATTTTTTGGACATCAGGTTCTCCATTTTCCCTATAAAAACTTGGGTTTCTTATTGCCAATCTTAAGCGGTCTGGGTTAGGCCCATCACCGTTTGTGCCATAATCACTTACCAGATCCAGGTAAAATTCGCTTACATTAAAAGCACTGATGTCATCAAGGTAATCAGTTAATGTCCACCGGTAATTCAATTCTAAGATCAAATCCATCCATACGTTGGCCTTGTACTTCATGCCAATTCCTGTAGGAAAAACAATGACATACTTATCATAGGGGTTGTTTTCCAATTGCAAAGGCCTAAGTGCTACCCATTCTCCTCTCAATTGAGCCTTAGGATCATTGGTGGATACACCAACTCCGGCAAAACCATAAAAATTGATGAAATGCCTTGTGATGTTATATTGTCTAACGGGCTTAAGATGAAACTCCCCAATAGCTGATACCTCCCAATTTCTTGCTCTAAAATGGAGGTTTCTTGGCTCTCTAAAACTCCTTGGGTCAGCAGGAGGGTCCTGTCCTGAAATCTGATAATAAGTTCCCTCAATACGGGCTTTTATATATGTTCCTAAAACCCTTCTTACGGCTATGTTGGCATTCCAGTCAGGCTGTATTCCTTCATCGTATTTCCATAAAGAGTACAATTCTCCAAAGTATTGTGTTGGGCCTATAGAAGCAGAAACTGACCATGGTGCTTCAAATCTGTAACGGTAAAAGCTTTGGGCAGATACTAAAGATACAGTTGAGGTAAAAAATAGGGTAAAAATCAGCCGCTTCATTTACTAATATTTGAAAATCAGATTTTTGAGTACAATATTTTTTGGTCACTCTGACTGGGTAAATAAATATAAAAAATATCAATTTTTCAATTTTTCTGCCCCATTTTGGTATGGAAAATTAGTTAATTTTGTGGCATGAGTAAGCATAAAGAGGAATTAGAGCACCGGTTAAAACTTAGAAACATCAAATTATCTGATTATGATGACATCAGAGAGATCATGGTCAGTATATACAGGGACCAAGGGGGAGCTTGGACAAAGCAAGAGCTAAAAAATCAATTGAAAGCTTTTCCCGAGGGGCAGATCTGTATTGAGGACAATGGGAAAGTGGTAGCGGCAGCACTAAGTCTGATTGTAGATTACAGTAGATTTGGAGACAACCATACCTATGATCAGATCACAGGTTATGGAAAGTTTGACACCCATGACGATGAAGGGGATACGCTTTATGGCACAGATGTATTTGTACATAAGGATTACAGAGGAATGAGGTTAGGCCGAAGGCTCTATGATGCCAGGAAGGAACTTTGTGAGAACCTGAACTTAAGATCTATAATCGCAGGAGGACGGATACCTGGATATTCCAAGTATGCAGATCAAATGACTCCAAGAAAATATATTGACCTGGTCAAGAGCAAGGAGATTTTTGATCCGGTATTGTCTTTTCAATTGGCCAATGAATTTCACGTTAGAAAAGTAATCACCAAGTATTTACCTGAAGATACTGATTCAAGGGCTTATGCTACCCTATTGGAATGGATAAACATCTATTACGAAAAGGATGAAAAGCTTATTGGTAACAAAAAATCGATTGTAAGGCTGGGATTAGTGCAATGGAAAATGCGTCGTTTCAACAGTGTGGACGATCTGATGCAGCAAGTAGAGTTTTTTGTAGATACTGTTTCCGGATACAAATCAGATTTTTGTTTGCTTCCTGAATTCTTCAATGCCCCATTGTTGGCAGAATTTAATGATATGGATGCCTCAGAGGCTATCAGGAATCTGGCTGATTATACCGATGAAATTGTGGGAAGAATGAGTGACCTGGCGCTTTCTTACAATGTCAATATCATAGCCGGCAGTATGCCTGAATATGATGGGAAAAAATTGAGGAACGTCAGTTATCTCTGCCGAAGAGATGGTACCACGGATAAGCAATACAAATTACACATTACGCCAGATGAAGCCGCCTATTGGGGGCTTCAGGGAGGAAATGGTATTAAGGTTTTTGATACAGATGCGGGCAAGGTAGGCATTTTGATCTGCTACGATGTGGAGTTTCCTGAGTTGGGAAGAATACTTGCCGAGCAGGAAATGGACATCCTTTTTGTGCCGTATTGGACGGATACCAAAAATGCCTTTCTTAGGGTGAATACCTGTGCCAAAGCTAGGGCTATTGAAAATGAATGTTATGTGGCGATAACAGGTTCGGTAGGGAATTTGCCAAGGGTTGAAAATATGGATATCCAATTTTCCCAGGCGGCAATTTATTCTCCTTCGGATTTTTCCTTTCCTCATGACGCGACCGTGGCCCAGGCTTCAGAAAATGCCGAGACCACCATTGTGGCTGACGTGGACCTGGACCTTTTGACCAAGCAGCGCAAAGCAGGAAGTGTCCGTAACCTAGAGCAAAGGAGGCTTGATCTCTATTCTATCCAATGGAAGAAAAAGAAATAAGATGTCTCAATATTTGAAAGGGATTTCACAAGAAATCAAAGAAAAGGCTGAAAAGGTGAAATTGCTCATCACCGATGTAGATGGGGTTTTGACCGACGGCGGAATCATTTATGATGACCGCAAAATAGAATTCAAGAGGTTTCATGTAAAAGATGGGTTTATAGTCCAGCACCTCAGAAAGAGCGGAATACTTGTTGGTGCTATTACAGGTAGGGAATCCAAGGTGGTGGAAAACAGGTGTGAAGAGTTGAATTTTGATTTCCACTATCACGGAGTAAGGGATAAGCTGAAAAAATTAACAGAAATTTTGGAGGTTCTCGAAATTGAACTCGAGGAAGTAGCTTATATAGGGGATGATTTATTGGATCTTCCTTTGTTAAAGAAGGTAGGGCTTTCTGTCTGTCCAAAAGATGCTATGCCTTATGTTACTGAACATGTGGATTACATTTCTACATTAAGTGGAGGCCAAGGTGTATTCCGGGAAGTAGGGGACATCATCCTTGATGCCAAAGGACTCCTTTCCGGTATTATCTCAAAGTATGCTAATCCCTGATTTATTGACTTTTTCATGGCGATTGTAAAATCCCTAATGGATATTGTCTAATAAATGCCTTTGAATATTGGCATCTTAAAATAAATTTTTAAAATTTCAGTATTGAACCAATCCAGTAGTCATGAAGTTCCTTTTATTTGTATTTGTTAGTTTTATTTCATTTTTTGTCCAAGCCCAGCAAGAAACAGAGGAAAATGGGATTGATTTTTTGATCAGGAACCAGCTTGAAATGGATGACCCCACTTTAAGGAAAAGGGTTGGAGGAACAGTTTTGTTCAGTTCTGTGGTCATTCAGAAATTCTACCAGGAAAGAGAATTTCATCCGGCATGGCTGGAAAGTAAGAAGCTTACAGAGAGGGCCTACGAGATGCGTTATGAGATCCAGCAATCCAAATTTGACGGATTGAACCCCTATGATTATCATTTGGATAGGATCAATTATTTTTTTGATAGGATAGAGAAAAGCAGAAATGGTGGTCAGGCCATCACCAATCAGGAATTTGCAAACATCGATTTGTTACTGACCGATGCATACATCATGCTTTCCTCCCATCTGTATTTGGGCAAAGTTGATCCTGAAAACCTGAAAACTGCATGGAATATCCAAAGGACGGCCCCTGAATTAAAAATCGATCAAAGATTGGGGAAAGCCCTGCAAGAAGGTAGTATCAGAAAAAGTCTGGAAGAGCTATATCCCTCTTTTACAGTATATAAAAGAATGAGGGACGGTCTCAGGGAATTGTTCGATTATCAAGAAAAGTATGCCCAAGATCCAAGCAGGCCTTGGAAAGCTTTGAAATTAGATAAATCCATTAAACCAGGGGATACCCATAATCTCATTCCGGATGTAAGAAGCAGGCTTCTTTTTTGGGGATTTTTGGAAACCTATGGGGTTGAAAATGAGCGGGTGTACGACTCGGTCATGGTCGCAGGGGTAAAAAAGCTTCAGTACCGTCACGGAATGGAACAGGATGGGGTGATAGGTCAGGGAACTATTCAGGCAATTAACCAAACTCCTGAAAATCTTATTGCCACTGCATCGGTAAATATGGAGAGATTACGATGGTTGCCGGACAGTTTAAAAGAAAATGAGCTGATTTTGGTGAATACCGCAAATTTCCAACTGGATTTTATTTCGAGACGTGACACCCTGTTGAGTTCTAAAGTAATTGTAGGAAAAAGCATACATTCTACTCCTCAATTCAGCGCAATGATGTCCTACATTGTATTTAGCCCTACCTGGACAGTGCCCAATTCCATTGCCAGAAATGAAATTATTCCTGCTGTCAAAAGAAATCATAACTACCTGAAGCAGAATAATATGAAAATATTGACGGCCTCAGGAGTTGAAGTACCCTCTTCTTCAATAGATTGGGCAAAAGTAAATCCCAGGACTTTCCCTTACATCATCCGGCAGGAGCCAGGAGAAAACAATGCCTTGGGTCTTGTCAAGTTTATGTTCCCTAACAAACACAGTGTTTACATTCATGATACACCGGCTAGGTCATTGTTTGATCGGGAAGACAGGGCGCTCAGTCATGGCTGTATCAGGATTCAAAAACCCTTTGAGTTTGCCAAATTGCTTTTGTCATTTGATCCTTCATGGACGGATGAAAAAATCAGGGAAAATATGCATTTGCCCAAAGAAAAGATAGTCATGTTGGATAGAAAAATCCCCGTTGTTGTGCTTTATCTTACCTACTGGGCAAACAACAAGGGGGATTATTTCTTTAGGAGAGATATTTATTCCAGGGATGCTGAAATCTATAAATCCCTAAGAGAAGGAAGAATTAGCAAATCAGGAGTTTAAGATGTTTGATTTTTGAAGATACTCCTGGTCGTTTCCGTAAATGAAGAGACAAGATTTATCTTTGATGATGTTGATGACCTCGTCCACAATTTCATGAGGAAGCGCGGGACACCCAAGACTTCTGCCTAGACGGCCTGTCTGAGCTATAAACTCTTCTTTGGCATAATCAGCACCATGGATCACGATGGCCCTGTCTCTTGCTTTGTCATTAAAACCTTTTTCCAAGCCATCAAGCCTCAAAGAATAACCATGTTTTCCTTGATATGTCTCTCCGGTAAGATAAAATCCTAAACTGCTCATGTAAGAGGAACTTACATTTGAAAACCGGTAGGCCATCAGGTCTCCTGAGTTCCTTCCATGTGAAACATGTCCATGATGGATAATCGATCCATTTGTCATATCAATGATCCACATGCGTTTTTCAGAAGATGGCAAGGTAAAGTCAATAACGGTCAAAGGTTTTCCCTGAGGGATTTTTCCCTCTTCTTGAAGTTTCAAATAGCCTTTGATGCCGTAACTCAAAACCTCACGTTGTGGCAGAGGTTTTTCCGCATTCAAACTGGAGGTACTGACCATTTCGATGAAATGATCCTCAAGCGAAATCTCCTTTAATACTGAAGAAGGAGAACTGTTGACTAAGAAATTGCTCGAGAACGTACCTGCGACCAATAGGATGATTAATAAGGTGATTTTTCGCATTACGAAATATAAAATGCTAATTTATCAAAAAAAGTTCCAAGAGTATTATTTTGCAAACGAACAGTCTGTATCAGTAAAAAAATGTTTGTCCAACAACATTAAATCTTTTGGGACTGAATGCTTCAGAAATGGAACTGTTTGAGTTTGCTTTGCTGTTTTCCTGAGGAAATGGTTTAAGCTACTGATTAAAAGTTGTGATAATCAGAGGGGTCGAAATTTTGTTTAAATAAATAATCAAAAAATTAAACAAAATATCGGGAATAGCTGTTTGATAAAAAATGAAAGTATCTGTATTTAGAAAAGAGCATTTTAATGCTGCACATAAGTTGCACAATCCCAAGTGGTCCGATGAAAAAAACCAAGAGGTTTTTGGAAAGTGTAATAATCCCAATTATCACGGCCACAATTATGAACTGATTGTGAAATTAGATGGACCAGTAGATCCCGAAACCGGTTATGTCTATGACATGAAGGTTCTCAGTGACCTGATCAAAGAGCATGTTTTGAATAAATTTGACCATAAAAACTTAAACCTGGACACAGATGAATTCAAGGAAGTCAATCCCTCAGCTGAAAACATTGCTGTGGTTATATGGAATATTCTAAGACAAAAAATTGATTTAAAATTCGACTTAACGATTCGATTATATGAAACAGAAAGAAACTTTGTTGAATACAGTGGGGATTGATTATTCTCAGAATATTGAAGACATGGGAGATGAGCATGTAGCTACTTCGCATGAAACTCCATTAAGAGAGGATGCATTCGCCATGGATGATGATCTCAAAATTGAATTGATTGAAAAACATTTCAGAGAAATCATGCACATCATGGGTTTGGACTTGACAGATGATAGTTTGAGGGGAACACCAAGAAGGGTAGCTAAAATGTTCATCAAAGAAGTTTTTAGTGGTTTAGATCCTAAAAACAAACCTGCTGCAAAGCTTTTTGAAAACAAATTCAAATACAATGAAATGCTCGTGGAAAAAGATATCACATTTTATTCCCACTGCGAGCATCACTTTGTTCCGATTTTTGGAAGAGCCCATGTCGCTTATATTTCAAATGGGCATGTAATCGGCTTGTCCAAGATCAATCGAATCGTACAGTATTTTGCCAAAAGACCACAGGTACAAGAAAGGCTGACCATGCAGATAGGAAATGAACTGAAAGAAGTACTTGGTACCGAAGATGTGGCAGTTGTACTAGATGCACACCATATGTGTGTTTCATCCAGAGGAATACAGGATGTAAATAGTTCCACTGTGACTTCATTCTACAGCGGGAAGTTCGAAAAGGACGAACAAACAAGAGCGGAATTCATGAAATACATCAGTTTGTAATATTATTCTGAAAACTAAACCATCTTGAGCCGGAAACATTTTCCGGCTTTTTCTTTTTTAAGAAACACAAAACATTTTAACTGTTTTTTGATTAAGTAGAAAAGTGACAAATATGAAGAACAAAAACATTGTTTTGATAGGAGGAAACTCAGGAATAGGGCAAGCGGTCAAATCAAAACTGGAAGATTTGGGTGCCCAAGTTTTTGCCTATTCCAGAAGTGGAGAAGCGGGAAGGGTGCTGGATGTAACGGCCGATTTTGAAAGTTTGGAGGAATTGCCAGAAGTAATTGATGGCTTGGTGTATTGCCCTGGTACGATCAATCTTAAGCCTTTTCACCGGTTTACAATTGAAGATTTTAGGAAAGATTATGAAGTCAACTTGCTAGGTGCTGTCAAGGTACTTCAGGCCTGTTTAAAGGGGCTGAAAAAATCTTCTTCGGCATCTGTGATTCTTTACAGTACAGTTGCAGTGAAGGTAGGGCTTGGTTTTCATGCTTCCATTTCCAGTGCCAAAGGAGCTGTAGAAGGACTGGCAAAATCCTTGGCTGCAGAGTGGGCACCTAATAAAATCAGGGTGAATGTGGTAGCGCCTTCTTTGACTGATACTCCTTTGGCTTCACAACTGTTGTCCAATGAAGATAAAAAAGAAGCTTCGAACAAGCGTCACCCTTTGGGAAGATATGGTAGACCAGAGGATATTGCTGCGGCTACTTTGTATTTGCTTTCTGATGAATCCTCTTGGATGACAGGACAGGTATTGCATCTGGATGGAGGAATGTCCTCCATTAGGGGGATGTAGTTTGAAAAGGGGATAAACAATCGGGATAGAAAAAGTGTAGTGTATATGGGGTATTCTCCCTAAGATTAAAGTACGAGATTATGAGGACTCCACCGGAATCATTTTTGATTTTCAAGGAAGAACTGGAAAAAGCCAGACTGGAAAAAGAAAGGCTAAAAAAAGAATATGAAGCCAAACTGGCTGAAATGAACAAAGAATTGGCAAGGTTGAAAGAACAAATTCAGTCCCAACAGGAACTGATAAAGACAACCTTGGATTATGCTATCCGTCTTGAAGAAAACCTGGGTAACTTCAAAGAAGAAGTGAGCAAAGGGAAAAACCTTAAAAACCGATCATTTCATTGATGCAAAGAAAATTCCGTTATGAATACCACTACCCATATCATTGAAGAAAACAACTTCGAACTGATGTTCGAAATGAGGTATGCCAGAGTATATGCCAATCCAGAAAAAGGAATGCTGATATGTGAGCTCTTGGCTGATTATGTGCCTATTGAAGATTTTAAAGATATATTTAACCATATTGCAAGCATTGCTGAAGCTGGTAAATTTGAAAAATTCATCTTTGACAAAAGGGCCTTGAGGGCGTTCCACCAGCCCAGCATGGAATGGTATTTTTTGAATTGGAAAAATAAAATGCTTGAATTAGGTATCACCAAACATAGAAAGATACTGCCAGAGGAAAAATGGTTTGAAAAAATGGTGATGATAGCCAAAGACCAAATTATTCAGAATAACCCCGACAATATTATTCACCTTCTGGATATCAAGTATTGTAATTCCATAGAAGAGGCGATATTGATATGATGAAGCATTTTGATAAAGCAGGCATTTTAGGAGCAGATGCATCTTTTAGAAGAGACCTTATCAACTCTCTTGCCGGTTATAAAAGTCTGAACCTGATCGGAACAAAAAGTAAATCAGGGATTACCAATCTTTCCCCTTTTTCCCAGGTATTTCATATTGGAGCTACACCACCTTTGGTAGGAGTATTGTTTAGGCCAAATACTGTTGAAAGACATACCTTGGAAAATATACTTGAGACCGGGTATTTCACCCTCAACCATGTCACAGAGGCTTTTTATAAACAGGCCCATCAAACTGCAGCCAGATACCAAGAATCTGAATTTAATGCGGTAGGACTAGAAGAAGAATATCTGTCAGGTTTTTATGCTCCTTTTGTTAAATTAAGCCCTGTAAAAGTAGCCTGTTCCCTTCAGGAACAACAGACCCTTCAGGTCAATGGTACGGTTTTGGTCATAGGTGCCATTGAACATGTTTATGTGGAGGAATCCGGACTAAGGGAAGATGGTTCTCTGGATCTCAATCAGCTTGGAACAGTAACGGTTTCAGGATTGGATGAGTATCATTTAGGTAAGAAACTGGCAAGATTAAGTTATCCCAAACCCGGTAAAGACTTACAGGAGATATAGATTTCAAAAATTTTTATGAGCGAATCCAGGTTGATCGAATTGACCCCCTATGGGCTGTATTGTCCTATGGCGGGTATTTTTATAGATCCATGGAGACCTGTTGACAAAGCGGTAATTACTCATGCCCACTCAGACCATGCCAGATGGGGAATGAAATCTTATCTAGCACATAAGCATTCTCAAGAAGTCATGAAACTGAGATTGGGAAATGATATTTCCCTTCAAACTGTAAGCTATGATGAAGCAGTAAATATCAATGGGGTAAGGGTTTCACTTCATCCTGCAGGACATATTCCGGGATCTTCTCAGGTCAGGCTGGAATATCAGGGTAAAATAGCAGTGGTGAGTGGCGATTATAAATTAGAGAATGATGGCTTATCTGAGCCATTTGAGCCTGTTCGCTGCCATGAATTTGTTTCTGAGTGTACTTTTGGTTTGCCTATTTACAAATGGCAATCCCAGTCTGAAGTCTTTGAGAAAATCAATCAATGGTGGAAAACGAATGCTGAAAATAACCGAAACTCTATAATTTTTGCCTATTCTTTGGGTAAAGCACAGAGGATTATCAATCATTTAGAAACCAGTATTGGAGAGGTGTTTGCCCATGGGGCCATCTGGAACACCAATCAGGCGCTTTTGGCAAATGGAGTGAAAGTGCTGGATGTCCAGAAAGTAGCCGGAGAAATTCCGAAATCCAGGTTCAAAGGTGCTTTGATCATTGCCCCACCTTCAGCCATGGGAACACCTTGGTTGAAGAAATTTGCCCCATTCAGGACAGCTATTTGTTCAGGCTGGATGAACATCAGAGGTGCCCGAAGAAGGAGAGCTGCAGATACAGGGTTTGTATTGTCCGATCATGCGGATTGGGAAGGGCTCATTGCAGCCATTCAAGCCACGGCAGCTGAGAAAGTTTATCTTACGCACGGAAATACAGCGGTTTTTGGAAGGTACTTGGAAGAAGTGGAAAAAATTAAAGCAGTGAAACTTGAGACACTTTTTCAAGGTGAAAACAGTAACCTTGATGATGATTGATGGTTTTTTCGTAATTTGACCAGGTTATGAAAAATTTCCTCTTCCTGATTCTCTTCTTGGTCTTATTTCAATGCTGCCAGTCTCCTGAGAAAAAAGAGCAGTATATCGTACATACAGTCGCTGGGGAAATTGATCCTCAAGATTTGGGATTGACCTTGGTTCACGAGCATGTTTTGGTGGACTTTATAGGTGCAGATTCTACGGGTTTTCATAGATGGGATAAAGAGGAAGTGGTTTCATTTTTACTTCCCCATATACGTGAGGCTCAGGACTTGGGGGTTAAGACAATCATCGAATGTACCCCTTCTTTTTTGGGAAAAGATCCTGAATTGTTACGAATGCTTTCCGAAAAGACCGGAATGCAGTTTTTGACCAATGTGGGGTATTATGGAGCAGTATCTGGTAAATACCTGCCTGAACATGCCTATCAAGAGTCTGCTGAAGAACTTGCCAAGAGATGGATTTCAGAAGCCCAGGAAGGAATTGAAGACACAGGAGTAAAGCCGGGTTTTATCAAAATTTCTGTCAATGAGGACGCTGTTCTTTCTGATATCGATGCCAAGTTGGTCAAGGCTGCGGCACTGACTCATTTAGAGACCGGCTTATTGATCGTTTCCCATACCGGTCCTTGGGAAACTGCCAAAGCCCAGATGGATGTTCTGAAATCCATGAATGTGCCCTTGAAGAATTTTGTTTGGGTCCATGCCCAAAATGAAAAAGATTTTGAGAATTACCGGGTTGCTCATAAGGAAGGTGTCTGGATCAGCTTGGATGGTGTGGTTTGGGATGTAAGAGGACACTTGGAGAGATTACTGTTTTTGAAGGAAAAGGTCGGATTGGAAAGGGTTTTGATTTCCCATGATGCAGGATGGTTTGAGCCCGGGCTTGCAGACCAGAAAAACTTTAAAGGTTATACCAGCATTTTTGATGAACTCATACCCCTTCTTTATGAAAATGGCTTTTCCAGGGCAGATATTGATCTGCTTCTGACTGAAAATCCAAAGAAGGCCTTTGCTATAAGGGATAAGTGAATTTTATAAAAAAAAGAAGCAAAATAATCTTCTGAAATTATTGTAAAATCTTTTCTCATTTTCTTGAGCCTGTGTACCTTTGCGCATGGCAGAACAAATACTCATCCTCGATTTTGGTTCCCAATATACACAGCTCATCGCCAGAAGGGTTAGGGAACTCAATGTTTATTGCGAAATCCACCCATTTAACAAGATTCCAGAAATCACTTCTAACATAAAAGGGGTCATTCTATCCGGCAGTCCTTGTTCCGTAAGGGATGAAGGTGCTCCTGATATTGATTTGGACAGCCTGAGAGGAAAGCTTCCCATATTGGGGGTTTGCTATGGCGCCCAATTGCTTGCCCATAAATATGGAGGAGAGGTACTGCCTTCCCAAATCAGGGAATATGGCAGGGCTAATCTGGACCACATTGATCTGCATTATGATTTGTTGAAAGAAATGACCCATGGTTCCCAGGTCTGGATGTCCCATGGAGATACCATCAAAGTACTTCCGGAAGGCTTTGATGTGATTGCCAGCACCGCTTCTGTGGAAGTGGCAGCTTTTAAAGTTCAAGGTGAAGAAACTTATGGGATTCAGTTTCACCCGGAAGTTACCCATTCTCTTGAAGGCAAGAATTTGTTGCGAAATTTTGTGGTTCAAATCTGTGGATGTGCCCAGGATTGGACTTCTGATACTTTTATTGATGCTACGATTGCTGAACTCAAAGAAAAATTGGGGAATGATAAAGTAGTCATGGGCCTATCGGGCGGTGTGGATTCTTCGGTGGCAGCTACATTGATCCATAGGGCTATCGGAGACAATCTTACCTGTGTGTTTGTGGACAATGGGCTTTTGAGGAAAAATGAATTCGAAGAAGTATTAGAGTCCTATAAAAACATGGGATTGAATGTGATCGGGGTGGATGCCAAGGAGCGCTTCTATGAGGCTCTGGCAGGCCTGACAGATCCTGAAGCCAAAAGAAAAGCGATTGGAAGGGTATTTATAGAGGTTTTTGATGATGAAGCCCATAAAATTGAAGGGGTAAAATGGCTTGGTCAAGGTACCATTTACCCTGATGTGATCGAATCGGTTTCTGTCAAGGGGCCTTCTGCAACCATCAAATCCCACCATAACGTAGGAGGGCTTCCTGATTTTATGAAACTCTCAGTAGTGGAGCCGCTGAATACTTTGTTCAAGGACGAGGTAAGGGAAGTAGGAAGAGCCCTGGAGATTCCAGAAACCATCATAGGAAGACATCCTTTCCCAGGACCTGGTTTGGCCATTCGGATTTTAGGAGATATCACTGCTGAAAAAGTTAAAACCCTTCAAGAAGTGGATCATATTTTTATCAAAGGGCTTAAAGATTTTGGCCTATATGACCAGGTTTGGCAGGCAGGTGCGATTTTATTGCCTATCCAATCTGTGGGGGTAATGGGTGATGAAAGGACTTACGAGAGGGTAGTGGCTTTAAGAGCAGTAGGTTCTGTGGACGGCATGACTGCTGACTGGATTCACCTTCCTTATGAATTCTTAGGCAAGATGTCCAATGAAATCA
The DNA here is from genome assembly GCF_004216715.1 of Cecembia calidifontis. Lineage (NCBI taxonomy): Bacteria > Pseudomonadati > Bacteroidota > Cytophagia > Cytophagales > Cyclobacteriaceae > Cecembia > Cecembia calidifontis. Next base: position 1,891,257 of record NZ_SGXG01000001.1, read on the forward strand.
TCAATAGGGTCAAGGGTGTCAATAGGGTAGTCTATGATATTTCTTCCAAACCACCGGCAACTATTGAATGGGAATAAGAAAGTCTTGAAACAGTATATATAAAGCCCTTTGGCCAGGTTAGGCCAAAGGGCTTTTTTTTTTAAAAAACGAAAACCCCGGAACCTGTTGGAACCGGGGTGGAGTTTTAAATGGAATTAAAATTTATTCTCCTTGAGCCAAAGAATAACCTCTTACACCATCAAAAGCATACAGGTGTTCTGTTTTGATGAAGTCAAATCCAAGGTCTTTGATTTGTTTCAAGAGCTCAAGTACATCCGCATGGGTGATGACAGATTGGTCGGCTGTTTTGAACCTGCATCTCCAGTGATCGGTGCAGAAAGTTTCAGGCATTCCTTCAGGAAATACTTTTACCCCTCTGTTGGTGATCAGATGTAGCTTCAGTCCATTGGCATCTGCTTTCCTCAACTTTTCTCCTATGGTATTAGGATTTCTATTGTCCTCATCCCAATCGATAAACACGTCTACACCTATCAGTTCTTTTTTCTCTTTTTTAGCCGGTTTTAATTTGATGCTAAGAGGAGCGGTAGAGGACTTATCGAAAGTAGCAGGCGACATGTTGACTGGTGTTTGTCCCAATCTCTCAATAATAGCTTGGGCAAATTCCTGAGTTCCAACTTTTTTGGAAGAGATTCCTTCTTGGTAAATATCAGCGGTATGGATTCCGTCTTCCAAAGTTTTCATCCAGGCATTGGAGATTTTTTCTGCTATTTCCGGTTGGCCGATATGAACCAACATCATAATGGCACCATTCAACAATCCGGATGGGTTGGCGATATCCATACCGGCAATATCAGGGGCAGATCCGTGAATAGCTTCAAACATGGCCACTTCTTCACCTACGTTGGCGGATCCTCCCAGACCAACGGAGCCTGTTACCTGAGCTGCAATGTCAGAGATGATGTCTCCGTACAAGTTCAGGGTAACGATAACATCGAAAATTTCAGGCCTTTCAGCGATCAATGCAGATCCGATATCGATGATTTTATGGTCTTTTTGGATATCCGGGTATTCCTTGGCTATTTCATCAAAGGTTTTGTGGAATAAGCCATCGGCCAATTTCATGATATTGTCTTTAGTCATACAGGTTACTTTCTTTCTGCCGTATTTTCTGGCATATTCAAAAGCATACCTGATGATTTTTTCGGAGCCCGGTTGGGATATCAATTTCAGTGTCTGATATACTTCCTGAGTTTGTCTGTGCTCAATACCGGCATATAAGTCTTCTTCATTTTCCCTGATGATTACCAGGTCGGTTTTCGGGAAATGGGTTTTAATGAAGGGGGAATATGCTTTGCACGGTCTGACGTTGGCAAAAAGCCCAAAGGATTTCCTGGTGGTTACGTTCAAGCTTTTGAAGCCGCCACCTTGTGGGGTTGTTATGGGAGATTTTAAAAATACCTTTGTTTCCCTTAAGGAAGCAAAGGACTTGGGCTCCATACCGGAGGTGATCCCCTTTAAATACACCTGTTCACCGATTTCGATGACATCGTATTCGAGTTGAGCACCGGCCGCTTCAAGAATATTCAAAGTGGCTTTCATGATCTCCGGTCCGATACCATCGCCATAGGCAACAGTGATTTTTCTTTTTGATGACATATATAATTTGGGTTTGTTGATTTTTAACGATGTGGCACAAAAATATAAAAATTTAGCTGATTTGAGGGGTTGACCTATTCCAATTTAGCACAATAAAACAGTTGCCCGGCAGATTGAAACAGCTGAGAATCAAAGTAAAATTTTTCATTTATTGTATTTTTCTAAGAAATCCTTTGGTAATGTACGGCGTGCTTGTATATTTGGTTTCCAACATTCACCTATTCTTATGGCTGATAGCAAAAATATTCTTTCAGATGTAAAAGAGGGAATTCTCTATCTGACAGTAAACAGGGAGACCAAGCTTAACGCTCTCAATTTTGCAACATTAGAAGAGTTCAGGGACATTTTCAATGAAGTTTCTGACAACAAGAATATCAAGTCAGTAATCATCACTGGTTCTGGAGAAAAGGCTTTTATAGCTGGCGCGGACATCAGTGAAATTGCAGAGCTGAATGAACTCAATGCGAGAAAATTTGCAGAAAACGGTCAAGAAATATTTAGCTTAATCGAAAATTGTCCAAAACCGGTCATCGCAGTTATCAATGGATTTGCTTTAGGTGGGGGCTGTGAACTGGCAATGGCCTGTCATATGAGGGTTGCAACTGCCTCTGCAAAATTTGGTCAGCCCGAGGTCAACCTGGGGATTATACCCGGATATGGAGGCACCCAAAGGTTGACCTACCTGGTCGGGAGGGGCAAAGCACTTGAACTGATGATGACAGGAGATATGATCGGAGCCGATGAGGCAAAAGATTTAGGCTTGGTCAATCATGTGTTACCTACTAAGGCGGAAGCCATTGAGAAAGCAGAGGAGATTTTGAAAAAAATCATGAGCAAAGCACCCCTTGCAATTGGAATGATCATAGATTGTGTGAATGCCGTATTCAATCAAGAAGAAAACGGTTATCAGACAGAAGCCAATAGCTTTGCAAGGTGTGTCAAATCTGGAGATTATAAGGAAGGAACCTCGGCTTTCCTGGAGAAAAGAAAACCGGTATTCAAGGGGGAGTAATTCCCCTTTCTTTTTTTGAAGATGAGCCAACTCAAAAGACTAGCTGGTCAGACTGCAGTATATGGCATTAGCAGCATTCTGGGTAAGACCATTAATTTTTTGCTCTTACCCATATACACTGCTTATCTGGATAAGGAAGCTTTGGGGTCATTTACGGCCATATATGCTTTTATTGCATTTTTGAATATCGTTTTTACCTATGGGATGGAGACGACCTATTTCCGGTATGCAACCGGTAAAGGCTTAGATCCCCAAAAAGTATTTGCGCAGATACAGTCTCTATTGATTACCAGTTCCATTTCTTTAGGTGCAATCATCTACTTCAGTGCCGAGCCTATTTCCTTATGGTTGGGATATGAAGGCAAATCGCATTTGTTCCGATGGGTAGCCTGGATTTTGGCCATTGATGCGGTCTTAGCCATTCCTTATGCCAAGTTAAGGAAAGAAAACAAAGCCCTTTCCTTTGCTTTGACCAAGCTTGGGAACATTTTTCTGAATGTTGGGTTCAATGTATTTTTCATTGTATTCTGTTTTCATGTTTGGAAAGGTGATATTTTTCATTCTCTGCAGCCCATAATCGGGACATTTTACCGTGCAGACTGGGGGGTGGATTATATTCTACTTGCCAATTTACTGGCCAATGCCCTGATGATTCCTGTGCTTTTTAAAATGTCAGGAAGATTCAGTTTTGGAATTGACAGAAAATTCATCCAACCTATGTGGCATTATGCTGTACCTTTATTGTTCATGGGCTTGGCCGGTGTCACCAATGAAGTTTTCTCGAGAGGTTTGTTTGAATATGTACTGCCCGACAATTTCTATGAAGGATTGACATCCAGACAGGCAGGGGGAATTTTTGGGGCAAATTTTAAGTTGGCCATATTCATGAACCTTGTCATCCAGGCATTCAAGTATGCCGCTGAGCCTTTTTTCTTCAATCAATCCACTGACAAAAATAGTCCTGAACTTTTTGCGAGGGTAATGCACGCCTTTGTGATCTTTTGTTCTACCCTGATGATCCTTATTTCGGTTAATTTGGACATTTTGGGAAGCCTTTTTTTGAGAGGGGAGGGGTATGATGCTGGGCTTTTTATCGTTCCTGTCCTGCTTTTTGGTTACCTTTTTTTGGGGATTTACTTTAACCTGAGCATATGGTTTAAATTGACCGACCAAACCAGATATTCATTCTACTTTACTTTGGCAGGGGCAGTAATTACAGTCCTTATCATTTTTTTACTGGTACCGGTTTTAGGCTATATGGGAGCAGCATTGAGTACCTTGGGCTGTTACCTTTCCATGTCTGTGATCTGTTATATTTACGGTCAAAAATTTTTCCCCATTCCCTATCAGACCGGGAAAGCATTGTTTTATTTGTTGCTTGCTTTTAGTTTGAGTTATTTGGGGTTCTATTTGAAGTTTGAAGTTCCTGTCCTGCAATTTATCCTCAGAAATGCCCTTGTGATTGGTTTTGTTCTTGTAGTTTTGCTGATGGAAAAAAAGCAGCTTCAGGCATTGGGATTTTCCATTAAAAAGAAGAAAAGATGAAAGTAAAAGTTATCAACCGTTCAAAGCATTCCTTGCCGGCCTATCAGACCCCACTTTCGGCTGGACTGGATCTAAGAGCGAATATAGATGAACCGGTGGTATTAGGGCCATTGGAAAGAAAACTAATCGGGACGGGCCTTTTTATAGAGTTACCTGAAGGTTTTGAGGCACAGATCAGGCCAAGAAGTGGTCTTGCTTTCAAGCATGGACTGACAGTACTCAATACCCCCGGAACGGTAGATGCAGATTACAGGGGAGAGGTGAAGGTCCTGCTGGTCAACCTTTCCAATGAGTCTTTTGAAGTTCAGGACGGGGAGCGAATTGCCCAAATGGTCATTGCCAAGCATGAGCAGATCAATTGGCAGGAAGTAGAGGTGCTTTCTGACACCGAAAGGGGTGCCGGAGGCTATGGGAGTACTGGAAAATCCTGATTACGTAAAATTTAAAAATTTTGAGCAGTATTCATTGACAAATTGTCAATGAAATCAAAAAGGCATTATGTTTGTGTTGATTTGTGAGTAAATTCATTCTACATTCCATGCTGCCTTAAACCATTCGCTTGTTTATATCGTATTGGCAGGATTAGAAGCATATTAGTGCAAAAAGACACCACGTGAGCATCAACTTCAAAACCATAATTCTTTTAATTTTTGCTTCCGCTTTGTCTTTTTCTGTGCATGCGCAGGAAAGACTATCCAAAAAAGAGAAGAAGAAGCAATTACAAGAGGCCAGGGCTTCCCGGCTTTTTATCGACGGTCAGCGCTTTCTCATGTTAGAGGATTATGACCGTGCTTATTTTTATTTCCAAAAAGCAAGAGAGATCAGTCCAAATGCGGCAGCCATAAATTTTAAAATTGCTGAAATTCTACTTCGTGCCAATCGGATTGAAGATGCACTTCAATATGGTATGAGGGCGGTTGCAGAAGATCCCGACAATAAATACTACAACCTGGTCATGGCAGAGGTATATACCAAACAGGGGCAGTTGTTGGAAGCAGCAAAGATCCTAGAGGGATTGATGGCCAATTCTGAAGAAAACCAAAATTATATCCTTGACCTGGCTTCCTTATACCTATCTGCTGGAGATTTGGACAATGCGCTCAGCGCTTTGAACCGTGCAGAAGAATACTACGGTGTAGTGGAGCAGCTTACTGTCCAAAAGCAGAGGATTTACCTGCGCAAAAACAACCTGAACGGTGCGGTTGCAGAAGGGGAAAAACTAATTGAAGCCCATCCGGGAAATTCTCAGTATGTTCTGAATTTGGTAGAAATTTTATTCAACAATGGCCGGACAAATCAGGCCATTGACCTTGTCAATAAGTCTTTGGAGGCTTATCCCAACCAACCGGATTTGCAATTGGCAGCTTATGCCCTGTACAAAGAAAAAGGTGATATAGATAAAGCAGAAAGTCTCATAATAGAAGCCTTCTCTAATCCTGATCTGGAAGGCAAGGTGAAAGCTGATGCCTTTGGTGACTTGCTGAGAGAGGTAAGAACCGTAAGAAGGGATTCCTTAATGGATATTTTGGAGAAGAGCATGCGGGAATATAATGCCAATGACCCTGATGTACTTTCAGTATTGGGGGACCGTCAGTTCATCAACAACAGGAAGGAAGAGGCTTTGCAGCTTTATCAATCTTCTCTTGAGGTGAACCCAGCCAATTCACAGGTTTTGCAGAATGTAATCACCACCATGTTTGAATTGCAGAAGGATTATGCACAAATTGAAAAGTATACCATAATGGCGGTTGACGAGTTTCCCGAGAAGGCTGAATTCTGGTTCTTTGACGGAACGGCAAAGCTTACCCAGAAGAAGGGTGAAGAAGCGGAAGCTTCATTCCTTAAGGCCATCGAAACCAACAGAGGTAGAAATGTCCAGCTGGACCTTTTGGTCAAGGCCTCTTTGGGAGACACTTTTCATATGTTAGGGAAAAAGCAAGAAGCTTTTGATATGTATGAGGAGGTCTTGGCCAGCAGACCGGAAGATGAACATGTGCTGAACAATTATGCTTATTTCCTTTCCTTGTCCAAGAAAGATCTGGAAAAGGCAAAATCCATGTCGGAGCGTTTGGTAAAAAAATTCCCTAATAATGCGACTTATTTGGATACACACGCCTGGGTACTTTTTCAGTTAAAGGATTATGAAAATGCCAGGAAGTTTATGGAAAGAGCATTGGAAAATGAAGAAAGTCCAAGCGGTGTGATGTGGGAGCATTACGGAGATATTTTGTATCATTTGGGAAATAGAAATGAAGCCATCAGCTATTGGAAAAAGGCTGAAGGCGGAGATGAAACTTCTGAATTTTTGCTTAAAAAGATAAAGGATCAAAAGTATTATGATAAGTAGGTTTTTAGTACTTGGACTAGTTTTTCTTGCTTTGGTTACAGGTTGTGCAAAAAAGCCCAACCTGTATACCTCTGATGAAATCATGCAGGAGTTTGAGCCTGTCTATTTGGATTTTGATTACCTGTCGGCCCGTGGAAGGATTGTGATTGAGGAAGCCAGTGGAAAGACTACCAGGGGAACCATTAATTTTAGAGCTAAGAAAGACAGCATCATCTGGTTCAGTGTGACTCCAGGTTTGGGCCTTGAAGCATTCAGAGGGGCAATAACCAAAGATAAACTTAGGATAAAGGACCGCTTGAACGGGGAGGATATCAACATGAGTTTTGTTGAAGTGGAGGACAGGTTTGATCTCAAATTGTCCCTTGACCTCCTTCAGAACATTATCTATGCCAACCCACCTCATGAATTCAGTTATAGGGACAGATTGATCAGGGTGGGGCAGTATTTTGAACTGACCCAAGTGAGAGATGGTGTCAGGTACCATTCCAGGGTGAGTACAAGGTTTGGAAAAGTTCAGGAATTGAGCAGTGCATCCATGTCAGACAAAGGGTCTCTTTTGGCCAGCTACCCTACCTTCGAAGATGTTGAAGGGCAGCCATTTCCCAATAAAATGCTGCTAAGATTGTCTTATAATACGGCTGAGGGTATTCAGACTGCTTTGATTAACCTGGAATTGACAAAAATTGAATTTTCCAGAACTTCGTTAACTTTCCCTTTCCAATTTTAAAAAATGGTAAAGCTCAGGTTGATATGGATTTTGGTATTGGTTATGTTCGGGTTAGTTATATCCCCCGCTCATGCACAAACCAGAAAAACTAGGGCGCAGATTGAAAAGGAGAAAGATGAAATCCAGAAAAAGCTTTTAGAGTTTGATCAGATCCTGAAGAAAACGGCTGAATCAAAAAAGGTTTCTGTTGGCCAGTTGAATGCCTTGAATCAACAGCTTCAGAACAGGATCAATTATATCAATACCCTCAATGGTGAAATGAGGTTGCTGGAAACCGAAATCAGGGAAACGGAGTCAAGGATTAAAAATCTCGAAAAGGAGCTGAAAACCCTGAAGGAAGAATATTCAGGAATGGTTTATACTTCCTCCAAGTTGAATCAAGGTATGACCATGACAGCTTTTGTTTTCAGTTCGGAAACCTTCAAGCAGTTTTACATGCGCCTGAAATACCTCAAACAATACTCTGATGCCAGGAAGAAGCAAGTTGAACAGATCGAAAATGTCACTGAGGAACTTGTGGGACAGAGGAGAAGTTTAGAAGGAAAAAAGAAAGACATGCAAGCGGTCATCCAGCAGGAGAATCAGCAAAAGCAGCAGTTGGATAAAGCCAAAAAGGATCAGCAAAACATTGTCAATAGCCTCAATCAACAAGAGCAGGAACTCAAGAAGCAAATTGCAGCAGCTAAGAAGCAGCAGGAAAACCTCAACCGCATGCTTAGGGAAATCATTGCGGAAGACAGAAGGAAAGCAGAAGCTGCAGCAAAATCCTCCGGCGCCACAACAACAAGACCTTCTGGAAGCAGCATACCCATGACTCCAGAGGCAGCTGCCTTATCGAGTTCATTTGCAGGGAACAGAGGTAAATTGCCATGGCCTGTTGAAAGTGGGTTTGTTTCAAGGCCTTTTGGCACACATCCCCACCCAACGCTTAAAGGCATTACTGAGGATAACGATGGGATAGACATTCAGACCACGCCAAATGCCAGTGTCAGGGCTGTTTTTGATGGGGAAGTGATCAAAATAGGAACCATTCCCGGATATGGAGGAACCATTGTTATCAAACATGGAGAATACTACACCATGTACAGCAAGCTGAAGGTGATTTCGGTGAAATCCGGGGAAAAGGTAAAAGCCAAACAGGTTTTGGGACAGGTCTACACCAATAGGGAAGGAGTAGCTGAAGTTCACTTCGAAACTTGGAAAGGACTTGAACCCATGAACCCGTCCATTTGGCTGGCTGGTCGATAATGTAAATAATTTGTATATTTATAAAAAATACACAATTATAGCGGAGTCATTCCTTTGTGTTAGCGCTGCACAAGTATATCTTTGTAAACAATTTATCATCTAAATCATATCATCATGACAACATTGGGTTTCTTTCAAAATATGGGTGGAGGATCTATTATCCTTATCATCTTAGTGATTCTCCTGCTATTTGGTGCAAAGAGAATCCCTGAACTGGCAAGAGGACTTGGAAGAGGAATCAGAGAATTCAAAGATGCCACCAAAGAAATTCAGGAGGACCTTGAAGAAGGTCTGAAAGAAAAGAAGAAAAAAGAGTAAACAGACCAAAGATCAGAACCTTGGAAAAATTCCTATCATTTGACGATATCAAGAAGTCGCTTGAAAATAGGGAAACCGATTGTAAAGCGATAGTAAATTATTATCTCCAAAACATTCAAACGAAGGCGCATCTCAACGCCTTCGTTGAAGTTTATACGGAATCCGCTTTGGAGCAGGCAGCCAGAGTGGATGAAAAAATTGCCTCAGGCAAAGCTGGAAGGCTTGCGGGTATGGTCATTGGAATAAAAGATGTCTTGGTTTACAAAGACCATGAATCCAATGCATCAAGCAGGATTTTAAAGGGTTTCATTTCCCAATACACAGCGACTGCCATCCAAAGGCTCATTGATGAAGACGCAATCATCATAGGCAGACTGAACTGCGATGAATTTGGTATGGGTAGTTCAAATGAGAATTCAGTTCACGGAAAGGTGTTGAATGCTGCGGATGAAAGCAGGGTTCCTGGCGGGTCTTCAGGTGGATCTGCGGTAGCTGTGCAGGCCAATCTTTGTACTGTTTCTCTTGGCACGGATACCGGTGGCTCCGTGAGGCAGCCGGCGGCATTTACAGGATTAGTCGGCATTAAGCCCACCTACTCCAGGGTTTCCAGATGGGGACTTATTGCATATGCCTCTTCATTTGATACCATTGGTGTATTTTCCAGAAATGTCAGGGACAATGCCCTTGTCATGGAGATCATGGCTGGTCCTGATAATTTTGACAGCACTGCTTCGAGAAAACCCGTTCCAAAATATTCTGAACTCCTGCATTTTGACAAAAGGGTAAAAGTTGCTTATCTTAAGGAAACCATTGAGTCACCGGCTTTACAAAAGGAAATTAAGGAAAATACCCTATCGGTATTGGAACGCTTAAAGGAGGAGGGGCATGAGGTAGAAGAGGTGGACTTCCCGCTATTGAAATATGTACTTCCTACTTATTATATCCTGACCACAGCCGAGGCGAGCTCCAATCTTTCCAGGTATGACGGTGTGAAATACGGTTACAGAAGTCCGAATGCCCATAATCTTGAAAGTATGTACAAAAAAACAAGGTCTGAGGGATTCGGCGAGGAAGTAAAGAGAAGGATTATGCTTGGGACTTTTGTGTTGAGTGCAAGTTACTATGATGCTTACTTTACCAAAGCCCAAAAGGTGAGAAGGCTAATCAAGGAATTTACAGAGAACCTTCTGAATAAATATGATTACATTCTGCTCCCAACTACGCCTTCAACAGCATTTAAGTTTGGAGAGCACAGCAACGATCCAGTTGCCATGTATTTGGAAGATTTATTTACTGTACAGGCATCTGTTTCGGGAGTCCCAGCGTTATCATTACCAAATGGAAAAGACCATCAAGGGCTTCCCATAGGCTTGCAGGTAATGGCCAATTCATTCAAAGAGGCCGAATTATATGCCTTTGGGAATTACCTCATGGAGTTGAATAATAACTAATTAATATCCTGACCATGAAAAAGAAAATTTGCACCATCACATTCGCTTTTGTCTTAATGTTTTGGATAAATAATTCCGTTTATGGTCAGGAGCTCTTCCATATCAACAATTCTTCCATTGAGGAAGAAACAATAATCCCGAGTTACCAATTTGAATATATTCCCGATTTCACCTATGATCAGGTGGAAAAAAGAATCAGGGCAATGAAGACTGATATGCCCTTCGAATTGAATGAGAGGATTTTTTCATTCATCAATTACTTCGTTGTCAGAAATAGGGAGTACACCAAAATGGTGCTCAAAAGGAAGGAATTTTACTTTCCTTTATTTGAGGAAACCCTGGCCGAACACGGTATGCCAGATGATATCAAATACCTGTCAATCATCGAATCTGGTCTTAATCCAAAAGCAAAATCCAGAGTGGGGGCTATGGGGCTATGGCAATTTATGCCTGCAACGGGAAGAATGTATAACCTGCATGTCAACAGGGATATAGATGACAGGATGGATCCCGAAATGTCCACCGAAGCCGCAGCAAAATATCTCAAATCCCTGTACAGAATGTTTGGTGATTGGGAATTGGCTTTAGCAGCCTACAACTGTGGCCCGGGAAATGTAAGAAAGGCCATCAATCGTTCAGGAGGTAAAAAGACCTTTTGGGGTATATATAACCATCTTCCAAAAGAAACACGAAGTTATGTGCCTCAATTCCAGGCGATGATGTATGTGGTGAGGTATGCTGAAGAGCATAACTTTTTTTTGGAAGAACCCACCTATCCCATCGCTTATGAAAAAGTGAGATTTAATCAGGAACTTGATTTAGAGCAACTTGCTTATATCAGTGGTACCTGTATCGAGGATATTGAATTTCTAAACCCTTCTATTCAGAATAGGTTAATTCCATCCTCACATCAGCATATCGCATTGCGTTTGCCTAAATCAACAGCCGAGTGGATAACCCAGAATCAGGAAAATTATGCCAGTGCCGTAAAGCTAACTTCTGAAAGGACTGTTGCTTTGCGCAGTGCGTCGGCACCCGTCAACTCAAGTCCGGTTAGGACAGTCAGCAATAATTCCCCTGGGCCAAGCGGTGACAGGATTGCTTATAAAGTGAAGCCTGGGGATGTTTTGGGGAAAATAGCCCAACAACATGGAGCTACAGTAACTCAAATCAAGAATTGGAATAATTTAAGTTCCAATACCATCAAAGTTGGTCAGACACTGTATATCTATAGGAACAATTCATCGTTACAGACTACTTTGGCAGATAATTCCAGTTCGGACGCATCCAATCCCCGATACTACACCGTACAGCCAGGTGATTCGCTTTGGCTGATTTCAAAAAAACTGAATGGTGTGACTGTAGATCAGATAAAAAGACTTAATAACCTAAACACCGATCAGATTAAACCAGGGCAGAGATTAATAATTGGATAACTATTTCGTTAGTAAAACTTTTTATTCCTTTTATTAATTTTTAAATTGTACTGGCCATAAAAAATTAAGCGTATGAATATCAGAAAAATAGGTTTAGCAATGACCTTCATCATTGCAATGTTTGGTTTTTTGAGTTGCCAAGGTGATGAGGAATCACAAAATTCAACCAAACCAAAAGCAAGAGGCGCTATAGGTGAAATTATACTGGCAATTGATTCTGCCAAATGGGAGGGACCACTTGGACAGACATTGAAAGAGGTGTTTTTGGAGGACGTTTCCGGTCTTATCAGGGATGAGAGCATGTTTGATATCCGAAAAGTAGATCCCCGGGCAATGACCAGGATTTTAAAAATGGCAACCAATATCGTTTATGTTACTACATTTGATGACAGAAGGGCTGCCAGCCAAAATATCAACGCTCTTTTTAGCAAGGAGGCGAAAGAAAAAGCGGCCAATGACCCTTCATTGTATTTTTTGAGGAGTGCAGACGAGTTTGCGCTTGGACAGGAGGTTTTGTACCTGTTTGGCAACAATGAAGAAGAGCTGATTCAAAACCTAAGGGCAAATAAAAATAAAATACAGAACCTTTTTCATGTGAGAGAAAGGGACAGGTTAAACAAATTACTGCTCAACAGGAAAAATTCAGCTGCAAAAATGGCCGGTGAAAAGCTGGGCTTAGGTGTCAATGTGCCGGCTTCCTATCAGATTGCCAAAGCTGAGAGTGATTTTTTGTGGCTGAGGCAGCCTACACCCCGTTCTGACAGACCAGATATCAGCCTGTTTTTTTACGAGACAGATTATGTGTCTGAAGATCAGGTCTTTCCCCAATCTATTCTGGAGCTGAGGGAAAAAATTACAAAAATGCATATTTATGGAAACCCCTCAAACAGAAATTCTTATCTCGTTACAGAGCGGGTTGATCCCACTCCGGTATTTAGTAATTTCAAGATAAACAATAATTTTGCAGTCGAAATCCGCGGAGGATGGAAAACCAATAACCTTAGCATGGGTGGCTCATTCCTGGGTTATGTGATTGTGGATGATAAAAAAGGGAAACTTTATTACATGGAAGGATTCGTTTATTATCCCAATGAAGCCCATAGAGAATCTATCCGGGAGATCGAAACTATTTTGTTAGCAACGGAAGTGCTTCCCAAACCGGAATCTTCCAGCTGATATCATTTAACAAACAAACCTATATGGCCATTAAAATCCGTAAAGAGGATGCACTGAACTATCATGTGCAAGGGAAACCCGGTAAAATTGAAGTAGTACCTACCAAACCGCTTTCCAGTCAGTTAGATCTCGCACTTGCTTACTCCCCAGGGGTGGCAGAACCTTGTAAAGAGATCGCCAATGATAAAGAAAACGTCTATAAATATACAGCCAAGGGTAATTTGGTGGCGGTAATTTCGAATGGCACCGCAGTTTTGGGACTGGGAGATATTGGTCCAGAGGCATCAAAGCCGGTGATGGAAGGAAAAGGTGTATTATTCAAGAAGTTTGCCGGCATCGATGTCTTTGATATTGAAATTGACGAAAAGGATCCGCACAAGCTGATCCAGATAATTAAGTCGCTGGAGCCTACCTTTGGAGGGGTTAACCTGGAAGATATAAAAGCTCCTGAGTGCTTTTTGATCGAGGAAACCTTGAAAAGGGAAATGAAGATTCCTTTGATGCACGATGACCAGCATGGGACCGCTATCATTTCAGGTGCAGCCTTGATCAACGCGCTTGAAATTGTAGGGAAAAAGATAGATGAGATCCAATTGGTGGTCAATGGAGCGGGAGCTTCGGCGGTTTCCTGCACCAAATTCTATATGAGTCTTGGGGTGAGAAGGGAGAACATCGTGATGTGCGACAAAGAAGGAGCCATCAGGATGGACCGTCCAAATTTGGATGAGATCAAAAAGGAATTTGCAACCCATAAAGATGTTCATACCTTAACAGAGGCGCTTGAAGGAGCCGATGTTTTTCTGGGGCTTTCTGCGGGGAATATAGTTTCTCCTGAGCAGATCTTAAAGATGGCACCGAACCCAATTGTTTTTGCGCTTGCCAATCCAGATCCTGAAATCGCTTATGATTTGGCAATGGCTACGCGTGATGACCTGATCATGGCTACGGGGAGGTCCGACTATCCTAATCAGGTCAATAATGTATTGGGCTTTCCTTATATTTTCAGAGGTGCATTGGACGTTAGGGCTACCACCATCAACGAGGAAATGAAATTAGCTGCTGCGAAAGCCATTGCAGCCCTTGCCAAAGAACCTGTCCCTGAAATAGTAAATAAGGCCTATGGCGATACGCAAATGGCCTTTGGCAGATTTTATCTGATTCCAAAACCTCTTGATCCAAGATTGATAACTACTATTGCCCCAGCAGTAGCCAGGGCTGCCATGGAATCAGGGGTTGCAAAATATGTAATTACGGATTGGGATGCATATAATCTTGAGCTTCAGGAAAGAATTGGCATTGACCAAAGGCTGATGCTTAGGGTTGTAACAAGAGCCAAGAAAGATCCTAAGCGAGTGGTATTCGCTGAAGCAGACAATGTTAAAATCCTGAAAGCCGCCCAAATTCTAAGGGATGAACGTGTGGCTATTCCGATTCTTTTGGGTAGAAAAGAAAAAATTGATGAGATCATTGAAGCAAATAAGCTGGATTTGTCTGGAGTTACCATTGTAGATCCTTATGAAGATGAAGAAAGACTGAGGCGCTTTGGAAACATTCTGTTTGAAAAAAGGAAGAGAAAAGGACTTACTCCCCAGGATTGCTATAGGTTGATGAAGGACAGGAACTATTTTGGTTCTATGATGGTGGAGCTGGGAGAAGCAGATGCCTTGATTTCAGGCCTTACAAAAGATTATCCAAAGACCATTCTTCCAGCACTTCATGTGATCGGAGTGAAAAAAGGCATTGACCGTGTAGCAGGTATGTATATCATGAATACAGACCGTGGTCCTTTCTTCTTTTCCGATACCACAGTGAACGTAAACCCTACAGCGGAACAGCTGGTTGAAATCATTGGGCTAACAGCGGAAGGAGTAAAGTTCTTTGATATTGAACCTAAAATCGCTGTTCTTTCCTATTCCAATTTTGGTTCAGCAAAAGGGGAAGTTGCGGCCAAAACAGCAAAAGCAACAGCATTGGCAAAGGCAAAATATCCAAATCTTATCATAGAAGGTGAAATGCAGGCCAATGTAGCCTTGAACGAGGAGATCCAGGAGGAAAACTATCCGTTCAGTGCACTGATCGGAAACAAGGCAAATACCTTGATTTTCCCAGATCTTAGTTCCGGTAATATCGCTTATAAATTGCTGTCAGAACTTGGACATGCCGAAGCAATTGGTCCTGTTCTTTTGGGAATGAATAAGCCAGTGCATATATTACAGCTTGGAAGCTCCATCAGAGAAATCGTTAATATGGTAGCCATAGCGGTGGTGGATGCGCAAATGAAAGAAAAATTATGATTGCATACCTAAAAGGAAAGCTGGTTTACAAAGACCCAACTTATGTACTTATTGAAGTAGGGGGTATTGGGTATCATGTAAAAATTTCCTTGCAGACTTATTCAAAAATAAAAGATGAGGAGCATATTATGCTCCTCACTTATTTGCATATCAAAGAAGATGCCCACACCCTTTATGGATTCAAAGAGGAGAATGAAAAGAGACTTTTTTTGCATTTGATTTCCATCTCAGGGGTTGGCCCTAATACCGGATTGATGATCCTTTCTTCCCTGAGTTCTGAAGAATTGGAAAGTGCTATTGTACAGGAGGATTTCCGTACCATCCAAAATGTAAAGGGGGTCGGTGCAAAAACGGCTCAGCGGATTGTACTCGAATTGAAGGATAAAGTTAGAAAAGATACACTGTTAGAACATGGTCAGACGGCAGTAGGCTTTGTCCAATCAAACAATAAAATCAGAGAAGAAGCGTTACAGGCTTTGATTACTTTAGGTTTTCCAAAAGCTACTGCTGAAAAAAACATTGCCGCGGTATTGAAAAAAACAGGTTCAGAAATTTCTTTAGAAGAATTAATTAAAGCATCTTTAAAGGCACCTTAATCAACAATTTAAATCTTTGGTCTTTTGCTTGGGCGTCAATTTTTTTTCAAAGATTCCATCTTAAAGTTTGCATCAGTTTTTTTGCTGTTGCTGTGTTTTATTTTACCCTCCTTGGAATCCTTTGCACAGGAGACTGTTATAGATACCTTGACAGTAAGTAGGCTGGACTCTCTCAACAAAAGGAGGATATCACCGTCTTTCTTACTTTGGCCAAGCCTTAGGACAAATCCTCTTTTTCCCAACCAAAATCCGTATAGGCCGCAATATTCGCCATTTTATCCTTCGCCTTCACTAAGGCAAAATATCAGAGTGGAAATGGATTCCACTTTGAAGTATAGGATTCAGGATGAGCTGGACTCTGCTTCTTTAACTCCTGGAGTAATCTATGATTTTGATGAGTTTTCAAAAATTCAGGAATTCAAAGTCAGGCAGGAGTATTGGAGAACCAGGTCGAGAGGGATGGATGGAGAAAGTCCCGTAACGGGAAGAGATATTTCGATTCCATTTACCAGTTCTCCTCAGTTTGACAGGATTTTTGGAGGAGATGAAATTACACTGGTACCTACAGGTTTTGTCAACCTGGATCTTGGAGCCATTTTCAGAAGAATAGACAATCCGGCTATCCCTATCAGGCAGCAACAAAACGGCAATTTTAATTTCAATCAGCAGATCCAAATGGCAGTTAATGGCAGTTTGGGTCAGAAGATGCGAATGGCAGCCAACTTTGACTCCAACAACTCTTTTGACTTTCAGAATCAGTTGAAGGTAGAATACCAGGGCTTCAAGGAAGATATCATCAAATCTATAGAGATAGGGAATGTCAGCATGCCTGTGCAAAACAGTCTGATTCATGGAGCCCAGAATTTATTTGGTGTAAAGACCCAGATGCAGTTCGGTAACCTTTTTGTCACCTCTGTGGCTTCTACCCAGCGTGGAAGGAGAGATGAGCTTGTCATTGAGGCTGGAGGACAGGGTAGGATGTTTGAAATCCAGGGTTCCAATTATGATGAGAACAGACACTTTTTTTTGGCCCACTTTTTTAGAGACAATTATGAGCGCTGGCTAAGGGGTATACCTCAGATTCTTTCCGGAGTAAATATCACCCGGGTGGAGGTTTACATCATGAACAGGGCCAATAATACCGAGACATTAAGGAATTTTGTTTCCTTTATGGATTTGGGCGAAGGGACCCGGATTTTTAGGCCTACCAATCCCAATATAGGTACCGGAAGTCCAGGAAGTCCAGCGGCCAATAATGCCAACCTGCTCTTTCAGAACCTCTTGGCAAATCCTTCTTTCAGACCTGCAGACACAGGGTCAAGTGCCATTGAATCTTCCTTGCAGCTTACCAGGGGAATTGATTTTGAACAGGTAAGTGGAGCCAGAAAGTTGGGACCCAACGAGTTCTTCTTTCACCGGGAGTTAGGTTATATTTCGCTTTCAAGGAGGTTGCAAAATGATGAGGTTTTGGCTGTTTCTTTTGAATACACCTTTAATGGTCAGGTATTCAAAGTGGGAGAAATGTCAGAAGATTATCAAAACAGGCCTCAGAATGAATTTATTTACCTGAAAATGTTGCGTCCTGCAAGGATAAACATCAACATTCCTACTTGGGACCTGATGATGAAAAACATTTATAACCTGAATGCCAATCAGGTGATGAGGGACGGTTTTCAGCTTCAGGTAATTTACAGAGATGATAGGACGGGTTTGGATAATCCTACCCTCTTGGAAGGGGAGAATGTAAGAAACAGGCCGTTGATCCGATTGATGGGTTTGGATAACCTTAACCCTCAGAATGATCCAGCTCCCGATGGGAATTTTGACTTTGTTCCAGGAATTACAATTTTTCCTGACAGGGGATTACTTGCTTTCCCGGTGTTGGAACCTTTTGGGAGGACATTAAGGAATCTTTTTCTTCCCAACGAACGTAACTTGGCCGATCGCTTTGTATTTGATACGCTCTACCGGACAACAAGGGCCGATGCAGAACTGGTGACGCGCTATGATAAATTTTTTATCAAGGGCAGGTTGACAGCCGGTTCAGCTTCGGAGATTTTGTTGCCTGGCTTGAATATTTCTCCTGGATCCGTGATTGTGATGGCAGGCAATATTCCCTTGACAGAGGGTGTTGATTTTACGGTTGATTACAATATTGGACGTGTCAATATCATTAATGAGTCTATTCTTCAGTCAGGGAAAAGAATTTCCATCAGTTTTGAAAAAGCAGATCTTGTATCCTTTCAAACGCGAAGTCTTTTAGGGACAAGATTGGATTATGCGGTCAATGAAAAGCTGAGTCTGGGGGGAACATTTCTTTACCTTAATGAAAGGCCAAATATAACCAGGATTGCCACTGGGGCTGAAACCCTAAGGAACAGCATGTGGGGATTGGATGCCAATTTCTCGGATGAATCCCGGTTCCTTACCAAACTGGCAGATTTTCTTCCATTTACCAATACCAAGGAAAAATCTTTGGTAACCTTTAGTGGAGAATTTGCCCAACTGCTACCTGGTACTTCCAATAGAGTTGCTGGAGAGCCGACGGTCTATATCGATGATTTTGAAACAGCCATTACTCCCTATGGCTTGGGAAATGCTGCTGCCCAAACTTGGAGATTGGCTGCAACACCAAAGACTGATAATGATCAGTTTGATTTAAGCAGCACAACGGAAGACCGTTTAGGCAATACTTATCGAAGGGCAAAGCTGGCCTGGTATAACATAGACAACGTGTTTTACCGAGAGAGTGGGCCTGGGGTTCCCGGCAATATTACCAGAGAGGATCGGCAAAATCACTATGTGAGAAGGGTAATACCTCAAGAAATTTTCCAAAGCAGGGATAGGGACGTCATTATAGTACCTGAGCCACTTTTTGAATTGGCTTATTTCCCAAGTGAAAGGGGGATGTATAATTACAATCCTGCACTGACCCCGGATGGTTTTCTTCCCAATCCAAGGCTGAATTATGGAGGAGTTACAAGGGCTATCACCACAGAAGTGGACTTTGATAGGACAAATGTGGAATATATTGAGTTCTGGTTACTCGATCCATTTATTCAAGGGCCCAATGGCAGGGTCTTAGATGGAAAGTTTAATCAGAACAATACAACAGGTGGAAAACTTCGGTTTAATTTAGGGGAAATTTCCGAGGATGTGGTAAAAGACAGCAGGCATGGATTTGAAAATGGCTTGCCGGCAGATGGAGACTTTAGTCAGACAGCTACCACAGAATGGGGAAGGATTACGAGGCAACAGTTTTTAATTCCTGCTTTTGATAATTCACCTGAAGCAAGGACCAACCAAGATGTCGGTCTGGATGGTCTGAACTCGGCTGAAGAAGCAGAATTTTTTAGAGATAGGTTTTTAAATAGGCTGAATGTAACGCCACAGGTCCTTCAGGAAATTGAAGCTGATCCTTCGGCTGATAATTTCAAGTATTATTTGGATCAGGATTTTGACAATAGAGATATCAAAATTCTGGAGCGTTATAAGAATTTCAATGGTATGGAAGGGAACACCCCTATTACTTCTAATGTCAACCTGCCATTTACACCTTCTGGTTCCAACCTTCCGGACAATGAAGACTTGAATAATGACAATACAATCAATGAGCTGGAGGCCTATTATGAATACGAAATTGACCTTAGACCAGGACAATTGGAAGTCGGGAGAGGGTACATTGTCGACCGGGTTACTTCTATTCAGAGCGGGGATGAGGTAAGTTGGTACCTGTTTAGGATACCGGTCAGAAATCCTGATAGGGTTCAGGGCGAAATCTCAGGATTTAAATCTATCCGTTTTATGAGGACTTACCTCACAGATTTTGAACAGCCCGTTGTCTTGAGAATGGCTAATTTCCGTTTGGTGGCCAGTCAATGGCGTGTATTCCAAGAGTCACTTTTCGAAAGGGGCTTTTTTGAGATTCCTGAACCTGATAATTCCAATTTTACTGTTGGTGTCGTCAATATCGAAGAAAACAGTCAAGGAAGTGCTACCCAGAGCCCGTATGTGCTGCCTCCTGGAATTACGCGGGACAGGGATAATTTAGCAGCTGTGGAAAGGCAGTTGAACGAGCAATCCCTCCGTCTTTGTGTTGAAGATCTGCAGGCCAGGGATGCCCGGGCAGTATTTAAGAACACAGGGTCCCTCAACCTGGTACAATATGAAAGGATCAAGATGTTTTTCCATGCCGACTCTGAGGATGCTGAAAATGGAGAATTGACTGCCTTTATCAGGATGGGTACTGATTATACTGATAATTATTACGAAATAGAGGTTCCACTTTTAATTACTCCAAAGGGAACCAGAGATCCAAGGCAGATCTGGCCTTTGGAAAATGAACTTGACATAGCCATCAAAGAGATTGTAGGGGTCAAAGTGGACAGGGACAATCAAAGGGTTCCTTTGAATTTGGCCTTTACACAGGAAATCAGGCAATATAAAGTGACAGTGGTGGGAAGGCCCGAACTCAGTCTTATACAAGGTATGATGATTGGTATCCGTAACCCAGGAGCCACAGGAGGAGGCTCCAGGTCTATCTGTATATGGGCAAACGAATTACGAGTGACTGGTTTTATCGAATCCTCCGGTTGGGCAGCCAATGCCATTTTGAATACTCAGATTGCAGATGTAGCTACAATTTCTACTTCCATTAGACACAATACGGTTGGATTTGGAGGTTTGGAAACAAGACTATCCCAGCGCTCTTTGGAGTCTGCCACCCAATATGATATTTCTGCCAATGTCAGTGTAGAAAAACTTTTGCCTGAGGCATTGAATATGACCATACCCATGTATGCCAGTATGGAAAATATCACGGTAAGGCCTGAATATGATCCATTGAACCCTGATGTTCCTTTGAGGCTGGCATTGGACAAATTCCAGTCAGATGCAGAGAGGGATTTGTACCGAAGTCAGGTGCTGGACCTAATGAAAAGAAGAAATATTGGGTTTTCCAATGTCCGGAAAAACCGTAATCCGGCTAAGGAAAGTGTCAAGATTTATGATTTGAGTAATTTCTCGGTTTCCTATGCTTTTGGTAGTGTGCGACAGAGCAATATCAATACAGCGCGTTATGAGTTTGAGACAAGGGTTGGGAATATTGCCTATGTGTACCAACCCAAACCTTTGATCTTAGAGCCATTTAAAAATGCGGAATGGTCCGGAGGTTCCGGATTCAGATTGATAAGGGACATCAATTTTAATTTTGTTCCGACGAGTGTATCTGCACGGGTTGATCTAGACAGGAGGTTCATGCGTACCCAATTTAGAAATGACCAGTTGACCACTGATGGGGTTGATCCATTCTACCAAAAAAGTTTCTTCCTTAACCGGACCTTTAATGTCAATTGGGATTTGACCAAAAATCTAAGGGTTGATTTGATGAGCAGGAATTTCTCTGTAGTGGATGAGCCCGAAGGTGCCCGTGATACCCAAGAGGCAAGGGATTCCGTTAGGGTCAATCTTAGGAATTTTGGTAGAACTACCAATTATACCCATCAATTGATGGCCAATTACAAGCTGCCATTGGATAAGGTCAAAGCCTTGGACTGGATTGGTATGGATTATAGGTATTCAGCCAATTATGCCTGGCTCACCGGAGCCATCGGACAAAGGGACACTTTGGGTAATGTGATACAGAATACCCGGGATCGAGCTATCACCGGCAAGTTGGATCTTGTCAAATTGTATAACAAAAATGCAAAGTTGAGGGCATTGTATGCCCCAAGGAGACCGAGTATACCCGGAAGACAGGTGGTAAATGCAGAAGATACCATCGGCACCCCATTTACCAATAAACTTATCAAGTTTTTGACTATGGTAAAAGATATCAATTTTAGGTATTCAGTGGTGGAGGGTACTTTTTTACCGGGTTATATGGAAAATACGGGTTTATTGGGGTTGGACAGAAGCTTCTTGAATCCAGGTCTTGGATTCATTTTTGGAAGTCAGGACCCCAATCTCAGGTTCAGGTTAGCAGAGGATGGATTGATGGCGCCAAGTGTTGAGCTTACCCAGGCTTTCCGGCAGAATAAAGCTGTCAACCTCCAACTGACTGCTTTGGCGGAGCCTTTCAAAGATTTCAGGATCAATTTTGAAGCTAGAAAGCGGGAAACAGGAGAATACAGTGAGATATTTAGGAACTCCGGAGATCCTGACTTGCGGTTTAGCAGCCTGAGTCCCAATAGACTTGGTGGGTATAGCATTACTTATTCTATCATAAGGACGGCTTTTGTAAGGGATGATAACAACAACAATTCACCTGTATTCAGGCAACTTGAAAATAATAGGGCAGTCATTCAGGCCAGGCTCAATGCCCAAAACCCCGGGGGTGAGTTTGGATTGAATGGGCAGGATGTATTGACATTGGCATTTTTGTCCGCTTATTCCGGTAGGGATGCGAATTCGATTAATTTGAATCCTTTGCCTCAAATACCATTGCCAAATTGGAGAGTAGATTATCGCGGACTCTCGCAGATTCCAGCATTGAGGGAATATTTCTCCTCTATTAATTTGACCCATGGCTATGCGTCAACTTATGAGGTCAGTAATTTTTCCAATTCCCTTTTATATCAGCAAGGCTTGGAACTTTTCAATCGGGTGTCCAATATCATTCCTGGAGCGAACCTGACAGATGAGTTTGGACAGTTTATTCCGATTTTCATTTTAAATCAGGTAATTCTAACAGAGCGTTTTGCTCCTCTGATAGGGGTTAATTTGCTTACCAAGGACAGGTTGAATATTGCGATGGAGTATAATACAGAAAGGAATCTTGGATTGAATTTTTCCAATGCCCAGGTAACAGAGCAAAATAGCAGGGATTTTGGATTTGATCTGGGTTATACCAAGGCTGGTGTCAAAGTACCTTTTAAAATTCAGGGAAGACAGGAAGTTCTGAAAAATGATCTCCAGTTAAGGTTGAATACACGGGTAGTGGATACACGTCAGGTACAGAGGAAAATTGAAGACGTAAACACAGTTACAAATGGAAATTTGAACCTTCAGATCAGGCCCACAGTGGGTTATGTGATCAATCAAAATCTGAATATTCAGATTTATTTTGATAGGACAATCAACGACCCGAGGGTCACTACTGCCTTTAGAAGAAGCTCTACAGCCTTCGGTGGACAATTACGATTTAATTTGTCACAATAGGTTTTTAGATTTAATGAATCCTTGTATTTTTGACGACCTTAAACAAACTCAAATATGAACTTTCCAGAAGAACTTAAGTACACCAAAGACCACGAGTGGGTAAGGATTGAAGATGGTATTGCCACCATCGGGATTACTGAATTTGCCCAAAGAGAACTTGGCGATATTGTCTATGTAGAAGTAGAGACTGTTGGAGAGACCATCAGTGCAGGTGAGGTTTTTGGCACAGTGGAAGCTGTTAAGACAGTTTCGGATCTATTTATGCCTGTGGAGGGTGAAATCCTGGAGTTCAATGAAGAATTGGAATCCTCTCCAGAACTCGTAAATGATTCTCCTTATGGAGAAGGATGGATGATTAAAGTGAAATTAACAGGAGACCTTCCGGATGATCTGCTTTCTGCGGCGGAATATGCGGAGCTGGTAGGAGCTTGATCGTTTTGAACAAATACAGGTTATTACCGGCTTTGTTATGGTTGCTGTTTGTATCAGTAGCTTTGTTGACCCCGGGCAATAATCTGCCAAAAGTACCCTTATTTCCGTTTGCCGATAAGCTGATTCATTTTAGTTGCTTTTCGGTATTGACCTTTCTATGGGCCCGGGTTGGGACTTTGGATGAAAAAAAATGTATCAAATGGGGAAAACTATTGACTAACATGTTAGTATTTTCAATTTTTTTTCCTATATTTATAGAGTATTTGCAAATGTTTGTTCCTAACCGGTCATTTGAGTTGGAGGATATCCTGGCAAATCTCTTTGGAGGTTTAATTGGTTTTAGCGGTTTTATTATTTTATACAAGGCGAAAAGTTCTCTTGTATAAATAAAAATAATTGGCTAAGATTGTTATTCCTTAGAATGCAAAATTTATTAACCTTTATAAAAGTACAACCATGGAAGCTAAAAAGACGCCAAAAGCGGATTTGACCAAAAAATCAGGGATGTTCCTGAACCTTGGTCTCCTTGTGAGCGTCGGCCTGGTTCTCTTCGCTTTCGAATATAAGTCCTACGATGTCGGACCTTTGAAAGATTTGGGACAGGTTGCCGATGATTTCGAGGAACTATTGGATATTCCTATTACCGAACAGCCACCACCGCCACCACCTCCAATCGAGCAGCCTATCATTCAGGAAGTTCCTGATGAAGTGGAAATCGAGGAAAAAATCGAAGTTGATTTTGACTTGGATGTAAAAGAGGAAACTGTAATCAGAGAAGTTGTCATCGCTGATGCACCTGTGGTTGAAAAGGCAGATGAGATCTTTGACGTTGTGGAAAACTCTCCAGAATTCCCAGGAGGAATGGAAGCTTGGAACGAATATTTGAGGAAGAACCTTAAATATCCTACCCAGGCAAGAAGGATGGGTATAGAAGGTACAGTTTATGTGGTATTCGTAGTAAACACCGATGGGTCTATTCAGGATGTTGAAATCCTGAGAGGTATCGGAGGTGGATGTGACGAGGAAGCATTGAGGGTAGTTTCCAATGCACCTAAGTGGACTCCAGGAAAGCAAAGGGGACGTCCGGTAAGGGTAAGGATGAGACTTCCAATCCGATTCAAACTTGGATAAAATTAAATGTAAAAGGGCTTTTAAGCCCTTTTTTTATGCACATCTAAAAATAAAAGCCGCTGGATTTTTTCAGCGGCTTTTTTAAGTTTATGCTCTTATTTAATTTTTATTTTATAACCCCCAGTTCCTTCCCTACTTCAATGAATGCTTGAATTGCTTTGTCCAGGTGATGCTTTTCATGTCCTGCAGATATTTGTACCCTAATCCTTGCTTCACCCTTTGGAACCACAGGATAGTAGAATCCAATCACATAAATTCCCTTTTCAAGTAATTTTTCTGCCATTTTCTGAGAAAGAACCGCATCATATAGCATGATTGGGACAATGGCATGTTCACCTGGTTTGATGTCAAATCCTGCCTCAGTCATTTTGGCCCTGAAATATTTGGTGTTGTCTTCCAGCTTGTCTCTCAGTTCTGTAGTCTCACTCAAAAGATCAAAAACGGCGATGGAAGCTCCAACAATGGATGGAGCGAGGGTATTGGAAAAAAGGTAAGGCCTTGATCTTTGCCTGAGCATTTCAATGATTTCTTTACGGCCAGAGGTAAAACCACCGGAAGCTCCTCCTAAGGCCTTGCCCAAAGTTCCTGTGATGATATCAATCTTGCCCATCACATCACGATATTCATGGACACCCCTGCCGGTTTTTCCCATAAAGCCTGTTGAATGACATTCATCAGACATCACTAAGGCCTTGTATTTCTCCGCTAGGCCTACAATTTTGTCCAACTGGGCAATAGTGCCGTCCATGGAGAAAACCCCATCTGTTACGATGATCTTTTGTTGGGCTCCTTTGGCGTCTGCTTCCTTTAGTTGGGCTTCCAAGTCTTCCATATTATTGTGCTTATAGCGGAAGCGCATAGCCTTACAAAGCCTTACTCCGTCTATTATGGAAGCATGGTTAAGGGCATCAGAGATAATGGCATCCTCTGCACCAAATAAGGGTTCGAATACACCTCCATTGGCATCAAAAGCCGCAGCATACAGAATGGTATCTTCCGTTCCCAGGAATTTGGATATTTTTTCTTCGAGTTCTTTATGGATGTCTTGGGTTCCACAGATAAATCGTACAGAAGACATACCGAAACCATGGGTGTCAATAGTCTTTTTTGCGGCTTCGATAACTTTTGGGTGAGAGGAAAGTCCCAAGTAGTTGTTCGCACAAAAATTGAGAACTTTTTTGCCTCCTGAGATGGTTATTTCCGCAGCTTGCGGAGAAGTGATGATTCTTTCTCTTTTGAACAGACCTGCGGCTTCAATTTCTTTTAACTCTTCTTGTAATTTGGGTTTTAAAGTATCGTACATACACTTAGCTTATGGATGGTTTGAAAACACTAAGGAATAATAGTGAATTTGATAAATGAAATTCACTATTTTTGCCCCATTCAATCCCAAATATAATCAAAAATCATCAAGGGTTGGGAAGCCTTTGGATGTTGTCTTTTACGATGGAAAGAGTTTTAATCATAGGAGCGGCAGGACAATTAGGTTCTGAGCTGACGCAGGCACTTGCAGATATTTATGGCGGCGAAAATGTCATTGCTACCGATATCCAACCTCAAGCTTTGGAGAAGTTTGATTATTGTAAAACAAAGGTCCTCGACGTCATGGATAAAAAGACTGTAAGGAGTCTTGTGAAATCCGAAAATGTAAAGCAGATATATCATTTGGCGGCAGTTCTGTCAGCAACAGGTGAAAAGAATCCACTTTTTGCATGGCAGCTTAATATGGACAGTTTGCTGTTTGTTTTGGAATTGGCAAGGGAAGAGAAGCTTGATAAAATTTACTGGCCTTCTTCAATAGCTGTTTTTGGGCCCAATACGCCCAAAGTAAATACCCCGCAGTTTTGTGTGAAAGAGCCGAATACCGTTTATGGGATTTCCAAACAGGTAGGTGAACGATGGTGTGAATACTATTTTCAGAAATATGGAGTGGATGTAAGGAGTTTAAGGTATCCAGGATTGATAGGGTATAAATCTTTACCTGGTGGAGGTACGACTGATTATGCAGTGGACATCTATCACAAAGCCATTGCAGGTGAACATTTTGTTTCATTTTTGAAAGAAGACACATACCTCCCTATGATGTATATGCCTGATGCCATTAAAGCTACCTTGGATTTGATGCATGCTCCTGAGGAGAATGTTAAAATTAGGTCCAGCTATAATCTTGCTGCTATCAGCTTCTCCCCGAAGGAAATTTATGAGAGTATCAAAAAACACTATCCGGACTTCACTATTAGTTATGAGCCTGATTTTAGACAGTCTATCGCAGACAGCTGGCCGGACAGCATTGATGACAGCAGGGCCAGGGAAGATTGGGGATGGAAGCATGAGTATGATTTGGAGAAAATGACAGAAGATATTTTAAAGCATTTGCCAACTTATTCATTTTAATGGGTTTAAAATAAAAAGAGGCTGTCTTTTAAAAGGGACGGCCTCTTTTTTGGGGAAGTGTTTGAGTCTTATTGCTAATTAGGGTCTCTTGTTTAATTCTTAATTGACTGAAAGTCAATTAAATAAATAACAAAAACATAACACAAAAACCACGAAATCGGCTGTTTTGAGCTTTTTTCGGGGTTTTCTTTTTTGTATTTTAAGGTTGCAGACTTAAATACGATTAAAGATATGGCTCAGCTTCCTCTTTTCAAAGATTTCGATGGATATTCTCCAAAATATCACTTTTTCAAGAATTCATTGTTAGGTCAGGTTCATGACAGTATCCCTTGGGATGAACTTGTTTCATGTCTCCCAAGAGAACTTTCGGGAAGAGGTGCTCCAAGCTGGTTTGGTCCCAAGGGTATGTTTGCACTTATGTTTTTAAAAGCATATCTGAATGTCAGCGACCGGCATCTTCTGGAACGCTTCAATACTGACTGGTCTCTCCAGTATTTCTGCGGGAAAGTATTGGCAGAAAATGAGCAGATTAAAGACATGACCATTATGACCCGTATAAGGGCTTATATTGAAACCCATTGTGAATGGGAGAAGCTTCAGGAGATTCTTATCCTGCACTGGAAACATGATGTCAATAACAGCCATGTACTTCTGATGGATGCCACCTGCTATGAGTCGTACATACGTTTTCCAACTGACGTAAAGCTTCTTTGGGAGTGCTGTGAATGGGTTTTTGAAGATCAGCTATTCAGGATCTGTTCAGACCTGGGTATCAAAAGGCCAAGATCCAAATTCAGGGAGCAGAAACTCGCCCAAACGACTTATTCGAGAAAAAGGAAAAACAGTTTTAAGGAAACACTCAGAAGAAGAAAAGCATTGGTGTATCTTCTCAACAAAGGCATAGAACAGCTTCAGGAGGTTTTGGACAAAAACAAAGGAGCGGGCCTTGATCTGAAAGACTTTTCAAGGTTTGGGGTGGTAAAAAAGATATGTCAGCAACAGGAGTTCCTGTTGGACAATCCTCCTTCCAAACTCAAGGATAGGATTGTGTCACTTCATAAACCATATCTCCGACCAATAGTGAGAGGGAAGGAGAATAAGCCTGTAGAGTTTGGTGCCAAAGCCCATATCTTACAGGTGGATGGTCTTGCTTTTATTGACAAACTGGATTTTAATGCATTCAATGAATGTACAAGACTGAAGCTGTCAGTAGCAAAGCATAAAAGATTTTTCGGTCCTGCCAGACAGCTTGGAGCGGACAGAATATATGCAACAAACAAAAACCGTGTATTCTGTACCCATCAGAAGATCTTCACCTGCTTCCCAAAAAAAGGCCCCAAACAATTAAGCAAAGCAGAAAAAGTACTAAGCTCTGAAATCTCCAGACAGAGAGCTACTGTAATGGAAGGTGTTTTTGGGACAAACAAAAACCATTATGGGCTTGGCAAAATCAAGGTGAAAGGGGAGAAAAGAGAAAAACTGATGATATTTTTTGGGATTATGTCAGCAAATGCGGTTCTGATAGCAAAAAGAAGGGCAGCAAAGGAAAGCCCACCCCTACAACGATCAGCATAAAAATCACCAAAAAAGATCTTCATGGGAGCAGTGTGCCCATACTGCAAATCATGGCCCAACGCATCCAAAACCGAAGCCTAAATTGTACTTTTCCGTACTCAAATTGACCGCAAATTAATGCCCAAAGTCTCCAAAAAAAAGAAAGTAGAACTTAGTTTAAGCTCTACTCCCTAATTCCGAAGGAATTTTCCAAGAGGCCCTAATTAGCTTGTCTTGTTTTTTTGAATCTTCTGGTTAATATTTTTTTAAACAACTTCTTTTAGAGAATTTTTGGTTTGAGCTTTTTTATTGGGTTTTAACCCAAAAAAGTACCACAAGGGTTTTATAGGATATATCAAAAATCTATAAACACCAATTGACAAAAACAATGAGCTAAATAAGACTATTAGTATTTTAAATTGCCAGATTAAGTTTAGCTGTATTACGTAAAATGCTATTATAATTATTATGGTCTGGTGCAGGATATAAAAAGGATAAATTCCTTCGTTTAGGGGTCTAAGCCACTTATTTGTTTTATTTAGGTATTTAACACCAAAACTTATCACTGTTAAAATTACAGACCAGCCCATAAATCCCCGTATACTGTCCCAAATTAATTTAGCTGAATCCTCAGTTAACCTTCCAGAATGAACGAGATGTTCTTTTACGAAAAAGAAATAATAAAATAAGACTATTCCAATTAATCCAAAAAACAGAAAAGTCTTTCTAAGTTCAAATAATTTCTCCCATGATTTTGGATTAGATGATAGTATTATCCCCGTCAAGAAATAAAGGAAAAAAGGTACACTCGTTCCATAATTAGTTAAAAATGCATCAGGATTTTCTGGGAAATTTTTTTTTGCAATGACACCAATTAAGACAAATATTAGACCTAAAGTAAAGATAGCCCAGGCGTTTTCAAGAAGCCTGGAAAGTGATGTTTTAAAAAGTTTAACTTTTTCCGATTTTAAATATAGAATAAGGGGAATAATGACAACCGAAAAAGCATATAACATCTTCAAAAACCATAAATGTAAAAGTTGGCGGTCAAAGAATACGTTCGGGTACAAGTCCCAAAAACTATCATAATTATTATAAAATTGGTAATAGGTTTGCGGAGGCACAATAAAGAATATGCCAAAATATAAGGGTATTAAAAGTCTTTGTGTTCTTTCTCCGAAATACTGCAAAGCTGTACGCTTTGAAAAGGCCAAATACGTTCCTGCTCCTGAAATAAGAAACAGAAGATTTAACCTCCACTGTTCAAAAAAAACAGTAAAGCTATAAAGAGATTCGCTTTTGCCTTGATAATCTGCCAGCCAGCTCTGCCCATTAAAAGGCATGGCCACATGGTGAAGAAAAACCAGAAAAATTGAAATTACTCTCAACCAATCAAGAAAAAATAATCTGTTTTTGTTTAATTCCATAAAGTTTATCTCTGAAAATTTAAAACTATTTTCCAAATTTTAATTCATATGCCATTACTATTTAAAGAAGTTATTTGAAAATTAATTGAATCAACGTCTGAAGAATAAGCTTCGATTTTTTGCTTTATTTTCCTGCCTTTTTAATTATTTCCTCTTCATTTAAGCCCAAAAGTATTGAACCGTCCGGAAACTCAATAATAGGCCGTTTGATCATACTGCTTTTTTCTGAAAGAAGAGCGATGGCATTGGATTTTGTTTCTAGGTCTTTTTTCTCCTGGTCATCTAACTTTCGGTAGGTCGTGCCTTTTTTGTTGATCAGATTTTCGAACCCGACTTTGTCGGCAAATCCAGACAATAGAGCAGTGTCCGGGGCATTTTTTTTGTAGTCAATAAATTCATAATCAAGACCTTTGTTTTCTAAGAAAACAAAGGTCTTTTTCATGGTGTCGCAGTTTTTGATTCCGTAAACGCGTAACTTCATGGTAATATTTTTTAGCTGTGTATTTCAATAAGTGCAGCCTCATTGGCAGCTATTATTTTATCAATCAGATCATCTGAAAGTGCAGTGGATAAGAACAAACTTTCAAATTGGGATGGTGCAAGGTAAATGCCTTTTTGAAGCATGCGCTGGAAGTACTTTCCAAAAAGACCGGTGTCAGAATGCTTGGCAGAAGCAAAATCAAAAACATCCTTATCTGTAAAGAAAAGGCTGTACATACTTCCCAAATGATTAACCGTATAGTTCATTCCAAGTTTTCCTAAGGAAGATTTTATTCCATTTACAATTTTATCCCCAATCCTGTTAAGTTCTTGGTAAACTTCAGGATTTTCGTTGAGGTAAGTGAGCATTGTAAGGCCGGCTGCCATTGCGATAGGGTTACCGGATAGTGTTCCAGCCTGATAAACTGGTCCAGCCGGAGATACAAAATCCATGATTTCTTTTCTGCCTCCATAAGCACCAACAGGTAATCCCCCGCCGATTATTTTGCCCAGTGTAGTCATATCTGGTGTGATTCCGAATAACTCCTGGGCTCCGCCTTTTGCCAGACGGAAGCCGGTCATTACCTCATCAAAAATCAGCACAATTCCTTCTCTATCACAAATTTTTCTAAGCCCTTCAAGGTATCCTTCTTTTGGGATTACCAATCCCATATTTCCGGGTACAGGCTCAAGGATAATGGCTGCTATTTCGTCTTTATTGGCAGCCACAAGCTTTTCTATTGCATCAAGGTCATTGTAAGGAGCCAATAAAGTGTCTTTGGCTGTTCCTTTTGTAACACCGGGGGAATCTGGGTTTCCCATAGTGACTGCTCCGGATCCTGCAGAAATCAGAAAAGAATCCCCATGTCCGTGATAATGCCCTTCCATCTTGATGAACTTATCCCTTCCGGTAAATCCTCTCGCTACCCTTATTGCAGACATGGTAGCTTCAGTACCTGAGTTGACCATTCTGACCTTTTCGACAGAGGGTACCATTGAGGTGATCAATTCAGCAATTTCAACCTCTCTGGCCGTAGGTGCGCCAAAGGAGGTGCCATTTTCCATGGCTTTGATAACGGCTTCCCTGATCATAGGATTGTTATGTCCTAGGATCATAGGTCCCCAGCTGTTGATCAATTCTATGAATGCATTGCCATCTTCATCATAAATGAAGGCCCCATCCGCCCTTTTGATAAAAAGCGGATCACCTCCAACAGCCCTGAAGGCCCTGACAGGAGAGTTTACCCCTCCTGGAATATAATTTTTGGCCTTTTCAAATAAGGCTTTACTTTTTGATATCTGCATGAATTATTGGGTTATTTGTACAAAAGCATTCCGTTTTCCAGTTTTAAAACCGGCACAAACCTATTGGAATTACTGTTTCTGAAGTCAAATCCGTGTGTGATTTTTCCATTTTGGAAACCATTTCTATTTAGGTTTTCCCTGAGATTAAAGCCCATCCGTGGACCGATATTTTGAGAAACCCAGTACATCAGTTCATAGCCCAAATGGGCGTTAAAAGAGGGGTAATTGATGTATTTTGAGTAAAAATCTTCCCTGAATCTTTCCAGTCCTGATTTATCGAACTGGACGGTGTTATTGCTGACAAAGTGGAAATTCTGTTCTTCCAGCATTTCATAATTGGCGAAATTGAAAAACAGCCAGCTGTCCATTACCAAAACAGGTTTTCGGACATTCTGGGATTCCATAAAGCCAAATGCTGGAGCAGCGACATTTGGATCATCAGAAAGGATGATAACCAGATCGGCATTGGCCTGATCACCATTTTTTAATTGAATCCTTTCCATGAAATCTTGGATGGACCTGCCGTTTATTTGGTCATTTCTCACAATGGAATAGCCGAATCTTTGAGCTTTTTCAGCTATGCTTTTTGCCAAAAGTTCATCTCTTGTGGTGTTTGAATAGCCAATAGCCAGCCTTCTTCCCACAATATTTTTCCTGGCAAATTCAATCATTCCCTCAGACAAAGCGCTTATGGATGGCCTGAAAAGATAAGCAAAATTAAGCCCCTCATATTTTTCATCTACATTAGAAAGTGGATTGATAAAAGGTATGCTGTTCCTTTCTGAAAATCCCATCACCATTTCCACTTCATCAGGATAAATAGGGCCAATAATAATATCAGCCTGCTTTAGAAAGGGGTCTTCCAAAATCGAAGATAGTTTTGAAAGGTTGCGCTCAGAGTCGAAACTTTTAAGGTTAACTTTCATTCCCTGACGATTCAATTCTTCAGCCGCGAATTGAATACCTTGATAAAGTTCAAAAACAAAGTTATTAGGGGCCAAATTCTGGACTCCTTTTCCCCCGGAATAATTAAATGGCAAAACAACTGCGACATCAAGGACCTGGGAATTTTTATTGATGCTTTCAACTCCCTTATTACCAAAATCCATGGTTCTGATTTGGTTGTAAATGGCCCTCTCATCTGTGGACAAGACGGTCTGTTTTTCAATCTGCTCTTTTAGGGCCAACATGAATCCTTTGTTTTCATTGTATTTCCTGATATTTCCCATCAGAAAACCAACAGAGGCATTTTTCAAAAAGTTGTAGGAGGCATTTTCAGCCTGTTCCTTAACACTTGGTTCTGTTATTTTGGTTATCAGTTCCAAGGCATCAATGTTTCTGCCTTCCTGAAAATAAGCAAGGGCAAGCAAATATTTGGCTTTATCTTTATTGCCCCATGTTTCTTGGTTAGCAAGGTCTTTTAGGACTGATTCCACTAATAAATATTGACCTTGATGGTAAGCAGACTTGGCAAAGTGATAAGTGGCGTATTGGGAAAGATTTCCAAATTTCTGGGCATCCATATAAGGGCGCAATAAATTCATTGCATCAGCATAATTTCCATAACCCATCAAGGTTTTTGCCCTATTGTAGCCGCTAAGTTGATCCTGAGAAAAAAGAGGATTCAATGAGTTTGCTAGGAATATCAATACAAGGAGAAAATATCTCATATGCTTTTTTTGAATATATGGGCAAATTTCATTCCCATAATTAATCAGGCCTCGAATTTAATCCATTTTTGACCAAATGAAAAGAAGTTTGGGATTTAGCCTTTTTCCTGGAAAATGAAAAAAACCCCTTATTGAAGGGCTTGTGAATATATGAATTAAGTTTTCCCCCTGCTTTTCTTTCTTTATCAGCTTGCAATTGAATTACCCTTGGCTCTTTCTCGCTGATCAAGAAATAATTGTAAATACTGTTATTATGTTGCTCAACTAATGTGATGTTTTCTTCATTTGCGAATAGGACTCTCAGTTCACCTGATTTGGGCCTTAAATTCCTGGCTTTGACATATAAGAATCCATCCTTTTCATAAACCTTATCAAAACTGAAAAGTTTAGCATTCATATTTGAGTCATAAATTTCCTATATTCAAGTCATAAATGCAACACTAAGGGTTTAAGGGAAGGAACCTAGGTTCCTTCCCTTAGGCTGAAAATATTAATTTAGTGTTGTCATGAATAAATTTAAACATCTCAGCCAGGAACAAAGGTACCAAATAGAGGCTTTATTTAGAAACGGAACTTCCCAGACCAAAATCGCTGCGATTATCGGTGTCAACAAAAGTACTGTATCCAGAGAACTTCAAAGAAATACCGGCAAGAGGGGCCGTTATAGCGGTGAATATAAGGCTGCAGTTGCCCAGAACCGTACAGACGAAAGACATAGACTCAAGAGAAAGCGAATCAAATTTACCGAGTCCCTTAAAGAAGAGGCCCGCAAATTCCTTGTTGTTGACAAATTGAGCCCAGAGCTAATATCGGTCACCTGGAAGAAACAAGGTAAAGAAGGGGTTTGTCATGAGACACTCTACAACTGGATATTTACTGCCAAAAAAAGTAGCCATTGGAGATACCGAAGGGACAGGGAGCTTTACAAGAATCTCCGGCATGGTAAAAGAAAGCGTAAGAGAGGTAATTACAGGCATACCAGAGGAATTATCAGGGAGAGAGTTCCAATTGACCAAAGGCCTCCTGTAGTTGAAAAAAGACAAAGGATAGGAGATATTGAAGTAGACCTTATGATGGGGAAAAACCACAAATCAGCTCTTTTGGTACTGGTGGACAGGGCAACCTTGGTTACTACCATAGAGAAACTTGATGGTAAAAATGCAGATATCATTGAACAGAAAATAGCAAAGAGAATACAGAGAATTGGTGCTTCGTTCTTCAAATCAATCACTTTCGATAATGATATGGCATTCGCAAACCATTATAAAATCAGAGATAAATTCAATATCCCAACATTCTTTACAAGACCATACACTTCACAGGATAAAGGAACAGTGGAAAACAGAATCGGACTTATCAGGGCTTTCCTGCCAAAGGGTACTGACCTCAATCAAATCTCTCGGGAACAGATCCAAAATATAGAAA
The DNA here is from genome assembly GCF_004216715.1 of Cecembia calidifontis. Lineage (NCBI taxonomy): Bacteria > Pseudomonadati > Bacteroidota > Cytophagia > Cytophagales > Cyclobacteriaceae > Cecembia > Cecembia calidifontis. The sequence continues at coordinate 1,926,039 of NZ_SGXG01000001.1, forward strand.
CCAAAATCAATAACAGGCCAATAAGAAAGTTTAATTATCTTAGTCCTATCGAATGTCTAATGAAAAAATTAGGCGTTGCATTTATGACTTGAACATGGCTTTCTTGTATTTCAGTTTTTTTATCGAATGTATTTCGGTTCAATTTGCCTTTTTTGAGTAACACAAATTGAAAATTCACCAAAAAATCTTTGACTGTTTCTTTATTGTAATTGCGGGGAGAAGTGGTATAAGCAGTTCCAGATATACTGGTCATGGTGGGATTTCCAGCAACATTTTCATTGCCGTATTGATTGCCCCTTTGGAATGTATTGCCAATTAGAACAATATTCCCCCCAACATGGCAGCTTCCATTTTCACTTTTCTTACAGCCCTGTTGTTCACATTGTTAATGCTGGGCAGTGTGGTGACCCCTGTAGCTTTTGAAAATACCTGACCTAGTGACATTAGTCCTTCCACATCCTGGGGAGAATAGGAAAGATAAACATTTTCAAAATCTTCGAATGAGTTGACTAGCTTAAAGGGAGATTCAAAGATTTCTTCTCTTCCAGAAGCAAAAACTATTTTATCCACCTGATATTTGCTTATTGTATAAGCAGCGTTTTCATTCGGGTATTTGAACCTGATGAAATTGGACCCACTTCTTTCACTTGGACCTCCTTGATTTCATCTTTTAGGTATAATTTGTCTTTTTGGGCCTGCACAGAAAAAAAGCTTGGAGCAACATGCATAGGGAAAGAATCAAGGGTTTTTTCATTTTTGCCGAGTTTATTCACTTTTTTAACACAGGAGATTATTAGTATCGGTTGTCTTTTGCAACGAAAATTTATTTAACCAAGATTTAAATATTTAGTAAAAACAGGTTTAGTGCATTGATATTTAGGGGGGTAAAAGTTGAATTCAAGTCTGAATTTTTTCAGTAATTAGGGTGGATTTTTAGAACTTTTTCGGCTAAATATAGCATTTTTTCCTGACTTCGACAGTCGTCAGTCCCATTTTTACATAAAGTATTGAAATATAGATCATTATAATTTTCAGATTCTCAATTTGGGTGTCCCGGGGTGGTTTTTTGTACTTTTAGGCATGTTTGTTCGGAGAAAACCCAATAAAAGTGGCAAGATCAGTGTTCAGGTAATTGAGAAGATCAAAGGTAAAAGCAAGGTTGTAAAAACGATCGGAAGCAGTTCTGATCGATCTGAGGTTGAAAGACTTTTTATTCTTGGGGAGGAATGGATAAAAAACCATAAAGGAGCACTTGAAATCCCCTTCAGTGATGAAGAACGGATTGCCGATTCTGTTCTGGAAAGTGTTGAAAACATCACTGTTTCAGGTACCGAGCTGCTTTTGGACAGGATTTTCAATGATATTGGGTTCAGCGCAATCCAAGATGATATCTTCAGGTGGCTGGTATATTCCAGGATCTGTTTTCCTGCCAGCAAGCTGAAAACCTGTGATTACCTGCTCACCTACCACGGCCTCGAATTCCAGGTTCAGGACCTTTACAGGTACATGGACAAGCTTTACAACAACTATAAGGAAACGGTCCAGCTGATCAGCTTTGAACATACCAAGAGAATACTCGGAGGGAGTATCAATATCGTTTTCTATGATGTTACTACGCTTTATTTTGAAGTGGATCATGAAGATGATCTTAGAAAGAGTGGTTTTTCCAAGGAGGGAAAGCATCAAAATCCACAGATTGTTTTGGGTCTGCTGGTTGGACTAGAGGGATATCCTCTGGCTTATGAGATTTTTGAGGGAAACAAGTTTGAAGGGCATACGATGATCCCTGTGATAGAAGCTTTTAGAAAGAAGTATAGCTTACCTGCTCCGATTGTTGTTGCCGATTCAGGTTTACTGTCAAAAAGCAATGTAAAAGAGTTACGGGACAACGGTTACGAGTTTATTCTGGGAGCAAGGCTGAAAGCTTCCCCTGATAAAAGTAAAGAGAGGATATTGGCTTTTGAACTTGAAAACGGCGAGAGCAGGCTGCTGGATTGGGAGGACGGGCTCAGAATGGTTGTCAGTTATTCAGACAGAAGAGCCAAAAAAGACAGGATCAACAGGGAGAAAGGTCTTAAAAAGCTCGAGAAACAGTTAAAATCAGGAAAGCTCAACAAAAGCCACATCAACAACAGGGGCTATAACAAGTATCTTAAAATGGAAGGGGAGGTAAAGATTGCACTTGATATTGAAAAGTTTGAACAGGATGGGAAATGGGACGGTCTCAAAGGGTATATTACCAACACAAACCTTGACAAAGACGAGGTCATTGAGAATTACAACAACCTTTGGAAAATAGAAAAGGCCTTCAGGATAACAAAAAATGAAATCAAAGTCAGGCCTGTTTTCCATTATAAACAACGCAGGATCGAAGCACATATAAGCATCGCATTCGTCGCTTACAAAGTGTTTAAGGAACTGGAAAGGCAGTTATTGGAAAAAGGATCAAAACTTTCTCCTCAGAAAGCCATAGAAATAGCAAAAGGGATTTACACTGTTGAAATACAGCTCAAATCTTCAGGTAAAAAGCTGAGAAAGACCCTGCTTTTGAACGAAAGTCAACAAAAACTCGCAAAAATGTTCGGTTTTTGATTTTGGGTGTCCCAGTGTCGAAGTCAGGAGATATACTGGTCATGGTGGGATTTCCAGCAACATTTTCATTGCCGTATTGATTGCCCCTTTGGAATGTATTGCCAATTAGAACAATATTCCCCCCAACATGGCAGCTTCCATTTTCACTTTTCTTACAGCCCTGTTGTTCACATTGTTAATGCTGGGCAGTGTGGTGACCCCTGTAGCTTTTGAAAATACCTGACCTAGTGACATTAGTCCTTCCACATCCTGGGGAGAATAGGAAAGATAAACATTTTCAAAATCTTCGAATGAGTTGACTAGCTTAAAGGGAGATTCAAAGATTTCTTCTCTTCCAGAAGCAAAAACTATTTTATCCACCTGATATTTGCTTATTGTATAAGCAGCGTTTTCATTCGGGTATTTGAACCTGATGAAATTGGACCCACTTCTTTCACTTGGACCTCCTTGATTTCATCTTTTAGGTATAATTTGTCTTTTTGGGCCTGCACAGAAAAAAAGCTTGGAGCAACATGCATAGGGAAAGAATCAAGGGTTTTTTCATTTTTGCCGAGTTTATTCACTTTTTTAACACAGGAGATTATTAGTATCGGTTGTCTTTTGCAACGAAAATTTATTTAACCAAGATTTAAATATTTAGTAAAAACAGGTTTAGTGCATTGATATTTAGGGGGGTAAAAGTTGAATTCAAGTCTGAATTTTTTCAGTAATTAGGGTGGATTTTTAGAACTTTTTCGGCTAAATATAGCATTTTTTCCTCTGCCGGTTCATTTCTGTTGGTCAAAAAAAGACCCCGATAGTCTTTTCAACTTCGGGGTCTATGTCTTGATTCTTGACTCTTGTTTCTAGTTTCTAACCTCTCGCCTCTAATCTCCCACTTCATTTACGCATCTTTCTTCGCCATCCTCGCCCTCTCATTCTCATCCAAATAGATTTTTCTCATTCGGATGGACTTTGGCGTGATTTCCAGGTATTCGTCTTTTTGGATATATTCCATGGCTTCTTCCAAAGAGAATCTTTTTGGAGGGGCTATTCTGACGTTGTCATCTGACCCTGCCGCACGGATATTGGTGAGTTTTTTACCTTTCTGAACATTGACCACGAGGTCATTATCCCTGGAGTGCTCTCCGATTACCTGTCCTGTATAAAGTTCGTCTCCCGGTTCGATGAAGAAAATACCTCTGTCCTGCAATTTATCGATGGCATAAGCAGTACAAGGGCCCCCTTCCATGGAGATCAAAGAGCCATTGATCCTTCCGGGGATGTTACCTTTGTAAGGCTCATATGCAGAGAATCGGTGGTTCATGATCGCTTCCCCTTGGGTAGCGGTCAATACGTTGTTTCTCAAACCGATCAAACCTCTGGAAGGGATTTTGAACTCTAAGTGTTGCAAGTCACCTTTTGGCTCCATGATCAACAATTCCCCTTTTCGCTGGGTTGCCAGTTCGATAACTTTACCAGCTGTTTCCTCCGGCACGTCCACTACCAAAGTTTCGATAGGCTCGCACTGTACCCCGTCAATTTCTTTGAAAATTACTTGAGGTTGACCTACCTGCAATTCGTAACCTTCTCTTCTCATGGTCTCAATTAGGACTGACAAGTGGAGAATTCCACGGCCATAAACTATGAATTTGTCTTCTGAGTCTGTTGGTTCTACTCTTAAGGCCAAATTCTTTTCCGTTTCTTTCATCAAACGGTCTCTCAAGTGACGGGAAGTCACGAATTTTCCTTCTTTGCCGAAGAAAGGAGAGTTGTTGATGGTAAAGAGCATGTTCATGGTAGGCTCATCGATGGCAATTCTTGGTAATGGCTCAGGATTTTCCAGAGCTGCAATGGTATCACCGATTTCGAAATCTTCGATGCCTGTTACCGCGCAGATATCTCCTGCATGTACTTCTGATACCTTGTTTTTGCCCAAGCCTTCAAACACGTGCAACTCTTTTACACGCACCTTTTTGATTACGCCATCGGCTTTACACAGGGAAAGCTGGGCGCCTTCTTTGATACTTCCTCTGTGAACTCTTCCGATAGCGATACGTCCCACGAATGAGGAATAGTCCAACGAAGTAATTTGCATTTGCAAAGAACCTTCCTCGATTTTTGGAGCAGGAATATATTCGATGATGGCATCCAATAGAGGAAGTATGGAATCGGTTGGGTTTTTCCAGTCAGGTCCCATCCAGTTTTGTTTGGCAGAACCGTACAAGGTCTGGAATTCCAATTGCTCTTCTGTAGCATCCAGGTTGAACATCAGGTCAAAAACCGCCTCATGTACCTCATCCGGACGGCAGTTTGGTTTGTCCACTTTGTTCACAACTACAATCGGAGTCAAACCAAGATTCAGTGCTTTGCCCAAAACGAAACGGGTCTGTGGCATAGGGCCTTCGAAGGCATCCACTAGTAGGATTACCCCATCGGCCATTTTCAATACCCTTTCCACTTCCCCACCGAAGTCAGCGTGTCCAGGGGTATCAATGATATTGATTTTATGGTCTTTATATCTTACGGATACGTTTTTGGAAAGGATGGTGATTCCTCTTTCCCTTTCCAAGTCGTTGTTATCCAGGATTAAATCGTCAAACTGTTGGTTTTCACGGAAGATTTTGGAGGCATGGATAATTTTGTCCACCAGGGTGGTCTTACCGTGGTCAACGTGAGCGATAATCGCGATATTCCGAATATTCTGCATTGTAAAATTGAATTAGGCTGCAAAGGTAAGAAGAAAATTTGGTTTCAAATCGTTAATGTGAGAAACTTGCTAAGAATTAATGAGTTACTCAGGTAAGAGATTCTGGGGTAAGCAATGATATGTTTCATCTGTAAAGAGGTCTCCTGTTTAGGAATAGATAAATGTTTGGCTGTAAGTAAGATTTGGTAAGACTGTGAATTTTTTGTTTCAACTAATTTTCATATATTAGTTTGTTTTTAAATTGATTTTTATGAAAGGTTTTGATTTTGTGTTCAAAAGGTTTCCCAATTATCAATCAGCTCCTTGGATGGATGTAATTGGGTTGAAAAAAGGCCAGTTGTTGCTTGCACAGGGACAGGTATTAGCAAATTTGTTTTGGATAGAATCTGGAATTTTGAGGGAATATCATCAAGATGGTGAGGGTGAATTTACCAATTCGTTTATTTTTGAAGGCAATTATTATTTGACGGGATTTTATTTTGGAAGTCATCTCAGGTCTTCATTTACAGTTGAAGCATTGGAAGATTGTAAAATAATAAGCTTTTCAATGGGTTTTTTCCAAGAGCGGGACTTGGACCACCAGCTTGTGCTGGATGTTTTCAAGGAAATCTCCATGCTAAAATACCAATACAACCTCCAATGGAAATTGATCAATGGGAAGAAGTTGTTTCTTGAAAAATGGGAAAGCTTTAAACAAGCTTATCCGGGATTATGGATAAGAATTCCCCAAAAACATCTTGCTACCTTCTTCAACGTCACTCCCCAATATATTTCGAAATTAAAAGCTGAAAGAAAACTACTGTCGTCCGAGAACTGAGGCAATATAAAAAATAAAATCCTAGAATAGTACAAAAATCAAAGATGGGCAGCCCTTTTGGAGCTTACCCATCTTTTTCATATTGTTGTTTCGACCAAGAACCAACAACGTGACACAATTTAAGCATAAATTTTTGTCTGGGCATCCTATTATCGCTCAACTCCTCTCTCTTATTCCCAAAGAGCTATTGAATCAGGTCGTTGAGGAAGAAAACTCGGATAGGTACTACAAGAAACTCAAAACAAGTGATCACTTCATCTGCATGTTTTATGCGGTGTTGACCAGAAACAGCAGTCTTAGAGAGGTCTGCAAAAACATCGGCCTGATCATAACCAAGCTTATTCCTTTTGGAATGAAGCAGCTACCTGCCAGGAGTACCCTTTCTGATGCAAACCGTAAACGCAGTTATCGTGTTTTTGAACAACTATACAAAGGGCTGTATTCATACTATAGGGCATCTTTGGTAGGAAATTGGCTCGATATCGGTGGAGAGGTCGACCTCAGCCGTGTTGAGGTTTTTGATTCCTCAACGGTCACGCTGTTCAAGGAAATCCTCAGAGGGGCCGGACGCAATCCCCTGAACGGAAAGAAAAAAGGTGGTGCCAAGATATTTGCCAAAATGAATCTGGCAGAAGGCGTTCCCAACTTCATATGTATCCGTTCTGCGGCCACAAATGAAAATATGTTTTTAAAAGTGATGGATCTGCCTGAGCACGGGATAGCTGTTTTCGACAAAGGATATAACCGCTATTCCTGCTTTGAAAAGTGGGACAGTTCAAACAGATATTTTGTGACCAGAAAAAAAGACAATGCAAGATATGAAGTGGTCAGTGAGTTTGACTGTACGCATGCCTTGGACATCATCAAGGACCAGATTATCTCACTGAGCTACAGGGAGAAGGGAGTTTCTCGGACAGTTGAAGCCAGACTGGTGGTTTATGCTGACCCTGAAAGCGGTGAAACGCTGGAGTTTATCACCAATCTTAAGGGATTGGATGCCCTAACCATAGCTCTTCTCTATAAGAACAGGTGGGTTATCGAAGTGCTTTTCAAGCAGATCAAGCAGAATTTTGAACTCAGATATTTTTTGTCGGACAGCGAGAACGGGATCAAAATCCAGATTTGGGTGGCATTGATACTCAACCTCCTGTTTACAGTTCTACATAAGCGGATAAAAGAGGCTGAAGACTTCTCGACCATGGTCATGGTAGCCGCAAAAAATCTTTGCTCCTACGTCAGTCTTGAAAAGTTCCTACTTTTTCCTGAAGCTTACTTTAAAAGTATATTTCAAAAAGACATCCAAAATGTACAAACCCAATTATTCCTTTCCGGATAGGGGGTGCTTTTTGACTTTCAACAAAAAACACCTCTAAAACTTCATTAGAGGACTTTATTTTAAATTTCTTATTTTAGTCGGACGACAGTAAAAGAAAACTATGATTTATTCAACTAGTTGAAGTTCTTTTTTAATCTAGTTTAACTAAATTTTAATGTGGGGGGGTAAATTTGTATTGTTCTTGGCAAATAAACTAAAATCATGTTCCATATTTAAACCAAAAGAAAAATGAAAAAAAAATTAACCTTTCTATTAATTTCAGGAATAATGACTTTATCTATTTTTTATTTTACTTCATATTCATCTAATGGCAGTTCAGGAGGTAAATTTGAACTGGAAGTCTGTACAATGCACGATTCAAATGGAAATATTATTCAAATAGGTAATACCTGTACTACTGGAAGAACCAACTGTGTTCCTAACAGGTGCGGGGGAGGTCCTCAAACTTAGTATTGATTTTAGAGAGCTTTCATTGGTAAATGAAGATTTATTTGGTTTATTAAATGAAGGCTCTTTCATTTATTGATTTTTAATTATTCAGATATTGATTATGCTTCGTGGGTATTTTATTATCTTTCTATTTTATTATTTGGCTTCATGCAAAAGCCCAAATGAACAATATTATCTAAAGGATGACCAACTATTTCATCAAGTATCCATAAGAGATAAGTTGGGACAAGAGGAGGGAGGTCTTCAAGAATTATTTTATGATTTAATGGTGACTGAATTTGTGTTGCCTGATTCCATATTGGTAAGTCAGATAGACAAAATTATTTTACATAAACAAAAGTTTATTTTGTTTGATAAGAATCTATCGTTACTGTTGGTATTTGACCCAAACGGATACTTTATTGGAAAAATAGGGGAATTGGGCCTAGGCCCTGGACAATATCAAGGTATTAAAGATTTTTCCGTTTGGGAAGATACTCTTACCATTTTTTCAACAGCAGATCTCAGATTATTTCAGTACAGCCTTAGTGATTTGGAGTTTTTAGGTTCCTACAAAATTGAATTTTTTGGTAACTCTATGATACAGCTTTCTGATAATGAATTCATGTTTTATATCAACCATAATCCTAGTGATTTTGTCAAGGACAAGAATGTCCTTTACTATAATATAAGCACAGGAGAGACAAAAACCTTCTTTCCTTATGATCATAGTAAATCCAATGCCATAATTCCATTTTCGGGTTTTATCAGTAAGCAGGGAAATGAGGTTTATTTTTCCTTGCCCTTTGATGACAAAGTTTATGTTTTTGATCAGGAGAAACTTGATTTTTTCTTGAAGTACAAAACTGACAATGTTAACGATTTCGTCTTTGCCAATAGGGGAGATTTTCAAAAATTTCTTTTTGGAGGATTATTTCAGGATCCTGCAAACGGAGTGAGTGTTTTAGGAAACGTTTTTTTAAAAAATGATAATTACTTAGTCTTTTCTTATTATCTCAATGGCCGTCTTTATTATGGCATATATAGTTTGGTAAGTAATGGATTTAAGACTTTTTCCAAGGGGTTTGAAAATGATATTTCTTTCAAATTAGTGGGTGACCCTATGATCCTAAATACAGAGAATGAATTGATTTTTATTTCAAATTCCGAAACAATAGAATATTTTAGGAAACAAGGGGAAATGGAAGAGTCATTTTTTGGAAAAATGTTTAAGGACATAGATTCTGTAAATTCATTATACTTATTGAAAATGAAAATCAAACCATTTTGAAATGAAAATATACCAATTTATTGTTATTATCTTGGTAATTATTTTTGCTGGGTGTAAAGGAAAATCAAGCAAATCAGTTCTTGAGGTTGAAAATAAGTTTATTGATTTAGGAGAAGTGCCTACCAGCGAAGAGGTTTTCGGTTCAATAATCCTAAAAAACACTGGGAATATGGATGTGAAAATCCTAAGCACTTTTTCAGATTGTGAATGTACTGTATTGGATCATGAAATTGGATCAATTGGGCCCAAAGAATCTAAAATACTTGGATTTTCATTTACCTCCCATTATCCCGGGATTTTCCAGCGAAAAATTATCATAGAAACCAATTCAGAAGCGAAACCTAGAATACTTGTAATTATGAAAGCTAAGGTACTTTAAATTTTGATACTTCCGGAGGCCTTATAAAACAATATGATTATCCGCTTGTATACAAGTAGGGGCAAATGCTTGCAATAACCAGTCTATCAAAGAGTTTTTTACCAAAGTATCTTCGGTTTAGTTTATAACAGAATTCATTGAGGACACTATCCCGATAAGTGTGTAAACTTAGGGAGAATATTGCTTGTGAATGGTACAGTAGAAATAACAGACATATGTGTTGTACATGGTCGTCCGTCCCTAAGGGACTTATTGGGGAGAGGTGTTGTTTGTAGGACCCAGGGTTGAAACCCATGGGTAAGATTTCGTCCGTGCTGCTGGTGGCATTTGGTTCAGCCATTCGAAATGGTTATTTGGGTTAAGGGAAGACTTTTACGGATTGAATTTCAAGTTCTGTTTTTAAAACAAACTTGAAATTGGCTTAAAGTGTAGTGTCAGGTTTTTCCTAAAGGTTTATACTTTGGAATATTAAAACAAACTGAATGAAAAAGTTATACCAAAATGGTTGCAGGTGTTGATATAAAATTCCGAATGTACTTTATTTCTTAAAACTAAAGCCTGTATATTAGTTTGAGCTTTATTGGTTTTGTTATGAAAGGTTTTGATTTTGTGTTCAAAAGGTTTCCCAATTATCAATCAGCTCCTTGGATGGATGTAATTGGGTTGAAAAAAGGCCAGTTGTTGCTTGCACAGGGACAGGTATTAGCAAATTTGTTTTGGATAGAATCTGGAATTTTGAGGGAATATCATCAAGATGGTGAGGGTGAATTTACCAATTCGTTTATTTTTGAAGGCAATTATTATTTGACGGGATTTTATTTTGGAAGTCATCTCAGGTCTTCATTTACAGTTGAAGCATTGGAAGATTGTAAAATAATAAGCTTTTCAATGGGTTTTTTCCAAGAGCGGGACTTGGACCACCAGCTTGTGCTGGATGTTTTCAAGGAAATCTCCATGCTAAAATACCAATACAACCTCCAATGGAAATTGATCAATGGGAAGAAGTTGTTTCTTGAAAAATGGGAAAGCTTTAAACAAGCTTATCCGGGATTATGGATAAGAATTCCCCAAAAACATCTTGCTACCTACTTCAACGTCAGTCCCCAATACCTTTCCAAGTTAAAAACTGAAAGAAAACTATGATTTATTCAACTAGTTGAAGTTCTTTTTTAATCTAGTTTAACTAAATTTTAATGTGTGGGGGGGGGGTTAAGTTTGTATTGTTCCCGGGAGATAACCTTAATTATGTTCCACGACTAAATTAAACTTAAAAATGAAAAAAACTATATTGTTATTCTTTTGTTTAGGATTGTTTTTGATGTCCTATTCTAATCTTTCTGCTGCCTGTGCCGCAGGAGGAGAAGGTGCTACTTCTTGTACTTTTAAGACCAAAAAGAAAATCCTCGGTATTTCTCTTTGGGAAGTCGAAGGCCCATCTGTAACCTGTGGTGCCGGTTCTTATGCCTGCTGTAATGCTATGTCGGCTACTTGCATTGCAAATTCTGCGGCTAGTATTCAGTAACTTGTTTGGCGGTAAAATAACTAATTTTGTCGCCTTTTTTAAATTTTAGTGCCATGAATAAAGCATACATTTCCTTATTACTTTTATCAATGGTGTCTTGTAAACAGTGTTCAAATAGTCCGGAATTTGTCACTAGCCTACCATCACAGATCTTTGAATTGAATAAGTATGAGGTCTTGGAATTCAGCGATATGCCATTTATTGGAACCACAGACCAGTGGAAAATTGGAGAAGAAGGTTTTACTTTTCTGGTTGGTTCTTCGGTTTACCACTATCCTCAATCAGACGCCGAGCCTTTTATAATGGATTCTGATATTTATATGGAATTGATGGGTTGTAATCCGAGGAATTTTTCAATCTCCGGCAATAAACTATTTATTCTTTGCGATGGTAAAGGAACAGTATATGAATTTAACTTAGAAGAAAGGTCTTATGTGGCCTCGATGGATTTGAAAGTAGATGCCTCTAGGATAGAAGTTTTGGATGACAGGATTTTTCTTTACCAGACACCTAATACCCTGAATCAGGACTCTTCCCTGAATCACCAAATTTTCACATTTCCACTTTCCAATCAAGAGGAACGAAAAAAGTATTTTCCTTACCCTGCTTCCATGACCAATTCTTACCAATTTAATGTATTGGTTAATCAAACTTTTGCCATTATAGGCAATGAGATTATGTTTAGCCGAATGCTAAATGATAGCTTGGTCAAATTTGACAATGGCGGCAAATTAATTGGAATTGAAAGATTACATGTTATGCCAGAGAAAATTGATGCCAAGGTTGGTGTTGAGTTAGATGAAGAAAAGCTTTACTTTCCGTTATACCTAACCCAATCAGAAAAATGGCGTTTTTATTCCTTGATTAAAGATTTCAATCTTAAAACCCTTATCCATCATCTTCCTACCGGCAAAAAATTGATGATAGATAAAGTCAGGCTCTCCAATGGGATAGAGTTTCCCTTCTTGGGTCAGGTCCATCGGGATTACGTTTACCTCTTGTTGACTGATGAAGCATTTCTTGAATTTAATAAAAAAGAATCTTATCCAGAACCTTTCCAAAAACTACAATCCTATGAAATTCCTTTTTTATTCATTCGTTTTCCTCTTGATGAACTTGCAGATTAAGATTGGTCATGCTCAAGAGTTGACTGCACAAAAAGTTTTGGTAACTGAGGCTAAGCTTCAAGGAGGTAGTTTTGAATTGCACCGGTATGAGGGGGATGGAGTGGAGAACCTAAGTTCATCCAGCGGTCCTGGTTTTGCGGTTGCTGGTGGGTCTTTAAAGGAAATTTTTACAAAACTTTGGCCTGACTATGAGTTTAAAGTTTCCAGAAAATTCGATAAAAATTCTTACACATTACGGGTCAACTATACAACTGCACTGGATAAATCTATTTTAGATCAAATCTGGAACCTATTGGGTCAACATAAAGATTTTTCAGCGACAATTTCTTCTGTCTCACTATCAGGTAATTGTCTTAAGGTTATTTCCAGTCAAAAGTTAGAACGACATGTTTATATCCCTAAAAATGGGGTAATCAAAAAGGACGAGTCCAATCGCTCAAACATTCATTTGGATGGGTATGATTTAGTCAGTTTGGCGAATAAATTTAACCAGTATGGTCAGTTGGGAAGGTTTTATCTTGATGAGGATAAAAATAAAGGTTCTTATTCCTTCAGGCTTAAAGCACAGACACTGGACACCCTTCGGGAGAGTTTAGAGCCCTATGGGCTGTCGTTTCAATCTTGTACAAAAACCATCGTTTCCTATGAGTTAAAATAGATAACCGATTTTTTTAAATATCTAGTTTTCTACTCCAAAAATGAAAATCACTTACTTCATATTGGTTATGATTGCCACAATTGTATCAAGTGTAAAGGCTCAAACTATTCAATTACTTGATGAAAAATGCGGGGACCTTTAGCATGCCGCATTGGTCAACTTAAGGGTTTTTGGAGTAGCTAAAAACAAAAACTTGGTAGATTGATGAGATTTTACCTCAATACCATCTCCACTCTCCTGTTTTTGCTTTTCCCTTCTTCTGATGTATTCGTTGAAACTGGCGATAGTGAAGATACACCGTAAGCTTTTAATCTGGCAGCAGCAATTTGATACGTTCCAATTAAATGGTTGACCACCGCTTCTGCTCTTTTTTCTGATAATTTTTGATTATGCTCAAAGGAACCGGTATTGTCTGTATGACCCACTATGAAGACATTTACTTTTGGGTTCGATTTTAGGTACTTGGCCAATTGCTCTAAAGTCTCATTGGACTCAGGCTTAATATCTGATTTATCAGTATCGAAATAAATTCCATAAAAAGTAGCCTTGCCATTGGCTTTCATTTCTTTGGCGATATCCTCAGCAGAAAGCACGATATATTGATTCATATTTTCTTCCCGTACACAACTCACCGAGAAGGTGCCGCTCTGATCACTTTGGATATGAATGTACCATGACTCTCCTCCGGATTTGAAATGGAGAAACAGGTTGGCCTTGGATTGGTTGATTACTGTGCCTCCTTTGGAACTTACCGCCTGAATGTAATTCTGGAAGATCATAGCATTGGAGGGATTCTTACCCCACTCACCTTCAAATGTGTAGAAGGTTTTCAGAAAATACCCTGCTTTTTCATATTGAATCCAAGTCCCATCTTTATCGGTGAACTCAACCTTGATTTTATCATACTCTTTTTGTTCACAACCGGAAATGCTGTGTTGGGGTAGGATATTAAATAGTGGATGTGGGTCACAGGGAGATTGAGCAAGCGCATTAAAGAAAACTGTATAGAAAACAGCGGAAATTAAAAGTGCCTTTATCATTTGACTAGTGTTTAATTTTGAGGAAAAAATTATTTGTTGGGAATTTTTATACTGATGCATTAAATACCAAGGATTCAGTGTTTGGAAATGAATATTCTTATTCGGATGCAAAATATAAAAATTTATTTAGTTTTATTGATTTATTTTGATTGTAATTTGATTTTTTAGTGCCATTTATTGGCATGAATCATAAAGGGATTCACCCTTCCCCATAAACCTGAATCAATTCCTCCGTATCCGCAATGCTTCTATCCAAAACCCTTGGCAAAATAAATATGCTGATAAAAAGAAATGCTATCGCTGTCAAAATTGCCCCAATAAAAATCTTTACAAATAAGCCCTCTTGAACCCCTCCCTGTCGGTAAACAAAATTATGTCCATAGAGACACGTGAGCACCCCAAAATTGGTCAGTTGGAAAACAGAGTTGGAAGCCATGTAGGAAGCATACTTTTTATATTTTTTGTGGGTATTCCAATAGCGGATTACTACCCAAATGAATGAAATGAACAGAAAGCCTATCATCATCAGGATCCATGCTTTGGAATCCCCCAATAATGCGGAGGATTGGTAAAAGATGAAGAGCAATCCCAAAGGAAAGATAATTCTGTAGCTGGTCAAGAGTTGCTTGAGTTCATTCCAATAGTAACCCCAAAGCCTTTTTTCAATCATCTTTTTATAAGATTCTTCCAGCGTCGAAAACCCAAAAATTCCAAAGGAAGCATGCACCTTTTGGAAAGCATCGGGTACACTCAGCTTTGGATTTTCTGACATTAAGTCTTCCACTTTACAGGCCACATGATCCAGGATTTCATACTGAACATCAATCTCTGGATAACCCTTGTAAGAAATGAGCTTTTTGAGTTGCTCGATTTGATCTTTACTTAACTTCATACAAAAAGGGTTTAAGTTGGGAATGATATACATGATACATAGCCCTTGCTGAGATCAGCATGAAAAAAAGTATGCTGATGGAAATAGCAGGATGGTAATAGGTAAAACTGAAAAAACCTTCTAAATACTGAATGTCTCTTTCTGATATGCTCATGCTGTCTTCAATTTTTGAATTTCACGGATTGTCATGGTATAGCCGCTGATACATAAAAAGGAAATGCTAAGCGTATTGATTGCAAAGATTGTTTGAGCAGTAAATCCTAGTTTAAGTAACAAATCAAAATCAATTACTATAAACATTAGCCAGAACACTAACCAAGAAGAGTTCCAAGAAGCAACCACATTGGAGTTTTTGAGTAGCTTTTTCCTGAAAGATAATACGATCAGTAAAGTAATGAGTACGATGAAGGAAGTTTTCATCCATTTGATGGCAAAAGGGATTTCTAAGCCAGATCCATGCACAAAAGCCAGTATCAAACCTGCCAACAATAAGGATTTGATAAAAATCATCGGTTCCACCAATGATTTGAAAATTGACTTGATCTTTGACAAATGGCTAGCAATCAGCACATCCATCTGAAATTTTTCCGGGTTTACCTTTTGGGCAGCTTGAGAAAATGCGGTGTTGAAATCCATGCCTTCCTGCATGAGTTGCTCGGTTTCAGAAGCGACATGATCAAGTAATTCATCCTGAATGTCGGTGTAATAAATTTTTGTTTTAGACAATTCCAGTCTGATCGTTTCCAGTTGTTCGGGGTTTAGTTTCATGGCTTGATCAGTTTTAATGTTTTTAGATTGATGGATTGATAAATTGTCAGCGTCATGGCAATCAATAATGATCCTAAAATCAAGAAAACTATGGGTGTGAATTGCTGATAAGGAGAGCTTTCCAGCAAAAGGGGTATCAATTGGGCAAATAAATTGATCAGATTAAAGACAAAGACGAATGACAGTGTCACTGTGGTTTGCAGCACTTTCTTAGGTCTATGCTTCCAAGGGTTTATAGAAAAACTGAATCTAAATTCTTCTCTATGAAAATAAAGAATTGCCATTAAAGTTAACCCAATGCCAGCTAATGCCATTGTGTAAAAGTATTCCGGTCCGACGAACTTAAAAGCAAAAAAGGCTACTGTTGAAACAAGCAAAAGTGTCACTAATTTGGTCCAGCCCAATTTCCAAATTTGAAAACTGGATAGCGCTGCTTTCGTAAATTCCTTCCAAGCCATATTTTGTAGGTCCTTTTCCATGCGCTTGATAACAGACCAAGAAAAAGCATCGTCCAACTCTTCCTTCTTTTGAAGAAAATCCTCTTCGGGAGCCTGTTCTAAGGCAGAAATGTAATGGTCCAACAACTCATCGTAAAGTTCTTGGTACGCAATCAAGCAGCGATCGAGACGGGCTTTGATTAGTTGGATTTCATTTTCAAATAGGGTCCTCATAATTTCTGCCATTAATTGATTTTAGGTCTTGAAAGGTTGGTTTTTGCACGGAACCTTACAATCATCATTAGTATAAATAGCCATGCTCCTACTACTGTGGCATATAGATAGGGAGGCTGGAAAATGAGATTTGTATCATTTCCATGACCACCTTCCATGAGATAAATAAAAAGTAAAGGAGCTAGGACTATTCCGTAACAGATTATATGCACAATGGCAAAGCCTTTTGGAGAATCTGCCTTGGAGTGGGCAAAAATAGGTTTGTCATCGATCATTCTATAGTGGTGCTTTTTCTCATTGTTGGGATATGACCTTGGAATCGCCCAGTTTTCGATAGCCAAAGCTGATAGCATAATTATGTTCAACAAATGAAGTAGTGCAGAGGTCTTTGGGATATAGTTTGTCAGCGTTAGGATAAAGGCTAACAATAAAATTGGGATCCAGATGTTTTTTATTGAAAATAAAGCAAACAATTCCTTTTTAAATCGTAATGGGTACTCTGCCTTTAGATTTTGAAGGTATTTATTAGCAATTTGTGGGACTATGACACAAACTGTGTAAGTTGGTTTCACTACTTACGAAGTTAAAGTTAAACCTCGAAATTCTCTGTGTGATTTAGAAGAAATCGCACAGGGAATTTGAGGAACCCGCGGTAGGCGCCCCCCGGTCTGTGTGTGGACAATTTCTTACCTTTATAACACACAGATTACAAAAATGAAAAAAGAAGATCTCCTAAATGATGACTTCCTCAAGCAGTTCAGGACTGCCGGGGAGCTTAATTCCTTCCTTCAACAGCTTCAGAAAAGAGCCGTTGAGAAAATGCTTGAAGGCGAGCTGGATGCCCATCTTGGCTATGAAAAGCATCAGAATTCCGATAATCCCAATTCAAGGAACGGCTATTCCACCAAAACAATAAAAAACACATTTGGGGAAGCTGAAATCAGAGTCCCAAGAGACAGGGACGGCAGCTTTGAGCCTGCCCTTGTGCCCAAACGCAGAAGCATGGCGGAGGGCGTTGAAAACGTGATCATTTCCATGTATGCCAAGGGAATGTCAAACCAGGACATCGAAGAACAGATCCGGGAGCTTTATGACATCAATGTTTCCTCCTCCACCATCTCAAGGGTTACCGGTGCCGTAGCGGAGGATATTGTTGCATGGAGAAACAGGCCGCTTGACCCTGTATACCTGATCGTTTGGATGGATGGTATATCCTTCAAAGTCAGGGAGAACTCCAAAGTGGTCAACAAGACCGTTTATATTGCCGTTGGCCTCAGAACTAACGGCCTTAAAGAGATCCTAGGCCTTTGGCTTGGCAAGAATGAATCTTCGGCTTTCTGGATGGGGGTACTCACCGACCTGAAAGCCAGAGGGGTTGAAGATATTCTCATAACGGCAACTGACAACCTGAACGGGTTTACTGATACGATAAAAGCTTCATTCCCCCAATCAGTCACTCAGATATGTGTCGTCCACCAGATCAGAAACGCATGTAGATATGTCGCATGGAAAGACCGCAGGGCGTTTACAAGGGATATGAAGGAAATTTATACCGCCCCTACAAAAGATGCTGCTTGGGCTGCCCTGAACGATTTTGCCAAAAAATGGGAATCCAAATACGCTTATGCCATCAAAAGCTGGAGGGACAACTGGGATGAACTCACCGTTTTCTTCGATTACCCGGCTGAAATCCGTAAAATCATCTATACCACCAACCTGATTGAAAATCTCAATGGAAAGATCAGAAAATACACCAAAAACAAGCTCTCTTTCCCGACAGATGATGCCGTAATGAAGTCTGTTTTCCTGGCTGCAAGAGAAGCATCGAAAAAATGGACTATGCCTATCAGAGACTGGGGAGCTATTCTTAACAGTTTCCTGCTTATATTTGGTGATAGGGTCAGGCTTCTTGATACCTGACAATAAAACCATAATTTGAAGTTTACACACTTATCGGGATAGTGTCCAATTTGTCTACAGTATCCTATAGTAAAAGTCTGATCCAACTCAGCCAATACATCTTCTAGAGACCTTTTCTCCTCCTGTTCCAAGGCCGTTTGATAGTGGTCCAATACCTCATCCCTTACCTCGATATATGGGATACGCTTACCATTGATATGGTAATGCAGGTTTTCTATATCTTTTTCAGTCAACTTCATATCAAAGCTTTTTTAGATTTGATTTTCCAGACTTCTATCAGAATCTCAGCTGAGGATATCTCTTTCCGCATGATCGCTTTGCGGATTTCTTGGAGTTCTATGTTGGTTAGTTGGCGGGTCACTGTATTACTTTTATACTTTCAGGTGTAAGAATAATCAAAGAATGCTTGCTAATTAATGACTCCATTAAGCGCTGATTTTAAAGTCTTTGGTATTTGCCATCTGTGCTGCATAAGCTAAGCAGGCCAATATATCCTCTTTTTCAAGGTCCTTAAATTCCTTTAGTAAATCTTCAACAGTATCGCCTCCTGCCAAATACTCAAGGATATATGCAACACCATATCGGGTATTTCTGATAGTTGGTTTGCCATGCGCGATATCTGGATTGATCGTAATTCTTTTTAGTAAATCTTCCATATTTAAAGTTTGTGTTTTATTATATGATTAGTTTTTTCATGTAGTGATTGTAGTGATTTCTCCCAACGGGCGCAAAGTTTTCGCCACGCTCGCTATGGTTAATTTTTTTAATCTATACCTTAAATCCGCAGGGCGGATTTAAAAAAAGCCGAAAAAGTGGCTGAATTTATTCAATTCAGGCTTTTCCGGCTCGTTTTTTTTTCACTTATTTAGGTGTTACCACACATCCTTGATAAGCGGTATGAAAATTACGAATTCGACAGAAAAAATCACACCTTTCGGAGGTTTTAATTTTGTTTTTAACTCTTTCAAAAATTCTGGTCTCCCAGAACTCATTGATAATCAATTGGGGGTTAGAGCCTTAAGGGGAGGGTTTTCATACAGTGACATTTTCGCCAATCATATGGCTATTTTCTTTAATGGTGGCGACTGTACTGAAGATATCAATGTTCACTTGAGAGACGCACTTGAACAGGTCCCTTCATTTTCAGTATGCAGTGCCGATACAATTCTGAGAGGTATCAAAGAGCTTGCTGTTGATACAGAACTCTTTATAAATCCGTCCAGTGGAGTAAGCCATGAATTTAATATCAATGGAAAACTCAACAGCTTGTTGTTAAAATCAGCTTGTAAGACCGGATTACTCAAGTCAGGTGTTGCTTACGACCTCGATTATGACAACACCGTCATTCCAACTGAAAAGTACGATTCAAAAAAGACATATAAACACGTCTATGGATATCAGCCAGGTGTAGCTTCCATAGCACATCCTGAATTTTCACAGGCCATTCCTGTGTACGTAGAGGGCAGAAATGGCAACAGTCAGGCCAAATATTTGCAGGCTGATACACTTACACGCATGTTTGGGCAGCTTACCAATGAAAATATCCGTATCGGAAGGTTCAGAGCCGATTCAGCATCCTATCAGGAAGAAGTTCTCCGCACACTGGAAGCACATACCGAAAGCTTTTATATACGGGCAAACAGATGTGCCAAACTGGATAATATCCTTGGAAGTATAGCCCCTGAGAAGTGGCAGAAAATACGTTTGGGTGTACAGGAAATGGAAGTTACTGACCTATCCGACTACAAACCTTTCGGTAAAGACAGGTCTTACAGGCTGGTCATTACCAGAATCAGGCGTAAAGACGGGCAGGCAGATGTGTTTAGTGGAGATGCATTTACTTACAGGGCTATTCTGACCAATGAACATACATCGTCCAATGAAGCTGTTGTAAGGTTTTATAACGCCCGGGGTGCAAGCGAACGCTTGTTTGATGTACTCAACAATGACTTTGGCTGGTCTAAGTTGCCCTGTTCGTTCCTTGCAGAGAATACCTCCTTTATGCTTATGACGGCTATGTATGCCAATTTTTACACCTATATCATTGGAGAGTATTCCAGAAAAGTTGATTGGCTTAAGCCTACCGACAGGCTCAAGAAGTTTATCTTCAGATTTATCACTGTTTCAGCCAAGTGGATAAGAACGGGAAGAAGAGAAGTGCTCAAACTGTTCACGAGTAAGGATTACAAGCCGATTTTGAACTAAATTCAGATAAAAACCCCTCAGGAGCTCAAAAAATAAAGATTTACAGGGAAGAGGTATGCCTTTTCCATTAAAATTGAGGAAAAAAAACCGTCCATTTTATCCTCAAACCTAAAATCCATTGTCTCAAAACTATGAACACTCTTCAATCAAAGGGAAGAAATTCCCGAACTAGACCAAAAATGAACACAAACAAGCAGATTCAAATCTCCAAACTAAAATCCTGCGGATTTTAGGCTATAATTAATTTTAAAATCAATGTTCAATATTTCGTTGCGTCATTCGTTGCGAACCTTGCGTGAACCCTTTAAGCCAAACCCGGCTTCCATTCAGGATCCAGGATACGTTGGAGGTTACCTACGAAACTCTGTAACTCGGACATCTTGGCACTGACTTCCTTTTGCCCATTCTTGGTCAGGCTATAGTATTTCCTTACCCTATTGTCCACTTGTTGGATTTCAGTGGTCAGCAGTCCTTCTGCTTCCAATTTATGCAGGGCAGGGTAGAGGGCGCCCTCAGTAATTTTGATTTCGCCTTCGGTCAGTTCCTTTACCCGTTGGGTTATCTCATAGCCGTACATTTTTTCATTCTCTTCCAGCAGTTTGAGGATGATAGTCTGTAGGCTTCCTTTGATCAGATTGTTATTAGACATGGTGTTTAAGTACATTGGATGGCTAAATATATAAAAAAATTACATACATAAGAAACTTGGGTATTTTTTTTTAAGAGACTAGACACAAGACATAAGACACAAGAAGCAAGAGGTTAGACTTTGGGCACCTATATTTTTCTGTTTTTTGACGCTGAAGGCGTCCAATACCGCAGGTTATTTGCCCCGGGCCGCTGCCCGGGAAAGGGTGGAGAAGGGTATTACCGGCCTTCCCAACTCCGCGAGGAGTTGAATTAAAAGAGAGATGTTGAAAGTCGGATTTTAGAAAAGGCCTGAAAAACCGATGGTAAAAGAGGGATTTCGAAAGTGGAATGTCGGAAATAAAAATCCGCGAAGATCTACCAAATCTGCGTCATCTGTGTGCTATCATCTTTTCCGTTATAGATGGTAGAAGTTGGATATCGAAAAGTCGTCATCCGATTTTTTGGGTTAAATCATTAGGGGTAATAGGGATTTCAAAGGATTGGTGATTTGTCAAAAAATAATCTTAGCTACTGATAATATCCCAATCGGAATTTAGTTGTATATTAGTATTTTAAGTCTCATGATGAAAAAGCTGTTTTTGCTTGCCATCTTTTTCTGGGCTGTCCTTTTTAGCGCTATGGCTCAGCGTAATTTTCATATAGAAATATCAGGAGGTCCATCCCGTTCCTTTTTAAGTTATGAGAATTCTGCTTTTGAACCCTATTTCAGGTCTAACACCAAATGGGCCTGGCAGGGGAGTTTGAGAGGGTTTTATGAATTGGGGAATGATTTAGAGCTAGGGGTTCAGTTCGATTTGGTAAAGAGAAACCATTGGAGGACATTTTTGTATGATACAGTAAGTTCATTGTCCTTTCTGGGAGACAATGTTTTTCAAATGGGATTTGTCTTACGAAAAACCTATTTTAAACCAAATCAGACTGGGTTTTTCTGGCAGCTTGGGTCAAGTTTAATTTTTCCTCCGCCAGCTTTTAACCCCACTGTTACCGAGGATCCAATAGATGGATTAGAAACCGGAATGGTCATAAATACTTTAGGTTTGGGGTTAAACGCTGAAGTTGGATATAAAATACTAAACCGAAAAGAAAATTACTTCACCGCCGGGCTTCGCTATCAGCAGGGATTATATAATTTCCAGCAATTGAATGCTCCAATATTTGGCTTAGACGGAAGGCCAGGGGTGCATCAGGTTACATCTAAGGGGTCTTTTGCTTCTGCTTTTTTAGGCTATGGAATCAATACTTCCAATTGGAGTAGGCATAAAAGAAAAATTCCCAAGCGCTATTATAACCAAAACAAAATCAATGCTGTCCTAAATAATTTACAAGACAGATGTTTAGCTGTGTTTCTGCAATTTCTATTGTGATTTTATCTGTAATCCGGAAATAGAACCCCCTGTTGGCTTTTTTGAGGAGGTTTTTCATGGTCTTCAAAGGGTTTGTCCAGCCACTTTTGCAGCTCTATTTTAACGAATATGTTCAGTCTGATAAATGCAACCAGATTGGACAGATGCCATCCGAATTTAGCGGTTGCCTTCATCACTTTTAGGAGCAGAATGGTGATCAGCGCGGTCCATATCTGGATCATCACGGCATTTTTCGATGTTCCGATAAAGGTTTTGATATGGAGTAACTGCTTGATGTCCCTGAAGAAGATCTCAATCTCCCATCGGCACCGGTAAAGATCACCGATTGTCTTTGCTGACCATTTGAAGTTATTGGTAATCAGTTCGACGGTCTGTCGGTTTTTTTCGTCCCATACAGCCACTCTTCTGAGTTTTCCGGGGTACTTCACTTTTGACTGCGGGTTTACCAGTTCAATTTCTTCGTCTATCAGTACTTCCTGTGCAGTATTTTCAGGGAGTCGACGTTCATTGATTGTGCTGAACTTAAGGTTATCCTTGTGCCTTATGACGAAAAAGACCCCCTTGCTGTCCCAAATGTTGAGCATCGGAAAGTCATTGTAATAGCGGTCCGCCACTATAACGGATCCTTTCTCCAAAGGAATATCATAAGCGCCTTTATTGTCTGCCATACTTCCTTCTGTAATATTCACATAAACAGGGAGTTTCCCGTCATAGTCCAGAAGCGTATGCATCTTTACAGCACCCTTTTTGGTCCTGAAGGTTGCCCAGTCAAACATCGAAAGGCAAAGACTTACCACCGTGGAGTCGAGCAGATAGACGGGAGCCTTGATCCGTAGTTTTACCCTGCTCAGGGACGCCTGCTGTCCTAAATGCTTCAGAAGCCCGTAATACAGCTCCTTGAACAGGTCAGAGTCCCTGCGCTTGTTCTGATAACTGATACTGGACTTGGATGGTGCCTTGGCAATCCCCAGATGGTTGAGGTTCCCCGTGGCCGAACGCAGGCCGTTTGAAATATCCCTTACAGAAGTACTTTTGGCAAAATGGCAAAAAAGCATGGAAACCAAATGCGTCCAGCTGTCAAAGCCTTTGCAGCCCTTGTCCGTTTGCTTCTCTTCAACCAGTTTCTTGAAAATTGAACGCTCGATTTTTTTAATAATCTGAGAAAACAATGTAATATTACTCATGGGAGGTTTATGTTTTTTGGTGCAAACCCAAAATAGCTATTTTGGGCAAAAAACCAGACCTCTCATATTTTATTTAGGACGGTATTGAAACAAAATGATCAAAAATGACCTGTCCAATGCAGATGGTTTTTACCTGATGGCTTATGGAGGCTTTAGAATAAAGCAGCCGACAACTCCCGAACAGGATATTTATTTTAACAGTAGTGGCCAATTTAGCCTTGTATTTGGATACAAGTGGAACAATTACTCCTTAGAAGCTGGTTATGGTCAGTTTTCAGCAGGGAATCCTATTGCTATAGACCATGGTAGTTTTGTTTGGAATGAATGGATTGTTTATGGAATCAATACCCCTCATGTTCCCATTACCTTTAAATACGATATACCGCTCTCAGATTGGAAAACTGTGCGATTTGGTCCTAGTTTTGGGACTTCTGTTCTGCTAAGTGACAACACCCTAACGAGGGATTTTACCTTTAGGTCTAACGGTAGTGTGATTTTTAATGATCAAACCCAAATTGGTGTTGCCGGGGTTGTTAAAAGTATTCCAATTGAAATTCGAAAGCATTTTTTGTTCAATGCTGGCATGCATTTAGAATTCCAGGTTTTCAATTCCAGCTTTATGAGTTTGAATGTTACCAGGAATTTTGGATCACCGGTAATCAGTAACATTTCGGTTGATTACCTTATTGAAGGAATAAATTATCAATTCAATCAGGAAGCCACACTAAATGGTTTTAGATTTGATTTCGGCTGGAAGTTGCCTTTGAATATTTTGGATAAGCAGAAAAAGATGGCCATGTTAAAATAAGATGGTTCAAGTTGCGGTCAGCAGGATATCCCAAGCCATTCCAATAGATTACTATTCAATAGGATTCTCTAATTTGCCCATAAACAAGATAGCACCGCTGTGTTTTTCTTGGATAAAAAAGATAAAGGGCCTATCCAATGTTAAAACAACAGGTTCTGATGGACCCATATTTATTCTCTCCACGATTTCTACAATTGTGGCGGCAGCTGCTTCAGTACCCTTTTCATCCACCTCGATCAAAGCCTCATGGATCACCCTATTGATTTTAAGATAATTAGTTGGGTTGGAAAAAAGTTTGGTGAAATTATCAGGGTGGTAATCAAATGGTTTTTCCAGTCCTAAAGCCATAAGGTCTTCTGCCATATTGGGTATTCTGTACTGAATTTTGAATTTGGGCATTTTCAAAATTAAATTGATATCCCTTGCATCTTTTTTCCATTTCTCCAGGTTTTCTAAGGTCAAATAAGAAGCTAATGCTGCCGTATTTCCTTCTTGTCCAATCAGTACACCCATGTTGTACTGGCCTGAACTGTAAGGGATTTCTAGGTAGCCATAATCTGCCGTGCCATAAGATCTGAATCCAGCTGCTTTGCCAAGATCCATCATGTCAACCATCACTTCCTGGCCATTGTACGGAAAGAATTTTTCTTTTTTGGTGTTTGCTTTCGGGAAATTGTATGTCCAATCCGCCTTGAAGTAAATGGCATTGACCAGGTACATCACTGCATTTTCAGGGATATTGTCGAGCATATCTCTGATGAGATTGTTGGTTTGCCGGGCAATCCAATTGTTAATGACATTGACAGCATTTGGGTTGCCCATATCCAGTGCAGCAACCTCTGCATGGTAATACCTTTGGGCAATTTCTTTGAATGGAGCGTAGACTTGATAACCTTGTTTGTACCAGATCGCATTGGCTATGGCCAATTTTACTTTGGGGTCCAATTGCAATAAAAACTCGGTCAGTTCTTTGGAACCTTGGTTGGCCTCATCCAGGCTAAGTCCTTGGTATCTTAAAACATTTTTAAATTCCTCCAAGATCTCTCCTTGGCTTCCGTTCATGGTCATAGACAAGGCCTGATGGATACTGAATGGGCTGAAAAAAAGGTTTTTCTCTGATTCCTTGTTTCCGATCTGCTGAAAAAGGTCGATGGCAAATTTGGTGCTTGATTGCGAAAGCCTTTCCTCTGTTGCACTGAGTGCTCTCAAATTGGGCTCTACCCGGCCGGTGAGCGGATCTTCACTGGGAAGGCAGCCAGCTGTTATGATTAGAAAGAATAGAAATCCCAATATTTTTTTCCCAGATGCTTTGATGGTGATTAAGGCTTTCATGGTCATTTTTTTTATATAAGACGCTGAAACTATGTGAACTGCTACAATACTGCTGAGAAAAAATTGATTGACATGCTTGATTTTGTATTCAGGTTGAAAATAAAGTATGCTTTAATTTACATTTTTTAACTAAGGGATTAACATTTGTTAAGTTGTATCGAAAGGCTTAATAATTCAAAATTTTTCATATTTGTACAGCTAACCTCATTTATATCATGAAAAATTTTCACATCTGTATCTTATTTGTTTTGGGTTTTATTGGTTCAACTGAGCTTTACGCACAGGGCAAATTCAATTTGGAGTTGTATGGAGGAGGGAATCAATCATTTTTTGAAGCTGAAAAATTAACCACTGATCCATCGGCGACTATTCAGTCTCCTTTGGATTTTCATTTGGGGGTCAATTTTTTGACAAGAATGGCAGCACGGTGGCAGTTAAGCGTTCAAGCTGAGTGGCTAAGGGTTCCTTTTTCGGAAAATTATCCAGAAGGATCTGGATTCGGTAAGTCCATAATAGGGGAAGAATATGGGGTTTATGCACTTGGTGCCCGGTACAATTGGGATAAAGGGGAATATGGATTCTTTATACAGCCTTCGATAGGTGTAGCTACCAACCGATATTTTGACACCCATCAAGGCGCACAATCAGCTGAGAACCAGAAATTGGCTCTAAGCCCTGTTTTTAGGACAGAGGCAGGGATAAAGTTGTACAATAAACGCAACAATTATTTTGTTTTTGGTGTAAGACAACAGTTTGGGGTTTCAAACTTATATCGGGAAAAATGGGAAGGGAGCAATTTCAACGTGAATAACAGAGGTTCATACCTTGGACTATTTATGGGTTATGGGATCAATTTTGATAATTGGTCAAAAAGAAAGCATATCCAATAACCTGAAGAGCACAAATAATTTGGGGTGGAAGGATGGGTAAGCTGAATTCATCTTATGGGAGATTTGTTGGTTCGACCCTGGCTTCTACCCGCCGATCCTGATCATTGGAAACCCTTTGTGTCCCGCGGATAACCTGGCCTCCTTGCTCAAACCGTATTTGTGAAGCTTCCAGTCCATAGTTTTCCTTTAAAGCTTTGCCCACAGCCTGCATGCGGTCATCAGCAAGTTTGAGGTTGTAATTGATATTTCCGGTATTGTCTGCAAAGCCGGAAAGCACGATTTGAAAACCCTCATTTTCTTTTACAAAATCCACCAAGCTTGCTAATTTTCTTAATTCTACCTCATCAGGTTCCCGTTGATTGGTTTGGAAAAAGACCATTATTTTAGGTGGCAGTAGTTGAATACCCTCTTGTCTGCCCAAAGTAAATTGATTGACCAGCGTATCTTCTCTGCTTGGTGTTTGGACAAGATTATCCGGTGAGCTGTTCCGGAAAATAGCACCCAGGTCAATTCTGCTAAGGCTGTCAGCCAGATTAGTATTAAGGGAAAATCTTTCTGGTATGATCAGTTCCTCATTACCCCTTACCACAAATGGCGTGTCGTCAACTTTTTTTGGATTGGAGTCTTCATTATCTATAACAGCTGCAGCTACAACAGCTCCTCCGGCTGCACCAAATGGCCACCACCATCGCTTTCTACCTTGATTTTGCGATTGGTTTTCCACGACCATCCGGTCATTGCGCATTCCCCTGTCGATAACAACTAGCCTATCAGGTCTAGTGTTGTTTCTTGATCTATCCTGACGAAGATATGATTGATTGATCAGGAGCTGGTCCCTTTGATACCTCAGGTATTGGTTTTCTTGTTGCAACCTTCTCATTTCTTCCGTGTTGCTGCCCTCTCTTTGAAAATTCGCATCGGTTCTCCTTTCCTCTCTTGGTTCTGTTGCGCTTCTTTGAACCTGGGAAACTCCCCTTCTTTCTTCTGCGCCAGCGTAAGTTGGTCCTTCAGAAGTATTTATTGATCTTTTGGCTTGGCCCTGACCCATAGGTCTGTTATCAGCATATTCAGAATAAGTTGAATCCTTTGCTGTTGCAAAAAACTGACCGGTCAGTAAGTGGTAATTGGATTTCAATCGGCCAATGCTGTCAATTTCGGTTTTGAATTCCTTTTCTCTTCTGCTGATGGAATCGAGACTATAGCGCAGGTTGTAATCACTGAACCGGTATGCTTTAAGCAAAGAATCTCTCAGGCTTTCTTCCAAGTGCTTGTTCATTTGAAGATCATCCATTTGATTCTGGAAGGTTTTTGAAATATCCAATAAGGTTTTCCTTCGGTTGTCAATTGCTCTAAGTTTGTTTTCTCTTTTATTGATTTCAGAATCCCAGATCAAAACTTGTGTACGGTAAGAAATGCTGTCAGCCTTCCTGTTTAACCAGGTTTGCTGATTTTCCAGAATGGTTAAACGTTCCTCGATATTAATAGCTCCTTTATTCTCAATTACTTGTTGCTCATTTGGAGGGGATGGAAAAGTAAGTGGACTGGAATTTTGCGCTTGATGGGGGAATGTGCTTATCCTTGGCGCTTGGAAGGCACGCTTGCTAATTCCAAAGTTAAACCTGATACCTACCCCATGATAGAGGATCCAGTCATTCCTTAAATTGGGGTTTCCCCGAAAAGGATTATTGGGGTCAACTGTATTGGTTCCCGGCCTGGAAGCATAAGCCTGAAAGTCATTGTCATATGAAGTCCGGTACTTGCCACTTACATCATCCAAGTAATCCGAAAAACTATAAATCAGGTCTGTTTGCGCAAAAAGTTCTAATCTCGGACCCAGTTTTATTCTAAATCCCAATCCAAGATTGGTGTAGGGCGTTCTTAAATCATAGCCATTTTCGGTCACTAAAGCATGAAGGTCTGTTTCATAAATGCCATTGTGAATGATTTGATTAGAGTTATGATTGTATCGCTGTCCCTGGTCATTCAGAAGATCACCTCTGACCTGAAAATCTAAGATTCCAAAACCAATTGTAAAGTAAGGTGCAATTAAAGACCTTGAAGGAAGAAACTTGTCATTGTCTGATTTAATGACAAAAGAAAATCCAAGATCACGGGTGTTGTTCTGGAAATTCAACCCTCTCGCAAAATTAGGGGCTTCTGTCCAAAGTGTTCCATCCCTTCTGACATACCTGTCGCTCATGGCAAATTGATATTGACCATAGCTTAACATCAATCCAATCGTAGGGCTTAACTGTCGCTCAAGACTGACTTTGAAAGAAGGTCTGTCAAAATAGTTTTCGTTAAAATACAGTAAATGATGGATGGCGTCCCAATTGGAAATACCACGCACGGTATGCGGGCTCAGATCCCCATAATAATTGGTGTAGCCTCCACTAAGGCCCAATCTCCATTTAAAGTCTTTTTGCTGAGCAGTAGAAGCAAGTTGAATCAAAAAATACAGGAAAAGAAAAGTCAGCATCCGGCGCATCCTTACCTCCTTTCTTTAAGCCCCAACCATAAATTGAACTCCAGACTAATTCCAGCAAAAGGCTGGATGAAAGTATTGGAGCTGCTGATGTTATTGGCCGGTTCAACATTTAACATCACCGCACCTACATTCAATCTAAACACTTGGAACATTTTATACCCAAGCCCGGCATAGATGGGCAGACCTATCAAATCACCCGTTACACGGTCTCCCTGGCTGCTTTCAAAATTGGTCAAAAAGATCCCTGTGGAAAAAGATGCATTTCCGAGAAATTTCGTGAAGGCCTTGTTGCCCAAGGGGAGGGACAGTCCTACATAAGGACCGTGGAGGTACTCTGTAGTTGGGAGTTCTCTTTTCAAGGGGATAGTGGCATACCCAATATTGAGGGGAAGAACATTTGCCCTTTTTTCAGTGGGGTAGTTGGAAATGGTCCTGATGTCTACCAAGGCAAGAAGGCTTTTGTCCAGATATTGGCTACTTTCATTTTGCACCAATTGGATCAATTCCTGAATGTATTGCTCTGCATAGGCTGCTTTTGCATTGTCCTCTCTATTTCTTCCCAGGACATTGAAGCGGGCTCTTCTTAACTTCAAGCGCTCTTTTTGATCGAGTTTCTGCCGTACGATTTCGCTGAAACCCTGAAATTCCCGGCCTAAAAAGTGCTGATAGTCCCTTAGTCCATCATTTACAATTTGATTCATTTGGGACAAGAGTACAGGATCTGAATGGTTGGTTTTAATGCCATTGCTTTTGACTTCCATATTGGCCCTAATGTAGGCCTCAAGGTTTCGGTGTAGGGCAGTCATGACCTTTTGCATTTGTTGCTCCTCGGCCCTGCCATAAAAAAAGAATTCGAAATCATAGCGTTCATTATTTCTCAGAGGATTGGAAATAAAGAGTTCATATTCACTAACCTCAAAATCAAAAGGTTTCTTCCATTCGTAAAAAATAGCCCGGTTTTCATTTTTTCCGGCACGATTGACGGATACTTTGACCATCTCAATTCCAGATGGAAGTCTACCTTTTACGAAAAATGGTTCTTCAGAGGGAATAGGGTTACTATTATTCAATTCATTGGCCAGTACATTGTAATAAATTGATTTGATTTGCCCGAAACTCAAAAGGGGTAAAATGGACAAGAAAATAAGCAGAAGGGATTGGTAATGATATTTGTACTTAAGCATAAAAAGACTGGTTTTTAGGTATATTTGATACAAAATGAACCTCTTGACTATAAATTAATAAAAAAATGACGGGATTTGTTTCATTTTAATGCTTCTTCTTGCTCAAATTGATTTAAACTTATCCGTCTTTTCCCCTATGGTTACATCTTCATTTTTCCTTACCTGTATGCGGTAATAGACCAGCACTTCGTCCGCACCTGCATCCATGACGGCCTGCTGGGCCTGTTGTGCAATAGCCATCAATTCTTCCTGCGTTCCCTCCATAACGGTCTCAAACGGTGTAACCACGTGTTTGATCCCTGAATTTCGGATCACTTCTATTGCTTTATCTACCAGGGCGTAACTGTCCAAGGTTTTGCTTTTTGGGACGATCTGGATACCGAGATTGATTAGATTTGCTCTTGACATAATTTTTAATTTGAGGATGGTGTGATGGTTAGCTTGGCTGGTTATTTCATGTGAGGCTTAATAGCCTTTTTCCAGATTTTGTAGCCTTTGTCGTTCATATGGAGATTGTCTTCCACAAAAAGTTTGGGATTGGGATTTCCTGCCTTGTCCAACATAGGTGTCCAGACATCAATGAAGGTGACCTGGTCTTGGGAAGCACAGAATTGTTGCATTTCCTGCTTCAATTGCAAATAAGCCCCTTTCAATTCCCATCTGGAGGGGCTGGGTTTGG
Organism: Cecembia calidifontis; assembly: GCF_004216715.1. NCBI lineage: Bacteria > Pseudomonadati > Bacteroidota > Cytophagia > Cytophagales > Cyclobacteriaceae > Cecembia > Cecembia calidifontis. The sequence continues at coordinate 1,956,955 of NZ_SGXG01000001.1, forward strand.
CACTGATGATATAGAATTTGGCATCTGGAAGGCTTTCCATTACTTTGGAGATGATCTCAAAATGTTCTTCGATTATTTGCCGACTTGATTTTCCCGCATGGATGTCATTGTCGCCTTCATATATAAAAACCTTTGACGGGGAATATTGGATCACTAAATCATCAATAAATTCCAATAAGTGATGGGTTTGAGAACCTCCGAAGCCGGTATTAATAATTGAATTTCTAGGAAAGTCCTTTTCTAAAGTTTTCCAAAGGCGGATGCTTGAACTGCCCGTAAAAACAATGCCTCCTTTCTGCCAAGGTAACTGTCGGTATTTTTCATTCAGCTCCCTGACTTCTTTTTCATAGGGCCTCGATTGGGAAAATACAGGAAACGCTAACCCTGTCTGTATAATTAAAAACAGGAATACTAATTTTCTCATGGTCAGATTTATTTTTTCTAAAATTAAGTCAAAAATGCCCTGCCTCAAAACCGTACACAGAATGTCCGTTTTTGGTTTTTTAACGCATTGTTGGCTACAATCTTTTTTTAGATATCAAATTGAGTTGTTTCAAATGCTCCGCTTAAAACCCCGTCAATTTTTTTTATTGCTGTGTTTTGGTTGCAGTTGAAAAGATTTTTGTCAAAACACAGATGGTTCTGTTTTTCTAGTTCGTTTTTTGTTGGCCAACTGATTAGAAATTCCATAGCTATGCAAATCCATACAATCACCCGTTTCTTCTGGTTTTGTTCAGGAGCCCATGTGCCCTTATTGAAGCGTTTACCTACTGAGACCAATAAATATGTTGGAATAGGAGGAACAGTATTTTTTACCGGCCTTTTTGCGTCCCTGGCAGCAGGATATGCCCTTTATACAGTTTTTGACTCCTTGCTTATTGCCTCCATTTTTGGCTTGGTCTGGGGTTTGATGATTTTTAACCTCGACAGGTTTATAGTTTCCAGTATGAGGAAAAGAAACAAAGCTTGGAGCGAATGGAAAATGGCATTTCCAAGGTTGGTCTTTGCGGTGCTATTGGCCATTGTAATTTCAAGGCCTTTGGAGTTGAAGATTTTTGAGAAGGAGATCAACCGCAAACTGGATGAGAAAAAAATGGAAATGATAGCCCAAAGTAAATTGGCCATAGACAAAGGTTTTCCGGAGATCCAATCTTTGGAAGCAAAAAAGGATAGTATCCAAGCTGAAACTGAAAAAGCCATAGCCTTCAGGGATAAATTGCAACAGGAGTATGATTTTGAAAGATTCGGTACCAAAACAGATGGGACAAGCGGAATTGTAGGCTTGGGAAGCAATGCCCGAAAAAAAGAGCAGCAGCTTGATGCTGCCCAAAAGGAATTGGATGGCACCAGGTTATCCAACCAGGCAAGAATAGACACTTTAGAAGCAGAGATCAGCAGGTTAATGGCTTTCAGGGAAGCAGAATTTTTAAAAAGAGCTCCCCAAATTGAGAGCTTTGATGGTTTGGCCGCCTGTTTGGATTCACTATATGCATTGACTCAGGAAAGCGAGGCTATCAAATGGGCCAATTATTTTATTCTTTTACTCTTTATTGCCCTAGAGACTGCTCCCATTTTTGTCAAATTGATTTCACCAAGAGGACCTTATGATGAGGTTTTGGAACTCAGGGAGGAGAATGTGCAGGTCTATGTTAAGGAGCAATCTTTCAAAACCAAAAAGAGAAGTGAAAGAAACATCCAGCTTTTTGAATCAGAGGTTTTTTCCTGAAGGTGAGCAGAAGATTTCGAAGCGACTAACTTGATATTTGAATAATTTAAATTCCATTCACAATCAGGGATTCAAGAAAATCTCCCACATAGTATGCCACTAGGGCGGCAACGAATCCCAATATGAGGGTTTCCAATATACTTTTGAATGTATCCGTTTGGTTTACGAAGCTTTTGAGCCAACCCACAAAAACAAAGGCAAGGCCGGTAAAAAAGCTTGTCCAGAAAAATTTATCAAATGATACTTCCTGAAAGTAGTCATATACATAAATGATCAATGGTATAAACCCCACCGTTATAAATGAAATTAATGTGGCAAGGCCAATTTTGAGAGGACTCTTGTAGTCCGGGATCATTTCCAGTTCATTTTTCATCATTTCATCCACCCAACGGTCTTTATCGGAAACAATGACATCTACAATGTCCTGCAATAGTTTCCCTTCAAAACCTTTTGCGCGGTAAATGACTTCCACTTCTTTTCTTTCCATTTCCGGAACGGTTTCTATTTCCCAATATTCAATTTTGCGGTGTTTTCTATAATGTTCTTTTTCTGATTTGGCAGATAGATAGGCGCCTACAGACATGGAAAAACCATCTGCAAAAAGATTAGCGAATCCTAAAATGATAATGATTGCCGGTTCAAAATTGGCCCCTACTGCTCCTGCTACCACTGCAAAGGTGGTCACTGCACCATCAATGCCGCCGTAAACAAATTCCCTTAGATAATTTTGTGTATTTCCCCAAAGTGAATATACCTTATGAATCTGATTTTCTTCCATTATCCTAAATTTTCCAATAAAAATCTTTTGACATTCTCTCCCATGATGGCCCGTATTTCATCTGCAGTAAAGCCTTCTTGGAGCAAGGCCTCCACAATAATGGGAAGTCCTGTGATGTCAAAAGGAACCGCTACACTGCCATCATAATCTGAGCCTAATGCTACATGTTGTATGCCTACCAGGTTTTTCACCCTTTTCATACTGGCTACTATCCCTTTGATCTCATCGGGTCCTACGGCCATGTCAAAAAATGCAATACCAATAATACCTCCTTTTTCTGCCACTTTTCTGATCTGCTCATCACTCAGGTTTCGGGGAGAATTAAGGACCGCCCTGATTCCTGTATGGGAGACCATTATCGGTTTTTGTGATACATCCAGGATGTCGTCAAACATCTTGGGGGAGACATGGGCGAGATCGATGATCATGTTGAGTTCGTTCATCCTCCTAATGACTGCTTTTCCAAATTCTGTCAGACCATCTCCGCTTTCCCCATGTGCCGATCCGCCGAGTTCATTGTCAAAAAAGTGCACTGGGCCTATCAGTCTTACACCAGCTTCATAGACCCTTTCAAGATTTTGCATATTGCCTTCCAGGGCATGGGCTCCTTCAATGCCCAATAAACCGCCAATGACATTCCTGTCTGTTTTTCTGGCCTCAATAAGCTTCTCCAGGTCTGCTTTGGATTTGATCAATATGAAATCTTTTCCATAATTGTCGGCAAATTCCTGAAGTTTGGTAGATTGGTAAAGGGTGCGGTTGATCAAACTGAACCAGTTAGAAATAGGCCTTCCCTGCACGATATTCAGAAGGGTAATATTATCCTGTGTATCCGCTTTATTGAAGTCCATGTTTTGTCCTCTAGGGGATTTGGAGACAATGGTGAAAACCTGCATGGCGACATTGGCTTCCTGCATCCTAGGGAAGTCCACATGTCCGTAATAGGCTCTTTCAGTAAGGTTTCTTCCCCACAAAAGCGCATCACAATGGAGATCCGCGACAAAGTCAAAAGATTGATAGAGCTCCAAAGCCTGTTGGGACACCTTATAGGGTGCTTGTTCTTTGACTGGATTACTTCCTTTTTCTATGATGGTTGGGACAGTCATTGTTCCCAGCCAGTAAAGAAAAAAGAGTACGACCAGGAGGATAATAAATTTCTTCATAACAGTGGGTTTTGCTAACAATTTAATCAAAAAAGTGCAATGAATTTAGGGGGCAAAACGCTTAATCGTTCTATCCTGTAAATTTTTCTCTTGAGGCTTAAGATAGTCGCATGTTGAATGGTCAATTTTGTAATCTGGGATGAGGATCTGTGATATTTCTATTCTCAAGTTACTCTAATCCTTCTTGGCAAATTATTCGTAAAGAGAGGAATGATTAGGCAAATTAATATTTGCCGTTGGAAAAAAATCCTAAAAATTTTTTATAAGTTTTATGGTGATTTCGTTGATATTTTTTAAGTTTAAAAAATTTTGGTAGTGAAAAAACGCAAAAAGCGTCAGAATTCCCAAAGTTTATACGGCTGTAGTCAGTTACAAATAAACCCACATTTGGAGTCTTTTACGAAGACTCCTTTTTCCTGACTTCGACAGTCGTCAGTCCCATTTTTACATAAAGTATTGAAATATAGATCATTATAATTTTCAGATTCTCAATTTGGGTGTCCCGGGGTGGTTTTTTGTACTTTTAGGCATGTTTGTTCGGAGAAAACCCAATAAAAGTGGCAAGATCAGTGTTCAGGTAATTGAGAAGATCAAAGGTAAAAGCAAGGTTGTAAAAACGATCGGAAGCAGTTCTGATCGATCTGAGGTTGAAAGACTTTTTATTCTTGGGGAGGAATGGATAAAAAACCATAAAGGAGCACTTGAAATCCCCTTCAGTGATGAAGAACGGATTGCCGATTCTGTTCTGGAAAGTGTTGAAAACATCACTGTTTCAGGTACCGAGCTGCTTTTGGACAGGATTTTCAATGATATTGGGTTCAGCGCAATCCAAGATGATATCTTCAGGTGGCTGGTATATTCCAGGATCTGTTTTCCTGCCAGCAAGCTGAAAACCTGTGATTACCTGCTCACCTACCACGGCCTCGAATTCCAGGTTCAGGACCTTTACAGGTACATGGACAAGCTTTACAACAACTATAAGGAAACGGTCCAGCTGATCAGCTTTGAACATACCAAGAGAATACTCGGAGGGAGTATCAATATCGTTTTCTATGATGTTACTACGCTTTATTTTGAAGTGGATCATGAAGATGATCTTAGAAAGAGTGGTTTTTCCAAGGAGGGAAAGCATCAAAATCCACAGATTGTTTTGGGTCTGCTGGTTGGACTAGAGGGATATCCTCTGGCTTATGAGATTTTTGAGGGAAACAAGTTTGAAGGGCATACGATGATCCCTGTGATAGAAGCTTTTAGAAAGAAGTATAGCTTACCTGCTCCGATTGTTGTTGCCGATTCAGGTTTACTGTCAAAAAGCAATGTAAAAGAGTTACGGGACAACGGTTACGAGTTTATTCTGGGAGCAAGGCTGAAAGCTTCCCCTGATAAAAGTAAAGAGAGGATATTGGCTTTTGAACTTGAAAACGGCGAGAGCAGGCTGCTGGATTGGGAGGACGGGCTCAGAATGGTTGTCAGTTATTCAGACAGAAGAGCCAAAAAAGACAGGATCAACAGGGAGAAAGGTCTTAAAAAGCTCGAGAAACAGTTAAAATCAGGAAAGCTCAACAAAAGCCACATCAACAACAGGGGCTATAACAAGTATCTTAAAATGGAAGGGGAGGTAAAGATTGCCCTTGATATTGAAAAGTTTGAACAGGATGGGAAATGGGACGGTCTCAAAGGGTATATTACCAACACAAACCTTGACAAAGACGAGGTCATTGAGAATTACAACAACCTTTGGAAAATAGAAAAGGCCTTCAGGATAACCAAAAATGAAATCAAAGTCAGGCCTGTTTTCCATTATAAACAACGCAGGATCGAAGCACATATAAGCATCGCATTCGTCGCTTACAAAGTGTTTAAGGAACTGGAAAGGCAGTAATTGGAAAAAGGACCAAAACTTTCTCCTCAGAAAGCCATAGAAATAGCAAAAGGGATTTACACTGTTGAAATACAGCTCAAATCTTCAGGTAAAAAGCTGAGAAAGACCCTGCTTTTGAACGAAAGTCAACAAAAACTCGCAAAAATGTTCGGTTTTTGATTTTGGGTGTCCCAGTGTCGAAGTCAGGAGCGTCAGAATTCCCAAAGTTTATACGGCTGTAGTCAGTTACAAATAAACCCACATTTGGAGTCTTTTACGAAGACTCCTTTTTTTATACCCTTAATTTTAACCGTTATTTTTATGAAAGGTGTAAAAAACGGAAAACATGGTTAAGAAATTAACCGTTTTTTTCATAAATGTGTTTTTTTGTGTCTTGGATGTGGTTGTAGTGACCTGATTTTTCAAAACTGAAGAATTTTGTCCTGAAAAAGCGATGTTAAGTTTTTTATTCGATACAAAATTTCATGAATTACTCCAATATGTGATTTTTTAAGCCTTTTAAATTATCGTTTCAGACAAATAATTTTGGATTGACTCCTCAGGCTGATTGTTCAATTTTCTGGATGTAATCAGCCCCTTCTTTGTATTCTTCCTCTGAACTCAGGTGTTCCATCATTAATGGAATATCCGGATATCTTTTGAGTTCTTGTAAGAAAACTTTATAATCCATTTGTCCTCTTCCCGGAATAACCTCATCAAACTGTGGCATGTAGGTTTTTTCTTTTATTACCAGGTCTTTGGCATGACAGCTTTTGATGTAGGGGCCCAGCTTTTTGAAAGATTCTTTGATCAGTTCTCCATTATTAAAGAAAACGGCCGGGCTGACTACCATATTTACGGGGTCCAGATGGACTCCAAAGGCTTTTCTGTCAATGGCTTTAATTAACCTGAGGTAACTATCGGGGGATTCTGGGAAAATCCAAGGCATAGCTTCCAGGGTGAAAAAGGTACGCGTTGGCTGAACTTCGTCTATGATTTTCCGGGTCGTTTCTACAATTGCATCAAATGTTTCATTGGAAAAATTTTCAGGATGGGGTCCTGCCCAATTTTCCTTATTTTTTGATCCGGCAATGTTGACACAGCAGTTTGCCCCGATTTCATCCGCCAGCTGTAAGGATTTGGTACATTTTTCAAAGGCTTCAAAAGCTGTTTTGGGGTCTGGGCTAATGGGATTTGACCAAGCACCTACTTCTGCTATGATGATGTTGTGCTTTTTGGCGGCCAACTCATATTTTCTGATTTCTTCCAAACCAGCACCTATACTTAATGGACAATAAGCAGCCCTGTAGCCATAGGATTTAACGGCTAAGGCCCATTCTTCCGGCGATTGCGTTTTTCGGAAAATAGGCCCTCCTAATCTTAGTCTGCTTTCCTTTTCCATAAGGGGAATATGGCCCATATTCAAAGTGAACATGAAAGCCAAGGAGCTGGATTGGATGAATTCTCTTCTGTTCATGGCAGGGGATTATTGGAATAATTTAATTAAAAAGATCCGGTTCTGTATGCTGAACCTCCATAATTTGCCGTTTTATTTCCAAATCTCTTATTTTTATACCATCATTTTAATTTTATAAGTCATGCTTAAAGAAAAACCCAGATCATTTTCTCCCCTTGTCAATCCGGAAGAGGAGGCGTTTTTTGCCGGACCACAGACCAGATGGAAAGAATTTAAAATGGTGGTCAAAGTAATGATTGAATTTATCCGGGGATTCAGGATGTTGCATTTTATTGGACCTTGTGTGACTGTTTTCGGCTCTGCGAGATTTGAAGAAAAGGACCGCTTTTATCAGTTGGCCGTAAAAGTGGGAGAGAGGGTTAGTGAAATGGGGTTTGCTGTGATGACAGGTGGGGGTCCAGGGATTATGGAAGCAGCCAATAGGGGTGCGAAGAATGTGGGTGGTAAATCCATCGGTTGTAACATTATCCTGCCTTTTGAGCAGCGCCCCAACCCCTATTTGGATAAGTGGATGAATTTTAAATATTTTTTCGTGAGAAAAGTATTGTTGTCTAAGTATAGTTTTGCTTTTGTTGTTATGCCGGGGGGATTTGGTACTTTGGATGAATTTTTTGAGGCCTTAACTTTGATTCAGACAAGGGTAATGAAAAGATTTCCGATTGTCCTGATGTGCTCAGACTTTCATAAGCACCTTTATGAATATATCCAGCACCTTGCGGAATACGGGACTATCGACAAGAAGGATCTTGATCTGTTCCTACTGACAGATTCTGTTGATGAAATGGAGGAGCATATCCGAAAATTTGCTATCGAAGGTTATGGTTTAAAGAGAAGGACTGATATTGAACCCGAACCTATCTTGGCTGAGAATAGGATATGACCGTAAGGATTTACCCCAAAGCCACATCTAAGATCATCATAATGGTAAACCCTCCCATGAAACCCAATACGGCCAAGTCGGTATATTTGTCCCTTTGGGTTTCAGGAATTACCTCTTCCACCACCACGTAAATCATAGCTCCGGCAGCAAATGATAGTGCATAAGGCAATACTTCTTGCATGTGGATGACAGCAATAGCCCCAACTACTCCGGCAATAGGTTCCACAATGGCTGAAAGCTGGCCATACCAAAAACTGTTTCTCCTGCTAACCCCCTGCCTCCTTAAAGGCATAGCCACGGCAAGCCCTTCGGGAAAATTTTGTATGCCTATCCCAATTGCCAGGGCAATAGCGGCTGAAAAACTAGCCCCTTCGATCCCATGGGCAGCTGCCCCGAACAAAATACCTACGCCAAGTCCTTCGGGAATATTGTGCAGGGTAATGGCCAAAAGCAAAAGAGTGGACTTGTGAAATTGGGTCGGCACCCCTTCCGATTCTTCTTTGCCAAAGTTGATATGTAGGTGGGGCATAAATTTGTCCAGACTGTAAATGAACAAACCTCCAAAAAGGAAACCAACAGCAGCAGGAATCCAGGGGTGGTCAGGGTATAAATGCTCTGAATTTTTTATGCTTGGGGCCAATAAAGACCAAAAACTGGCGGCTATCATCACCCCACCGGTAAAACCAAGCATGGTGTCGAATACAGATCTTTTGATGGTTTTGAAGAAAAACACCAATGAGGCTCCCAAAGCTGTCAGTAACCAGGTAAATGTCGTTGCCAATAACGCCGATTTTACCGGGCCGATTTCTATTGCCAAACTCTCAAAATAATCCATTTATAAACTGGTTAATGGGACAAGATCTATAGAGGATATTGTTCTATTCAACCAAATATAATCGGATTTTTCCTTAAATCCGCAGGGCGGATTTAAAAAAAGCCGAAAAAGTGGCTGAATTTATTCAATTCAGGCTTTTCCGGCTCGTTTTTTTTTCACTTATTTAGGTGTTACCACACATCCTTGATAAGCGGTATGAAAATTACGAATTCGACAGAAAAAATCACACCTTTCGGAGGTTTTAATTTTGTTTTTAACTCTTTCAAAAATTCTGGTCTCCCAGAACTCATTGATAATCAATTGGGGGTTAGAGCCTTAAGGGGAGGGTTTTCATACAGTGACATTTTCGCCAATCATATGGCTATTTTCTTTAATGGTGGCGACTGTACTGAAGATATCAATGTTCACTTGAGAGACGCACTTGAACAGGTCCCTTCATTTTCAGTATGCAGTGCCGATACAATTCTGAGAGGTATCAAAGAGCTTGCTGTTGATACAGAACTCTTTATAAATCCGTCCAGTGGAGTAAGCCATGAATTTAATATCAATGGAAAACTCAACAGCTTGTTGTTAAAATCAGCTTGTAAGACCGGATTACTCAAGTCAGGTGTTGCTTACGACCTCGATTATGACAACACCGTCATTCCAACTGAAAAGTACGATTCAAAAAAGACATATAAACACGTCTATGGATATCAGCCAGGTGTAGCTTCCATAGCACATCCTGAATTTTCACAGGCCATTCCTGTGTACGTAGAGGGCAGAAATGGCAACAGTCAGGCCAAATATTTGCAGGCTGATACACTTACACGCATGTTTGGGCAGCTTACCAATGAAAATATCCGTATCGGAAGGTTCAGAGCCGATTCAGCATCCTATCAGGAAGAAGTTCTCCGCACACTGGAAGCACATACCGAAAGCTTTTATATACGGGCAAACAGATGTGCCAAACTGGATAATATCCTTGGAAGTATAGCCCCTGAGAAGTGGCAGAAAATACGTTTGGGTGTACAGGAAATGGAAGTTACTGACCTATCCGACTACAAACCTTTCGGTAAAGACAGGTCTTACAGGCTGGTCATTACCAGAATCAGGCGTAAAGACGGGCAGGCAGATGTGTTTAGTGGAGATGCATTTACTTACAGGGCTATTCTGACCAATGAACATACATCGTCCAATGAAGCTGTTGTAAGGTTTTATAACGCCCGGGGTGCAAGCGAACGCTTGTTTGATGTACTCAACAATGACTTTGGCTGGTCTAAGTTGCCCTGTTCGTTCCTTGCAGAGAATACCTCCTTTATGCTTATGACGGCTATGTATGCCAATTTTTACACCTATATCATTGGAGAGTATTCCAGAAAAGTTGATTGGCTTAAGCCTACCGACAGGCTCAAGAAGTTTATCTTCAGATTTATCACTGTTTCAGCCAAGTGGATAAGAACGGGAAGAAGAGAAGTGCTCAAACTGTTCACGAGTAAGGATTACAAGCCGATTTTGAACTAAATTCAGATAAAAACCCCTCAGGAGCTCAAAAAATAAAGATTTACAGGGAAGAGGTATGCCTTTTCCATTAAAATTGAGGAAAAAAACCGTCCATTTTATCCTCAAACCTAAAATCCATTGTCTCAAAACTATGAACACTCTTCAATCAAAGGGAAGAAATTCCCGAACTAGACCAAAAATGAACACAAACAAGCAGATTCAAATCTCCAAACTAAAATCCTGCGGATTTTAGGTTTTTAAAGAATTATCCTCCTGCCTTGATATAAATCCAGCCTTTTTCCTGCTTCATTACCAATTCAAGAATAGCCGATGGTACAAATCCGGCCAAAGGAAGGAACTGTTCCTTCTTCATGTTTCTTTGTTTTAGTGTATTTTCACAAACAACGAATTCAACTCCCCTCTCCTTGAGTTGTTTCAATGGATTTTCAAAAGGATTGTTCTTTATTTTGAGTAAATCTACCCCCATGCCGTGTGTAACTACCTCTATTTTTGCATTAGGAGCCGCCTCCAAAATATTGTTGAGCTGACGTATAAATTTGGAATGGGTCGTACTGTCCCCATCAACCAATTGAAAGATGATCTGATGGGGTTCATTGGATACTACTTGTGCTGTAAGCTGCGAACTGATGAATAGAAGGAAAAGGAGGATGGAGTGTTTAAGCATTTTTTATTGAAAATTTACGGTTTTGTTATGAATTATCAGTGACCAGGATCACTTAAGGTACTAAAAATTAGCAGTTAATGAAAGGATAAAATTTCTTCCCGGAGCAGCAACACCTGAACTATAGGTTCTGTATCTGACATCTGTGATGTTTTCCAATCCTGAACTTACAGTAAATAATTTGTGAAGCTGATATTTGGCCATCAGGTTAATGGTAGCCCAAGAAGGACTGAATGGGTTGCCGTTTTGATCAATGGCATAGAGTTCGGGTTTTCCCCTTTCTTCCAAAGGTAATTGTTCGAAACTGAAGCTCCCTGCATATTCGCTGAACAACTGAATTCGGAGTTTGGCATTTTTATATTCAAGTCTGCTTACTCCAAATATTGGTGGCGCATGTCTTGAAGGACTTCTTGTTCCATCATCTGTTTCTTCTGTGCCTTTTTGTATGTTCAGTTTGGAAGAAAAACTCCAATGGGTATCAAACTTGATTTCCAGGGCAGCCTGCAGGCCTATGATTTCTACAAACGCTGCATTTTTAAGAGAAAGTACCCTGCTTAACTCCCCATCATAGATGATGCTGTCCATGCCGTTTAGGGTAGCTTTCCTTCTGACCAAAGCATTGTCCAGCCTCGTGTAATAGGTTGTAAAATCCAGCATGACGGATTCAGAAAGGATTTTTCCTGCATTTACTTCCAGATTGTAAGCATATTCTGCTTTTAAATTTGGATTGGGTACCATTACGGTTCCGGGTTCTGAATCAAAAACTTTACCGATATCATCCACATTAGGGGCCCGGAATCCTGTAGAAGCGTTGACGTGGAAAATCCAGCTTTCCTGAGGCGTGTAAACCCATCCCAAACTGGCATTCAGGGCGCCTTCTTGATTTTTGCTTCTGGAAAAGGGTAGGGGGTAAAATTCCAGGTTTTGGGAAAAGTCAGCATCTAAGCTAAATCTGTTATACCTGATTCCTGATTGGATCAGGGATTTGGAAGAAATACGCTGTTGGAAATTGGCATATAAGGCCTGAGAGCTCCAATTGGCATTGGGATATCTTGAAGCAGCACGGTTGATATTTCCTGTAAGAATGTTTTTATCTGTTCCGCTTGAGTTTACTTTGTTCGTGACTATTTCTGCGCCATAAAATAATTTCGTTTCTTTTTTTTCAGTCCATTCTTTAAGAAAATCCAAATTTGCGGCAAAAGCATCTACTTTTTCAATTCTGGTCCTTCTAATGGGATCATTGAAATTCCTATCAATCCGGCTCTCCTCAAATCTTTGTTGGGAGAGACTCAAGGTCATTTGATCATAAATTTTGCTCTTTCCTTGTTGACTAATTTTAAGGTGGTTCATCATCCAGATCTGGGGCCCGTAAAACCACTCGGCAGATCGGGGCAATCCATTTGGCCTGAATCGGATCAGTCTGTCATATCGTGGGAAATCAGATGTTTCAGAATAATGAAATGCATATTGTACATCCCATTGTTCATTGGGCGAGTACCTCAATTTTTGCATCAGGTTGGTTTGCTGATATCCTGTAGGCACCTGAATAAGCGGTTTAGGATTGGGCTCAACCTTATCTGTGCCATCTGTTCTCACCACAAAAACAGGCCTGAGGAATTCTTCAGGTCCTTTACTGCCCATTCTTAAATCCCCAAAATCGTACCGGGTAAAACTACTTACTCCAGCCCATTTTTTACCTCCGTATTTCAAATGTAGGTGCCCTGTTTTTTCATTGTTAGCTGTATTTCCTCTTAAAGTTAGACTGCCTTGAATCTTCTTGTCCCCTGTATCCACCAATTCCGGCTTAATGGTTTGAAAACTCATCACTGCTCCTATGGCATCACTTCCGTAAACAATGGATCCAGGACCGAAGAATACTTCTGTACTTTCTATGGCAAAAGGGTCTAAAGAGATGACATTATGAAGGTTCCCGCTTCTAAAAATGGCCGTATTCATCCTAACCCCATCCACAGAATAAAGTAACCGGTTAGTAGAAAATCCCCTGATCATGGGACTACCTCCACCTTGTTGGCTTTTTTGGATAAAGACATCTCCTGAAATTCCCAGTAAATCAGCGGCTGTCTGGGGATTAAGCAATTCCCTGTTGGCCTTTGTTATGGTGGAGATTTTGGAAGGGATTTCCTGCCTGTTTTGTTCCCATTTTGTAGCAGATACTACCGCTTGTTGCAGATTTACCACACTTGGGTAGAGGAAGAGCCTGAAGTTCTCTTCCTGGATCTGGGAATAGGTTTTTGTTTGACTCCTGTACCCAAAAAGCCTGATTTCCAATTTTTCAATTTTGGAAAAATCACTTAGATCCACCTCGCCATTTTCATTGGAAATAGCCTGTATCTTACCACCCATGTCAGTAACTGTGACAAACTCCAGTGGCTTTTTGGTTTCCCAATCCCTAATTACCAAAGTTTGGGAGAATGAATGGGTGGATATCAGGAAAAAACAAAGAAAAAACGCAATTCTCATGAAGATTTATATATAAGGCAATTAGGTAAAAAGCTAATGATTTTCGATGGAAAATTACATTATTGGAATAAAAAAACATCCCATGTTCATGAGAACGATGGGATGTCTGCTCATTGTGCTGGGATTTGCTGTTTTATGCTTTGCCTCTTAGCATTAAGTTCCAATACATAAATGGAAGGCCATATTTTTTCAGAAGCCACATAGAAAACTGTTCTTTTGTAGTGTCTACAAATTTGGATATCAGTGGATCACTGTCTCTGACGTTATTGTATTTGAATTCCGCAAGTACCATTTTTCCATATCCGGTAACCAAGGGGCAGGAAGAATATCCTTCGTAGATTTTGGTGCCCAGTTTGTCCCGCTTTATCAGTTGTAGAATATTTCCAACCACCACAGGTGCCTGTTTTCTGACAGCAGCCCCCGTTTTGGCTGTGGGTAAGCCTACCACATCTCCAAGGCCAAAGATATTGGGGTACTTCATGTGCTGTAGGGTATTGATGTCAACTTCCAGCCAACCTTTATGTGGGCCTTCTTGATAGACCAAAGATGAATTTCTGATGAATTCCGGAGCCTGTTGAGGAGGTGCAAGATGCAAGAGATCATATTTTATGGTGATTTCATGGTCCCCGGTCACCTTTTCCGCAAGCTTTGGATCTATTACGGATTCTAAATTTTCCGTATCCGGTTTGATATATTTAAATGTAATTTCTTTTTTCTGACCGTCAATTTTTATTGGGGCATAGAAGGGTTTGAAATAAATGCCCCTGCTCTGAATAATTTTGGTCAATGTTTCGGCTATTTCTTTTACCCCAAAAATAACCGTACCCGGCGTTGCGAATATGACATTAGCATCTTTTCTGATTCCTTTTTTTCTAAAGAAATGCTCAGAAAGGTACATGATTTTTTGTGGGGCTCCCCCACATTTTATTGGAGTATTTGCTTGGGTATAAACAGCATTTCCTCCTTTGAAATTTTGAAGGATTTTCCAGAATTTTTCGGGGTCTGTATATACCGACCCTACATAATCTGATTCCATTGCTTCTTTAAGGCCAGGGAGCAGGTCATAGTTCATGACCAGGCCAGGAGCAACTACCAGGAAATCATAAGTGAAGGTTCCGGATGATTTTGTACTGACTGAATTTTTTTCAGGTTGTATTTCAGTGGCAAAGTCTTTAATCCATTCTACGCCTTTTGGGATGTAGTCAGCTTCTTTCCGCCTTGTTTTTTCAAAGTTATAAGTTCCTGCACCCACCAGTGTCCAGGCGGGCTGGTAATAATGGTTTTCAGATGGCTCAATTAAACCAATTGAGAGCGATTTGTCTTTTCTTTTCAGCTGGGCAGCTACAGTAATTCCGGCAGTCCCACCGCCAATAATCAATATTTTAAAGTGGCTCATGGTAAAAAGGGTTTATTTTTGTTCCTCTAAAAATACCACCTTAAAATTTTAAAAAAGGTGATTTTCATCACATTTAAAAAAAGGTTTTGAGAAAATCCCAAAACCTTTTTTTATTATTCAACAGCTTGTTTTTTAATTTTCTATTGGTTTTTCCAGTTCAATATCGAAGTCAATCAGTTCGGGGGAAATTTCCAAAAGATCCGGGGCCTCTTCAGAGGATACCACACCTCTGTCTATCAATTCCGCGATCATGTCCATTTGCCTGCTCATGTCTAGGCCATCTTTATGCGCCTGCTGGAATTGTTTCAGTAATTCCTCATTTGAAATGGAAGCATACCTTGATCTTCTTGCCTCTTTGATCTGATTCTTTTTTGCCTCCAATATTCTTTCTTTCCTTTGTTGCATTTTTTCTTCAAGGTATCTCAGATAATCATCTGAAAAAGTACTGCCGTAAAAGGGTGCCTCTTCAATAGGAATGACCTCTTTGGTACCATCACTGTGTACCACTGTGATTTCATTCTCTTCTTCCATGATGTACTCATCTCCGGTTTCAATATCTACAACCTTGTCGGTTTCATAGAGATAACGCTCTTCAATTTTCTTTTCTTTGGCACAAGAGGCCAAAATACCAATGCTTACAATAAAAATGATTGCCTTTTTCATGATTTTGCAGTTTTTAGTTAATATAAGGTTTTGTCTTCTTTCAATACCCATTCCTGGAATACCTCTTTAGCGGAGTCCCGCATTCCCTGCTCAAATGGAATTTTTCTCAAATTATAAGGAAGTTTAAGTTCTTCATAAATGAATTGGTCATCAAAACCTGCCTCTGCTGCATCCTTCTTGGTATTGGCATAAAAAACCTTTGAAGGCCTTGCCCAATAGATGGCACCCAAACACATAGGGCAGGGTTCACAAGAAGTATAAAGTTCACAACCTTCCAACTGGAAGTTTCCAAGGTTTTTGCATGCATCCCTGATGGCCACAATTTCAGCATGTGCAGTAGGGTCATTGGTCGAAAGCACAGAATTGGATCCTGACCCAATAATTTTTCCATCTTTAACAATCACACATCCAAATGGACCACCTTTTCCAGCCTGCATTCCAGATCTGGAAATTTCTATGGCCATTTTCATAAAGGACTTTTGTTCCTCTGTCATAAAAGCCGAAAATCTCAGAATATTGAAGTTTATATACTTAAAGTTACGTCAAAAATAAATGAAATGTTCCGAATTTCATTTCCTTTTGGGTTTTCGGTAATAAGGAAAAAGAAATTTTCAGAAAGAAAAACTCATAAAGGCTTTTGATAAATTCCAAAAAAAATCAGCCAAGCCATTTGCTCAGGAAGTTTGCGAAAACATCTTTGTAGTTGTCACTGATGGTGATTTGATGCTCACCGATATGGATAATATTCCGGGCGACGGAATCGATATGGTCAAGATTGATGATGAAAGAGCGGTGCACCCTCATGAATTTTTCCTTTGGCAAAAGCTCTTCCATGTTTTTCATACTGGTAAGTGAGAGCAGTGGATTTTTTTTGTCCTTCAAATAGACTTTAACATAATCTTTGTAGGCTTCCACATGGGTGATGTCTTGAAGCATTACTTTCACCAATTGGTACTCCACTTTAAGAAAAATGTAATCTGAATTGGATTCCTGAGCTTTATTCTCCGACTCAGACTTTTTCTGTTGCTCAAAAAACTGATAGGCTTTAGTAGAGGCTCTTAAGAACTCCTCATAACTGAAGGGTTTGAGCAGGTAATCCAGTGCGTCTACTTTGTAACCTTCTACCGCAAATTGATTATAGGCAGTTGTAAATATGATTCTTGGTTTAGTAAAGGATTTCTTGCCATCAATGATTCTGGCGAGTTCCATGCCAGATAAATCCGGCATCTGAATATCCAAAAACACCAGATCTATGTCATTTTGGTTGATATAACCCAAGGCCTCAATGGCATTATCAAATTTGGCTTCCAGGGAAAGAAAGGAGGTCTGTTCAATGAACTTGCTGATCAGGTCAAGGGCAAGAGGTTCGTCATCAACAGCTATACACCTGATTTTCATTTTATTTTCAATATTAAATGTACACGGTATTCATTTTCCCGATTCATTTTATCTATTGTCAAGGTATATTTGCCGGGGTACAATAGATCCAACCTTCTTTGGGTGTTGATAAGCCCTATTCCGCTTGCCTCACCCTCAGGGGTATTTTCACTGGATTTAAAAATGTGGTTTTTGGTTTCCAGGTGCAGTTCATTTCCCCTTTTTTCCAAGGAGATGAAGATGTTGCTCTCCTGCTGTGAACTGATGCCATGTTTGAAGCAATTTTCGATAAAAGGCAACAAAAGCATAGGGGCAATCTCCGCTTCTTCAACTTTATCTGGCAGTAGTATGTCCAATTTTACTTTTTTGGAAAGCCTCATCTGCATCAGTTCTATGTAATCATGTATAAAATCCAATTCCTTGGAAAGGAGCGTCTGATTTTTTTCTGTCTCATAAAGGACATACCGCATCATTCGGGAGAGTTTGAGCAAGGCAGCTTTGGCCTTTTCTACATCAATATTGGTCAGTGAATAGATATTATTTAAGGTATTGAAGAAAAAATGGGGATTGATCTGGGCTTTGAGATAGGAAAGTTCAGAATTGGTTTTTTCTTTTTCCAGTTTGAGGCGTATTTTTTCGTCTCCCTGCCATTTTTGAACAGCGGCTATACTGGTACTTATTCCTACGGACATGTAAAAAATCAATAAATTAGTAATGTCCCAGTAGTAATTTCTTGGTTTAGGAACATATGGGATGTTAGGACGGAAAACTTTATGCATGATTTCTTGCATGCCTACATACTCATCATAAAGAATAAGTAGTCCTACATAGGCAAAGCCTAAAAGCAGGTTGATAAGTAAGAATAGTTTGGTTTTATTGCTGAAAAGGGTTCTTTTGATCAGGAAGAAATAATTGAAATAAAATATTCCAATCAAAGATGAAAATTCAAGGCCCTGTTTGATCCAGAATTCTGTCGGTCTGCTTACCCCACTCCATATTGGAGAGAGAACAAATAGCAAAAGCCCAATCAACATCCAGGTTAAAATGTGGATTAGGATGGTGATGTTTTTCTTGAGACCGCTGGTTTCCATTGATTTAATGTAGGTGATTTTTTGGTAAAACTAAAATAAAATTTCTGCTATTGCCCATGTAATCTACCAATCAGGAGATTCATCCGACGGATCATCCAAAAATTGGGATAAAGTAGGGTTTCGGGAACCTCAAATTGCTTTCATCAGCTTTTCCGCCTCTTTTGTCGATGAAATACCCCCTATGGTAGATTTGGTTTTTTTTTGATTTTTCTTCCTTATTCCTTTGTTGCTGTAAACTATCCACATCAGAGACAATGAAAACTTTAAACCAATTATTACCCCTACTGACGATATTGTTTGTGTTGGCTTTTCTGCCTCTCCAGGCACAAACACAGTCCAGTGAAAAACCTGTTTATAAGATTTTAGGAAAAGTTCTTGAAAAGGGAAAAGAAGATCCCATACCTTATGCTGCGGTGGCATTGGTAGATGCAGAGACCGGTAAAAATGTCGCAGGTGCTGTTGCGGATTTCGGTGGTGAATTTGTGATAGCCAATTTTGGGGAAGGCAATTATCAGGTTCAGATCAGTTTTATGGGATTTGAATCCTTCAATTCTACGGTCCTTAGGTTTGGTCCTGATAATCCAGTTCTTGACCTGGGCACTATCAGCTTAGCCACAGAAGCGGTTGCCTTGCAGGAAGTTACTGTGATGGGACAGCGTGACCTGATTGAAGAAAAAGTGGATAGGACCATTTATAATGCTGAAAATGACAAAACCCTCATCGGTGGAGATGCTACGGATGTAATGAGAAGGGTGCCCATGCTTTCAGTAGATATGGATGGAAATGTGTCCATGAGAGGTAGTTCAAACATTCTAGTTCTGATCAATGGTAAACAATCCGCTATAGTCGCCACCAATGTGGCAGATGCCTTAAAGCAGATCCCTGCTGAAGAAATTAAATCTATCGAGGTGATTACTTCACCCTCTGCCAAATACGATGCAGAAGGAACCGGTGGAGTCATCAATATCGTGACCAAGAAAAACAACCTTCAGGGTGCTACCTTAAACATCAATAGCAGTGCAGGCCTTAGAGGATCAAACCTTGGATTGAATGCCAACCTGAAACAAGGTAAGATGGGTTGGACCCTTGGCGGGTTTGGCCGTGCAGGTTACAATATCATTGGATCATTCGATAATAACCAAATGGTAACGAATGCAGATGGCACTACACTCAATATTCTGCAGTCAGCCGATACCAGAAGCAACATGCTGTTTGGAAGGTATAATCTGGGATGGGATTATGATATTGATAAATATAACTTCCTGACAGCTTCCGTGAGTTTCGGTGTCAGGAATATGAATAATACCCAGGATGGCCTTTTGACCGACACCTATTTGGAAGACCAATTGTTGAGCTCTGTATTAAGAGATGTGGATATCCGAAACCTCAACAACAATGTGGATGTCAATTTCAACTACACCAAGACCTATGAAAAGCCGATGAAAGAATTCAGTATTTCTTCACTTTTCAGCCAGAATAACCTGACCAATGATTTTGTGAACAGCATCTACAATGGGACCTTTGAAGATGTGGCCAGCAGGATCAAGAACAACAACTTGGGCAGAAACAGGGAGTTTACGGTACAGTTGGATTATGTAAATCCAGTTGGTAAGGGAAAGATCCTGGAATATGGTGCCAAGAATATCCTGAGAAGGGCTGAAAGTGACTTTGCTTATTTTGTCGGGCAAGGGGCAGATGGAGAGTTTGTGCAGATTGATGACGCCGCCTTTTCCAATGAATTCAGCTATGACCAAAATGTAACTGCAGGATATGCTTCCTACACGACTAATTTCCTAAAGAACTATTCATTCAAGGGCGGTTTAAGATATGAGTATACTGCCATTACGGCGGATTTTAGGAATGCAGAATTGGCTACCGAGATTCCTTCCTACGGTCTGTTCGTTCCTAGTTTAAACCTGAGCCGTAAATTGGCTAATGGTAATATGATCAAGGCGGCCTATAATAGAAGGGTGCAAAGACCTTTTTTGAACTTCCTGAACCCAAATATCAATGCGGCGAATCCGCAGCAGATTTCTCAGGGAAATCCATTGTTGGATCCTGAACTGACAGATAATTATGAGTTGTCTTATAGCACCTTTACCAAAGGGATGACCATCAACTTTACCACCTATTTCAGAAATACTACGGGTTCTATTCAACCAGTAAGAACGGTAATGGATGATGATGTGATCTTTACCACTTTTGAGAATATCGGACAGGAAAGGGCTTATGGTTTCTCCGTGTTCTCCAATGTTAACCTTTCCGGTAAGTTCTCCCTGAATGGCAGCATAGATGGCTATTTTGCTGATTTGGACAATGGATTGAGTGATCCCTTGTATGCGGCAAGTAATCAGGGCTTTGTATTAAGCGGCCGTTTGTTTGCCAATTATTCCTTGCCAAACAACTGGCAGCTTCAGGCCTTTGGTTTTGCAAGAGGCAGACAGGTTCAGTTGCAGGGCTTTGCGGGTGGATTTGGAATGTACAGCTTGAACCTCAACAAACAGTTCAATGAAAAAAGAGGAAGTATAGGATTTGGTGCGGAGAATTTCTTTACCTCGGAATTCAGAATCCGTAGTGAATTGAACACTCCGACGATCATGCAGCAGAGTGTGGTAGGGATGAGAAATATGAATTTTAAGATCAATTTCAATTACCGTATCGGTAAGCTGAGCATGGAGCCTTCCAGAAGGAAAAAGAGAGGGGTAACCAATGATGACATCAAGGAAGGCGGGGAAGGCAATGGAGCTGCCAACATGAACAATAATTAAATGTAGATAGATTGTTTGTTTTTAAAAGCTGCCACGCAATAGCATGGCGGTTTTTTTTAATTCCATATGGTAAATAAAAAAGCCTGTCGGAATTTTCCGACAGGCTTTATATTTAAAGTAAACGATTGGTTTACTTGTACATCACTTGCTTTACTGCTTCCAATGTCCTTTTCACGTTTGGAATGGTCACGTCTATGTAAGTTGGGGCATAGCTCAAAGGTACATCCATTGAATTGACCCTGATTACTGGGGCGTCCAGGTAGTCGAAGGCATTTCTTTGTAAATGGTAGGCGATTTCAGAAGAAATGGCTGCCAATGGGTTGGCCTCTTCAACAACCACGCATCTGTTGGTTTTCTTTACAGATTCTACCACTGCTGCGTAATCTATAGGTCTTACTGTTCTGAGGTCAATTACCTCTGCTTCTACACCTTCTTTTGCCAATTCTTCGGCGGCTTCCAATGCAACTTTCATCATTTTCCCAAAAGAAACGATAGTCACATCTTTTCCTTTTCTTTTGATGTCGGCTACGCCAATGGGAAGAAGGTACTCTCCTTCAGGAACTTCTCCTTTATCAGAATACATCAATTCGGATTCCATAAAAATCACCGGATCATTGTCCCTGATAGAGGCTTTTAAGAGCCCTTTGGCATCATAAGGATTGGAAGGAACAACAACTTTCAAGCCTGGAGTATTGGCAAACCAGTTTTCGAAATTTGAAGAGTGTGTAGCGCCCAATTGACCGGCATTTCCGGTTGGTCCTCTGAATACAATAGGAACATTGTAAGCGCCTCCGGACATGGAATACATTTTAGCGGCGGAGTTGACCACTTGATCTATGGCTACCAGGGAGAAATTGAATGTCATGAATTCAATGATCGGTCTCAGACCATTCATTGCAGCTCCAACGCCTAAGCCTGCAAAACCAAGTTCTGCAATGGGAGTGTCATAAACCCTGTCAGGACCAAATTCGTCCAACATGCCTTGGGATACCTTATAGGCTCCATTATATTCTGCTACTTCCTCCCCCATGAGAAAGACGTTTTTGTCGCGTCTCATTTCTTCGGACATCGCTTCTCTTAAAGCTTCTCTGAATTGGATAACTCTCATTATAAACAATATTTGCGACCGTAAAAATAGAAACTAATCCCTCAAATCCAAAACAAGCTTTGGCCTTTGAAGGGATATTTTCAGTGAAATTATGAAGCTCTGTTTTATTTGTTTCAAAGGCTTATTTAGGTGATTTGGTCAAGGGTTTTCCTTTTTCGATCCAGTTGTTAAGTCCTCCATCCAGCATGTATACCTTTTTGAAGCCTAATTCTTTCATTTTTTCTGTGGCCGGAATGGTCCTTCTTGCAGACCTGCAGTAGACATAATAGGTTTTCTTTTTGTCCAATTTTTGGATTTCTGTTTCAAAATTTCCTCCTAAAAAATCTACAAACTTTGCCCCTTCAATATAGCCTTCAGCGACTTCCTCAGGTGTTCTGATGTCCAAAATCACATTTTTTTTCTTGTGTTTTTTGGCCTGGACCTCAAATTCATCAGGGCTTAATTTTGGGGCGCCTTCCTGTGCAAATGCATTTTGGGTTAGGGAAATACTGATGAAAAATCCCATTAGGAAGAGTACATTTTTCCAGTTTTTGACTGAAGTTTTCATTTTGATTTTATGGTTTTAATTGTTTAGTCTTGTATCATAACAAAACTATACAATAATTCATTCCCAAACACTACATGGTGAAAATTGCGCTTATTTCTGATTCCCATGGTTATATGGACGCCAAGGTGCTTTCTTATTTACAGGATGTAGATGAAATCTGGCATGCAGGGGATATAGGGGAGATCCATCTTGGACAGGTCTTACCCAAAGATAAAAAGCTGCGCATCATAACCGGAAATATAGATGGTTTGGAGATGAGGGAGGAGTATCCTGAAGAATTACTGTTTGAATTGGAAGGGCTAAAGGTGTTTATGCTCCATATCGGTGGGAAACCACCACGTTATGCCAAGGGCGTAAAGGAGAAGATTAGAAAATATGGAGCGGGATTATTTGTCTGCGGGCATTCCCATATCTGTAAAGTGGAATTTGATCCTTCCTTGAACTGTCTCTACATGAATCCCGGGGCAATCGGACAGCAAGGTTTTCATGTCATGCGGACGCTATTGCTGTTTGAAATCCAAAAGGGGAAAATACAAAACCTGCGGGTAGTAGAATTGGGAAAGAGGGGAAGAAATAGTTTAAGTTTTTAATTCTGCTCCTAATTAAAATCTAATTTTAAGTGGAATATTTTTTAAAAATTGTTTGGTCATATGGTCTTTTTTTTATTTTTGATATCAGGAGACCTCCAATTGAATTAATTCAGGAAAAATTTTTCCATTTGTAATTATCTTTAATTTAAATTTTAAAAAATCATGAGAAAGCAAATTATTTATTTATTCGTCGCTTTTGGGTTGTTCTTTTCAGTTTCACTGCAACCTCTAAATGCTCATTGTTATTCATGTAACGGAGGAAAGAATGATGGATATTGTTTGGGGAATCAAATAAAAGCCTGTGTGGATGCAGGAAGTTGGTGGAATAGCAAGTGTGATTTAGCACCCACTTGTGCGGGTGTAAACCCAGGATAAGCTTTTAATCAAATGGCCACCTTGCTTAAGGATGGCCATTAGATTCCATTTAAATTACTTCAATGCTGTCCTAAATAATTTACAAGACAGATGTTTAGCTGTGTTTCTGCAATTTCTATTGTGATTTTATCTGTAATCCGGAAATAGAACCCCCTGTTGGCTTTTTTGAGGAGGTTTTTCATGGTCTTCAAAGGGTTTGTCCAGCCACTTTTGCAGCTCTATTTTAACGAATATGTTCAGTCTGATAAATGCAACCAGATTGGACAGATGCCATCCGAATTTAGCGGTTGCCTTCATCACTTTTAGGAGCAGAATGGTGATCAGCGCGGTCCATATCTGGATCATCACGGCATTTTTCGATGTTCCGATAAAGGTTTTGATATGGAGTAACTGCTTGATGTCCCTGAAGAAGATCTCAATCTCCCATCGGCACCGGTAAAGATCACCGATTGTCTTTGCTGACCATTTGAAGTTATTGGTAATCAGTTCGACGGTCTGTCGGTTTTTTTCGTCCCATACAGCCACTCTTCTGAGTTTTCCGGGGTACTTCACTTTTGACTGCGGGTTTACCAGTTCAATTTCTTCGTCTATCAGTACTTCCTGTGCAGTATTTTCAGGGAGTCGACGTTCATTGATTGTGCTGAACTTAAGGTTATCCTTGTGCCTTATGACGAAAAAGACCCCCTTGCTGTCCCAAATGTTGAGCATCGGAAAGTCATTGTAATAGCGGTCCGCCACTATAACGGATCCTTTCTCCAAAGGAATATCATAAGCGCCTTTATTGTCTGCCATACTTCCTTCTGTAATATTCACATAAACAGGGAGTTTCCCGTCATAGTCCAGAAGCGTATGCATCTTTACAGCACCCTTTTTGGTCCTGAAGGTTGCCCAGTCAAACATCGAAAGGCAAAGACTTACCACCGTGGAGTCGAGCAGATAGACGGGAGCCTTGATCCGTAGTTTTACCCTGCTCAGGGACGCCTGCTGTCCTAAATGCTTCAGAAGCCCGTAATACAGCTCCTTGAACAGGTCAGAGTCCCTGCGCTTGTTCTGATAACTGATACTGGACTTGGATGGTGCCTTGGCAATCCCCAGATGGTTGAGGTTCCCCGTGGCCGAACGCAGGCCGTTTGAAATATCCCTTACAGAAGTACTTTTGGCAAAATGGCAAAAAAGCATGGAAACCAAATGCGTCCAGCTGTCAAAGCCTTTGCAGCCCTTGTCCGTTTGCTTCTCTTCAACCAGTTTCTTGAAAATTGAACGCTCGATTTTTTTAATAATCTGAGAAAACAATGTAATATTACTCATGGGAGGTTTATGTTTTTTGGTGCAAACCCAAAATAGCTATTTTGGGCAAAAAACCAGACCTCTCATATTTTATTTAGGACGGTATTGAAATTACTTGATTGTGATATTCAATGAAACGAAAATTATTCTTCTTTTCTTTACTCATCTTATTTTTGGGTAGCAGTTGCTCAAAGAAAAAAGCTCAATTTGAAAACCTCTTGGAATTGCCTTTACCTTTTAAAACGTTTGAATTGAGGATTGATTCTTTATCTTCCTATAAAATCCTTTACCCGCAATATATTATAGAAAATTCCAAACAGAGATTAATCACCTTAAATTACAATTTAAACAGGTTGGATTTTTATAATCTGGATGAGGGGAGTTTGGAAAAATCGATTACCTATGACCCCAACCTTGATTTTTGGAAAATTTCCGGATATTCTTACGTCAATAAAGATTCTATTTTTTTGATCAATGAGGTCAATGATCTTTTTCTTACCAATTATGATGGGGAGATAAAGAGTAAAATAAATGTTAAAATCAGTTCAGTATTTGGGAAACCCCATATTATTCCAGGGTATCTTGACCCGGTAATCTCAAAAAGCCATATTGAAATTCCAAATTATTTTGTTGCTCAAAAAGACATTCCCTCAAGGGTTCAATTTAATGATTGGGCTGATGAATCTCTAAAAGTGGGGATTCAGGTAGAGGATGACTTTGTAGATGGTTATTATGGTATTTTTGAGTACCTGTATTGGACGTATCAGCAAGTAGGTGGTTTCTTTTATGTTAACTGGCCAAATCTAAGTGCAGTATATAAATATGACCTTAACTGGAGATTGGTTGAAAAAATTTACCTAAGCGGAAATGGTGATAAAAACAACCGCTTAATCTTTAAGAGAGGACTTGCTCCGGAAGACTTGAGACAAAAGCCTACCCTTGCTGAGATGAGGGATATCTCATCCAATTATACCTCGAACTTTGTTTTCCTGAATTTCCTGTTCAATCCTTATACGAATGAATTTTATAGAATAGTGGGCTATCCAATTGGATATAATGTCCTTGATATCTTTCAACTTGATTTTGAAAATTTGGAAAGGGATTATTCCATCATGGTTTTTGACAGAGACCTCAACTTCAAAAACGAATATGCTATTCCGAAAGGAAAGTATTTAATTCAATATGGGGCTTACTTTGTCACTCCAGATGGTTTGGCCATGCAAAGGGAAAATGAAGAAACTGATGATGTGGCAGTATTTGAGGTATTTAAGTTTGATTGAGTTTTTATTGGGCTAAATAATTTCAGTGCGGTCAAATTTTGAAAAACTGGCAAAAAGAAAGGCAGCATTTTATGCTGCCTTGAATTTCTTTTAGGAGAAAAGTGGGATTACTTTTCGAAGCTTTTTTTCAGCTCTTCAATATCCACATTCTTAATTACAGGCTTGGCGCTCAATTGTTTGATTTTGATAACCCTTGTATTTTGACCTTGCCTCTTTCTTCTCAATTTTCTTTTTAAAGTAGTAACAGCCATTGTATTATCTGTTTATGTGATCTCAAATGAAGCGCAAAATTACAATAAAATTTTGATTTTACTTAACTTTGGCCAAAATAAAATAATCATGTCCGTTCAGAAACCAAGTTTGCCAAAAGGAACCCGGGATTTCGGGCCCGTCCAGATGGCAAGAAGAAATTATATCCTACAGACCATCAAAGAAACTTTTAGCCTTTTTGGCTTTCAGCAGATCGAAACACCCGCCATGGAAAACCTCAGCACCTTGACCGGAAAATATGGGGACGAGGGGGATCAATTGCTTTTTAAGATTCTGAACAGTGGGGATTTTCTGAAGCATGTGGAGCCTTCTGACCTGGAAAAGGGAACATCAGCAGTGCTTCCCAAAGTATCTGAAAAAGGCCTCCGCTATGACCTGACTGTGCCTTTTGCCAGGTATGTGGTGATGAACCGAAATGAAATTACCTTCCCTTTCAAACGTTATCAAATTCAGCCCGTATGGCGTGCCGATAGACCTCAGAAAGGAAGATATAGGGAGTTCTATCAGTGTGATGCGGATGTAGTGGGTACCGATAGCCTCGTCTGTGAGTTGGAAATCCTTTTGATGATCAAGCGTGTATTCTCCAAGTTGGGGATCGCTGATTACAGTATCAAAGTCAACAACAGGAAGATATTGACAGGATTGTCTGAGGTGATCGGGGAAAAAGGTCGGGAAGGTGAATTGTGTGTGGCCATAGATAAATTGGATAAGATAGGTTGGGAGAAGGTTCAGGAAGAACTGAATCAAAGGGGTTTTGGAGAAAGCTCAATTGAATTACTCAGTCCAATCATCACCTTAAAAGCGGACAACCAAAGCAAATTGGATTTTCTTAAAGGATTTTTGTCCAGTTCAGCAACAGGCTTAAAAGGTTTGCAAGAAATGGAGGAAGTTCTCCGGTTATTGGAGACTTTTGGGGAGACCCAGGATCATGTCGATTTTGATGTGGTGTTGGCGCGGGGGCTTACCTATTATACGGGAGCAATTTTCGAGGTAAAGATCCACAATGTTTCTATCGGTTCAGTGAGTGGGGGAGGGCGTTATGACAACCTTACCGGAGTATTTGGATTGGAAGGAGTTTCCGGCGTAGGATTTTCTTTTGGAGTGGACAGGATTTATGATGTAATGGAGGAATTGGGTTTATTCCCTGAGCAGCATGCAGATCAGACCAAGGTATTGATCACCTATTTTGACAAAAAAGGATTTGATTATGGGCTTAAAATCTTGAACCGATTAAGGCAGGCAGGCATTGCATCTGAATTATATCCGGATGAAACCAAAATCAAAAAGCAGTTTACTTATGCTGATAAGAAGAAGGTTCCCTATGTGGTGATATTGGGAGACAATGAGATTAAAGAAAAAAATGTCAGTCTCAAAAATCTTATTTCAGGTAAACAGGAAGTCCTCAATGTAGAAGAAATGATTTCAAGGGTAGGATAGTTTTTGGTTCTTGAATATTTTAAAATAAAAAATCCCCAGAAATTCGCTGGGGATTTTTTGTGGAATTTTTGGGTTTTATTCCAGTTCCAGGATACAATTGATCGGAATGCAGATGTCAGACTTAAGGCAGACAAACTCAGACCCTACTGCCCAGATAGTGGTATGGACCTGATATACTTTTTCATCTGCCGTTTCAAAAGTGATGTACACTTTATTTTTGAGAAGATTTCCCAAAGCCTGTGCCCGCATCAAATCAAAGTCCCTCTTCTTTCTGGCTTCAGGGTCAGAAAGCACCTCTTTTCTGCAAAACTTTAATTGCTTTATCTGCTCCTTTTCGATTTTTTCTACGGTTTTCATAAATAGGCCTGGTTTATTGATTGTTGATTTGAACTTTAAGGACTGAAAAATTCTGAAAAAAGTTTCATTTTAGCCATTAAATTTCCTTATAGTTTTTATTAAAGGAATTTTGTTTTTATAAACGGGGAATTGCGGAATAAATTGTGTGTTTGTCAATTTCGTTCAGTCCGTCAAAAAAGATTTATATTTGCCGGAATTAAATAGAAAAGCGCATGTTTGATTTTATGAGTATCATGAATAAGGTGAAAGAAGCCCAGGCCAAGATTAAGGAAGCCCAGGCAAAATTGGTTCACCTTAAAGCTGAGGGAGAGGCTGGAGCTGGGATGGTCAAAGTAGTGGTAAATGGAAACAGAAAGGTGGTCGCTATTCACATGGATGACTCTCTAGTAAATTTAGCTGATAAAGAAATGTTAGGAGACCTGATTGTTGCGGCTACAAACAAGGCTATGGAGGAAATTGAAATAAAAATTAAAGAGGAGATGAAGTCGGCCACAGAAGGGATGATGCCCAATATTCCCGGAATGGATTTTGGCAATATGTTTTGATGCAAAAGGCCGCCATTGTCATATTGAATTATAATGGGGAGGAAACATTGAGGAGATTTCTCCCCTCTGTTCTCCAATTTTCAGTTTATCCCGTTTATGTCGCCGATAATGCCAGTACCGATAGCTCTTTAGATTTCTTGAAATCCAATTATCCAAATGTCCATTTGATTGCTTTAGATTTTAATTTCGGTTATGCAGGAGGTTATAACCAAGCATTGGAGCAGATAAAAGGAGAATTTGAATACTATATTCTGTTGAATTCTGACGTAGAGGTTACTGCTGGTTGGGATGTTGGATTGGTAACTTATTTGGATGACAAACCAAATGTGGCAGGAGTACAGGGTAAAATTTTGTCTTATCAGTGCCCAAAGTACTTTGAGTATGCAGGAGCAGCCGGTGGATTTATTGATAATTTCGGTTATCCTTATTGTCGGGGGAGGTTTTTTGAAACTTTGGAAGAAGATTTGGGGCAATATGATGATGAGATCAGCGTAGACTGGGTTTCAGGCGCCTGTATGGCAATAAGGGCAGAACTGTTTCATAAATCAGGAGGCTTTGATGCTTCTTATTTTGCCCATATGGAAGAGATTGACTGGTGTTGGCGCTTGAGAAGAGAGGGGTATACGTTTAGGTATGTAAGTAATGTAAACGTATACCATATGGGCGGGGCTACACTTTCCCATGCCAACCCAAAAAAGACCTATTTGAATTTTAGAAACAACCTGGCTACACTTAAAAAAAATCTTTCAGGAAGTACTTGGGAAAAAGTTTATGTGTTGAGGGTGTTTTTGGATGCCCTAGCGTCAATTAATTTTCTATTGAAAGGAGGAGTTAAGCATGCAGTGATGGTGTTTAAGGCCCACAGGGACTATGGAAAAATGATTTCGCTACCTATTAATCCTATAAAAGGAGACATCAAAGGAAACGGTAGGGTTAAATGCCTACTTTGGGATTATTACATTAGGGGAAAGAAACGATATTCAGAAATTTAATCGAAAAGAACTGGGTTGTTCATCTTTCTTAAATATTTCCTAACTTTCATCATCATTGCCATACTAACATATAAGATGATTGGAGAGCCCAGTGTAATAAATGAGCTGTATATAAAGAAAAGACGTATGCTGTCTACAGGGAAGTTGAATTTCTCTCCCAATCTGGAACAAACTCCAAAAGCTCTTTCTTCTAAAAACAGTTTGATCTTATTCATAATAGCTGGTCCTTTACAAGGCTAAATGTAGTAAAAAAATCTGAATAAATTAAAAATACATTTCATTATCAAATGTTTAAAAATCTGCTGTTTTTATTTCTGTCGATTTCGCTTTTCTCCATCTTTTTTGGATGCAGTCCCAAAATAAATCTATATGAAAGCTTACTGGATGGATTGACTGCAGAACCCAGGTATTTGGCGCTGCACAGGGATTCAGTAAGGGTAAGGATTTCAGGATCCATACCAGTTCAATATTTGGATAATGAAATAAAAGTGCACCTTTTTCCCGAGTACCAGTATGGTAATGGAATCCTGAGGCTTGGAAGTTTTACTCTCTGTGAGGGAAAATCTTCAGAAACGCTTTCTGGTCCAAAAATAGATCAAACCATAATTTTTCCTTACATGGAGGGAATGGAAGTAGGGAATTTAGTCATCAATGCTGTGATAGAGAAAAATGGGGTCAATCATTCTCTTCCCGAGAAAATTGTTGCGCTTGGGTTAAATACTGCGCCCTTGTTAGCAAGAATGGGCCAAATTACTCCGAATGAGCCTATCTTTCCCATAGGACTGTATATGACAAGTGGTGTTTCGGTAATAAATCCACTTGAGATAAGGGGGTATACGGTTCTATATAAATTAGGGTCAGATCAAATGGAAACCCAAGATTTGCCTTTGGATTTAATGAATCTGCTGCAAGAAGGCGAACCAGGAAAACCTATAAGAAAAATAAGGATAACAGGATTGGTGTCACCCGAAAACCAAGAACTTTCTGATCCAAATTTGCCTATAAAAAGAGTATTACATTTAAAAAGTAAATTGACCGATCAAAATTTAGTTAAACAGGAACAAATAGAGGTGGATATCAGAAGAAAAGATTGGTTTGATTTCAGGGTTTTGCTGGGAGGTTATTCAGGTATTGCCGATTCTGAAAGAGAGTCGTATTATGATATTCTGCAGGAAAGAACAGATTTTGAATCTCAGTTAAGGAAAATGAGACAGCTAAAGACATATAATAAGGTGTCAAGGGAGGTTTTTCCAAAATTGAGAGGGGTGAAAGTTGAAGTTGAATTGGAAAATACACGCTTATCTGATCATCAGATAGCCACACGTTTGTTTGAATTAATATCTTCGGGAACATCATTGGATGGGTTTTCCCCAGAACACCTTATATATGCGGCACAGTCTACCAATCTGCTTCATGAAAAAGAGGTTATTTATTCCAAGCTTCTTGAAATATCACCTTCGGAATCCATTTACAACAATCTTGGGGTTGTTTACTTGAATCAGGCCCAGAGGGAATTGGATTCGGGTTTGAGAATGAGGCTTGTTGAAAAATCAGAATGGATGTTCAGGCAATCCCTTGAATTCAATACAACCTCCATCGCTTTACATAACTTAGGTAGGTCTTTGATTTTAAAGGGTGAATTTGCCGATGCCTATGTGGTTATTTCGGAGGCTTCCGGGCTGGAATGGGAAGAAAATAGCGAGGTTTTAAAGATAAACGAGGGATTGAGGGGAGCTTTAGATATCATAAATGGGGATTACAGACTGGCGACCATAAGACTATCCAAGTCAAAGAGGAATGAAATCGACCTATTCAATATGGGATTGGCCTTTTTTTTGGCAGATGACCTCCGAAATGCTCAGGTTGCATTTGAGGATTGTGTATTTGCCAATAGGGAATATGGTTATGGGTTTTATGGTTTGGCCATGATTGCGGCGCTGAACAGAGATCGACAAGTACTTTATGAAAATTTAGCTAAAGCGATTGAAAGATCTGAGTATTTGAAAGATAGGGCACTTATAGATATTTTTTTTAGCCCCTACCGCGAAGAGAAGGCATTTCTTGATTTATTTGAATAAGAACGTACTAAAAAAAAAGAATTTTTTAAGTTCATTCCACTTTATTAAAAAAATCGAATAATCATTTTGCAAAAAAAATTTTTGTATTATTGTTTATTCTCTTAAATTAGATGCTGAGTAGTATAAAAGCCCAATATTACACTATAATAGTCAAGATTGACAAAATAACCTTGTATTGCATTGGACACTTAAATAGTTTAGAAACTTGACAATAAACCAAAATCTCGATGCCTATGACCATATTTCTTCTTTTTTATCCAGAGTAACAAAATCGTTTTAGCATTAATAAAACACTGGCATTTCAGCGATTTTAAGTTGAAATTGTAGACGACAGCTTCAGCTGTTAGGTATAGTCAGCAATAGGAAATCAGAAACAAACTGAGCAAGCTATTGCAATTATTTTGCAAGTGTTTGCAAACGATTGCGTGATTATCTTTAAATTAATTGCTTTCAAACCTTATCAATTAATAATTATTACCCAATCAATCTATGTTTATGGAAAAACTTTACAAAAGTCTAAGTGTGCTTGTGCTACTCTTAGTGCTTTCGAGCGCCACGGCGATGGCGCAAAGAACGGTGACGGGTACCATCCTGGATGAGTTCGGGGATGGCTTGCCTGGTGTTACCGTTTTGGTGAAAGGTACCACAACAGGAACTGCTACTGACATTGATGGAAAATTCTCCCTCAATGTTCCAGGTGACAATGCCGTGTTGGTATTCTCATTTATCGGTTATCAAACTGTAGAACAGGTAGTTGGTAACCGTTCAGTAATCAACCTGTCCATGCAGCCTGACGAAAGACAATTGTCAGAATTGGTTATCACCGGTTATACCATTGATAGCCGTCGTGAGACTACAGGTTCAATTTCAACGGTTAATCCGAGGGATTTGACCATTATCCCAACCGGTAACGTTGAACAAACCCTACAAGGTAGGATTGCAGGTGTTACTGTTGTAACCAACGGTCAGCCAGGTACCACTTCCCAGATCAGGGTACGTGGTTTTGGTGCATTCGGTGGTAACCAGCCTCTTTATATTGTAGACGGTGTGCCTGTTGAGAATACCGACTTCCTTAACCCGGATGACATCGAATCTACCACGGTATTGAAAGATGCTGCAGCGGCTTCCATTTATGGTGCCAGAGCGGCTAACGGTGTGATCGTTTACACTACCAAAAGAGGTAACAAAAGGGCTCAAAAATTGAGATTCGATTATCATGGTATGATGGGTTTCACTGACCCAGGAAGAGGATTGGATATGACCAACCCTCAGGAGTATGCAGATCTGACTTGGTTGGCTGAGATCAATCAGGCAAGAATTGATGGTCGTGCTCCGAACTTTGGTCACCCGCAGTTAGGTAACGGTCCAAGACCTGTATTACCTTATTATATCAACGTTGGTGGTGCTGCAGGTGTGCCAGGACCTTTGACCCCTGCTCAGTTAGAAGAGCAAAGAGCTTTATATAACATTGATCCAAGAAGAGGTCCAGTTCATCAGTTGGTGAGGGCAGCTACAGGAGAGGGTACAGACTGGTATGACGCCATCACTAGAAGGGCTCCTATTCAAAGACATTCTATGGGGTTCTATGGTGGCAGCGGTACCAGTAGATTCTTTCTGGGATTGGGTATTCAAGATCAGGCAGGTATTTTGTTGAATAATGACTTCAGAAGGATCACTTTAAGAGCTAACTCTGAACATGATTTGGGAAGCAAAGTTCGCGTTGGTCAAAACTTCCAAGCTACCTACCGTCAGGTATTAGGACAGACAGGTGGAAACGGAGGTGTAGGTGTTTCAGCTGATGAAAACGACATTTTGCAAGCCTTCCGTATGCCGTCTATGATTCCTGTTAGAGATGAATTTGGTGGTTGGGCAGGTACTGCAGCAAGGGGTTTTAACAACCCAAGGAACCCAGTAGCCAACCGTGACGGTTTGAAAAATAACAGAAACTTCAATGCCAATGCATTTGGTAACGTATATGTAGAAGTAGATCCAATTGAAAATCTGACTTTAAGATCTTCTATAGGTGGCCAGTATGACAACTTCTATGGCGTTGGATTCACAAGATTGCAATACGAAAACTCCGAAAACAACTCTGCTTTCGGTTACAATGAATTCTCCGGCTATGTGTACAGATGGACATTTACCAATACTGCTCAGTACAAGAAAACTTTTGGCAGACATGCAATTGATGTATTAGCCGGTCAGGAAGCCTTGAATACCGGTAGAGGTAGAAATATGAACACTACGGGGCAAAACCCTTTTTCTGAGGACCCTAACTTCGTGACCATATCTAACTTGCCATTTGCAACAAGGATTGCAAACTCAAGCCAGTTCTTGGGCGTTAATTTCCTTTCTTTCTTTGGAAGGGTGAATTACTCCTATAATGACAGGTATTTGTTCAGTGCAGTAATCCGTCGTGATGGTTCTTCCAGATTTGGTCCTAATACGAGATGGGGGACTTTCCCAGCATTCTCTGCTGCATGGAGGCTTTCCTCTGAAGAATTCATGTCTTCTGCTACATGGTTGGATGATTTGAAAATCAGAGGTGGTTGGGGACAAATGGGTAATTCCAACAACGTGGATCCAAATAACCAGTTCTCTTTGTTCGGTGGTGATTTGGCTGCTTCTTCTTACGATATCGCTGGCACCAACAGCTCAGCCATTATTGGTTTCAGAAGAACCCGTATTGGTAACCCTAATGCAAGATGGGAAACAGCTGTAACCAAAAACATTGGTTTTGATGGAACTGCCTTTGGTGGTAAATTGGACTTCATCATTGATTTGTGGCAAAAAGATACCAAGGATTTGTTGTTCCAAGTCCCAATCCCATCAGTTGCAGGCTTTAATGCCGCCGCTCCTTCTGTCAACATCGGTGAAATGATGAACAGAGGTATTGATATCATGATTGGTACACGTGGTAATTTCTCCTCTGATTGGACTTATGAATTGCAGGTGAATGGTGGTTTCTTGAAAAATGAGATTGTTTACTTGGCTCCTGGCCTTGACTTCATCACCAATTTTAACCCTGGATTCAGAGGTATTTTCCCGATCAGAAACCAAGTTGGTCAGCCGATTTCTTCATTTTTTGGTTTTATTGTTGACGGTTTGTTCCAATCTGCTGAAGATGTTGCAAATCATGCAGTTCAGGATGGGGCTGCACCTGGTAGGTTTAAGTATAGAGATGTTAATGGTGACGGAGTGATCAATGCAGATGATAGAGCATTCCTGGGTTCTCCGGTCCCTAAATTCTCTGGAGGTTTGAACTTTACGGTTGCTTACAAAAACTTTGATTTGGCTGCTTACTTCTACGGTACTTATGGTAACAAGATTTGGGCACAGTGGAGATGGTTTACCGACTTCTTCCCAACTTTCGAAGGTGCTGCTATTTCAAGACGTCTGTTAAATGCATGGACACCAGAGAATCCTAACGCTACTGTACCGGTAGTTGACAAAACAGCTAATTTCAGTACCTCCGGTGTGGCAAACAGCTATTATGTAGTGGACGGTTCATATTTGAGATTACAGAACTTGACATTGGGTTATACCATGCCCAATACTTTGTTGCAAAGGTGGAAATTGGAAAGATTGAGAGTGTTTGGTTCTGTAAACAACTTGTTTACCATTACAGGATATGATGGATTGGATCCAATGGTAGGCGGTAACGTTGACTTGGCCTTCGGTATAGATGTGGGTAACTATCCTGTTACAAGAGGTTACACATTTGGTTTGAATTTGAGTTTCTAAGCCAAACAATCTATCAAACAGTTTGTTATAAGCGAAAATTTCATAAAGTTTAATTGAAATATGAAAAGATTTAAAATTCAAATTGCGGCGATATTGGCAGCGGGTTCTATGCTGTTTGCCACAAGCTGTGAGGACTTCTTGGAAGTCCCAGCAGTAGGCCAGCTTTCAGAAGCCCAGTTGACCTCTTTGGAAGGTCTCAATGCGGCTTTGATAGCTGCATATTCTCAGGTAAATGGTAGGTTCCAAAGAATGGCTTCTCCTTCCAACTGGGTGTGGGGAAGCATCAGAGGTGGAGATGCTAATAAGGGTACTGATCCTGGTGATTTCGTTTCTATTAACCCAATTCAAAGATATGAAGCTTTTTCAACCATTGATATTTTGGAGGAAAACTGGAACGGTAATTACGAAGGTATTGCAAGGAATAATACTGTTTTGAGGCTTTTAGACAAAAAAGACCCTAGCGTTACAGATGCTCAAGCAAGAGGCATTGAGGCACAGGCAAGGTTCTTGAGGGCCCATCATTATTTCCAATTGTATAGAAATTTCAATAAAGTGCCCATCGTTCCCCATACAGTAGATTATGGCTCTCCAGAATTCAGTAATCTGAGCAATGATCAGGAAATGCTACCGTTTATTGAAGCAGAATTCAGATTTGCAGCAGAAAACCTTCCACCGACACAACCTCAGGTGGGTCGGGTGAACTCATGGGCGGCTAAAGCATATTTGGGTAAAGTATTGTTGTATGCAAAAAAATATGCTGAAGCTAAACAAGTATTCGATGACGTGATTGCCAATGGCAGAACCAGTAATAACCTGCCTTATGGCTTGGTGCCTTACTATGATGATATGTTCAGAGGAGCCAATGACAACCATCAGGAGTCTGTTTGGGCATATCAGTCGGCGGCAAATACAGGATCTGTTAATAATGCAAACCCCGAGTTTGACCTAAATTTTCCTTATAATACCGGTCCGAATGGTCCCGGTAACTGTTGTGGGTTCTTCCAGCCAAGCTTCACCTTTGTGAACTCTTTTAGAACCAACGCTCAAGGTCTTCCTTTGTTGGATGGTTCTTACAATCAACCTGCAAATAGGGTTGTTAATGACATGGGCATCACCTCTGCTCAACCATTTACACCGGATGCCGGTCCCCTTGACCCAAGATTAGACCATACTGTTGGTAGAAGAGGTATCCCTTATTTGGATTGGCAAGACCATCCTGGAGAAGCTTGGATCCGTAACCAGCCTAATGGTGGCCCATACTCTCCAAAGAAATATGTGTACCAAAGAGCTGAACAAGGTACCTTCCAAGATAACTCCTCTTGGACTCCAGGATATACCGGTATCAACTTTATGATCATCCGCTTTGCTGACGTGCTTTTGATGGCTGCGGAAGCTGAAGTTGAATTGGGTAATTTGGAGGCTGCTAGAGCTTTGGTAAACAGAGTAAGGACAAGAGCTAAAAACTCTGAATTGTTAAGGTCCAATGGCCAACCTGCGGCAAATTATGTGATTGATACATACAATACACCATGGACGGATGTTAACCTTGCCAGAGAAGCAGTAAGATTTGAGAGAAAATTGGAATTGGGAATGGAAGGTCACAGATTCTATGACCTGGCAAGGTGGGGTACCCTTAAGGCTGAAATTGATTTTTATTTAGCATTGGATGGTACATTGTTACAG
Source organism: Cecembia calidifontis (assembly GCF_004216715.1). Classification (NCBI taxonomy): domain Bacteria; kingdom Pseudomonadati; phylum Bacteroidota; class Cytophagia; order Cytophagales; family Cyclobacteriaceae; genus Cecembia; species Cecembia calidifontis. The sequence continues at coordinate 1,993,908 of NZ_SGXG01000001.1, forward strand.
GCTGCTTTAGGTGGGGCTTCATTTACCGTAAACAGAGATGAATGGTTGCCTATCCCTCAAAACCAAATTGACTTGATGGGGTCGGATAAATTGAGACAAAACCCTGGTTTCTAATACCTGTTAAATCTGAAATAAATGCAAAGGGATGGCTGAAGTCATCCCTTTGTTTTTAAGGGAAAGGCTGGAAAATTAAAGCGGAAATCCATTTTTCGTAAGGATTTATTCCATTAACTTGATGCCATTATTACCCATCACAAAAGTAGTTTGGATCATGAGAGTAAATTATTTATGGATCGCGGCTTGGATAGTACTTCTTGCTGCTTGTTCCAAAAAAACAGATCATTTATTTAACCTAAAACCGGCCAGTGAAACAGGTATTGATTTTAACAACCTTATCGTTGAGTCCGATACTTTTAATATTCTTACTGATGAATACATTTTCAATGGGGGAGGGGTGGCTGTTGGAGACTTTAACAATGATGGTTTGCCTGACCTTTATTTTACAGGTAATCAGGTAGCCAATAAGTTGTATTTGAATAAAGGTAATTTCAAGTTTGAGGATATTACAACCTCTTCCCAAACTGCTGCAGCCGACCGGTGGAGTACGGGGGTAACAGTTGTCGACATCAATGCTGATGGCTGGCTGGATATTTATGTATGTGCAGCGATGTTTCCCGATAAAGAAAGGCGTGCCAATATGCTGTTTGTAAATCAGGGACTTGATAAAGAAGGGAAGCCCTATTTCAAGGAATTGGCCAAAGAATATGGTATAGCTGAAAATGGGAATAGCATGTGGGCTACATTCTTTGATTATAACAATGATGGGCTTTTGGATTTGTATGTCCTCAATAATGAACAAGTTAAAGGTGTTCCTTCTAATTTCAGGGAGAAAATCACTGATGGTTCAGCCATCAACAATGATAGGCTTTACAAAAACAATGGGGATGGCACTTTCTCTGATGTAACCTTGGAAGCTGGAATTACCATTGAAGGATTTGGTTTGGGGTTGGCTGTTGCTGATATCAATCAGGATGGGTGGCCTGATCTTTACATTTCCAATGATTATATGCCCAATGACATCCTTTACATCAACAATCAGGATGGTACCTTTTCCAATAAAACCAGGGAGTATATCCGTCACCAAAGCATGTTCTCCATGGGATCTGATATTGCTGATTACAACAATGACGGATATCTCGATATCATCACTTTGGACATGTTGGGAGAAACCAACTACAGAAAGAAAACAACAATTGCCAAAAACTCCTATCAAACCTATATCAATAATGAAGAGTGGGGATATGAGTACCAACATGTCCGTAACATGCTGCATGTAGGAAATGGTCCTGGGATTCCTTTTAGTGAAATTGGGTTTTTGGCCGGGGTGTATCAAACGGATTGGTCCTGGTCTCCTTTGTTTGTCGATATGGATAATGACGGCAAAAGGGATCTTTTGATTACAAATGGTTTTCCCAGAGACATTACAGATAAGGATTTTGCCAATTATAGGGCAGATGTAGGGAATGTGGCTTCTGCCCGGCAATTGTTGGATTCCATTCCCATTGTCAAAATCCCTAATTACTCATTTAAGAACAATGGTGATTGGACTTTCGAAAATGTAGGAGATACTTGGGGTTTGAATAAGCCCTCTTTTTCAAATGGAGCAGTATTTGTCGACTTAGATGGGGATGGGGATCTGGATTATGTGGTCAATAATATCAATGATCCGGCTTTTGTGTTTGAGAATAGGCTTAATCAAAAGAAGAAGGATGTCCCGAATTACCTTCGTGTCAAATTAAAAGGATCAGCACATAACCCATATGGAATAGGGGCCAAAATCGCCCTGAAAACCAAAGATGGGCAACTGATCTACCACGAACAACATCTTTCCAGGGGCTACATGTCTGCTGTGGAAGATATAGTCCATTTTGGGTTGGGAAGTTCTGAAGCTATTGCTTCCGTTGAAATTTATTGGCAGGAAGGAAAATATCAGAAGTTAGAAAATCTTACAGCCAATCAGGTCTTGATACTAGAATTAAATAATGCTTCCCCAAAGGCTTTAACCGAATTGGCTTTTCCTTTTACCCCCAAAAAGGTGGATCATTTTGTAAATGAAATTGCCGATCAATTGGGAATTGATTATCTGCACAAGGAAGCGGATAAAATTGATTACAATGTCCAAAGGACCCTGCCTCATAAATTGACCCAGTTTGGCCCCAGCTTGGCAGTAGGGGATGTCAATGGAGATGGATTGGAGGATTTTATTGTTGGAAGCTCCGCAGGATTTGCTCCTCAATTGTTCATTCAGCAAGCTTCCGGAGCATTTGACCAACGGAATCTATTCTCAGATGCCACTGAAAATAAATATGAGGAAATGGGAATGGTACTCTTTGACTTGGACAACGACGGGGACTTGGATCTGTATATGGTATCAGGCAGTTCTGAATTCCTTCCCGATTCGGAAGAATATTTGGATAGGGTTTATCTGAATGATGGGAAAGGTAATTTTTCCAGATCGCAGGATGCCTTTGAGGCAGTAATAGCCAGTGGTTCTGTTGTGAAAGCAGCCGACTTTGATGGGGACGGTTGGATGGACCTATTTGTTGGAGGCAGAGCTCCGATAGCCCAATACCCTTTTCCGGAGCAATCCTTCCTGTTTAGAAATAATCAGGGGAAGCTAGAAGATGTGACAGAGCTCTGGGCTCCCGGATTGAGGAAGATAGGCATGATTACGGATGCACTTTGGTCCGATGTAAATGATGACGGATTGGTGGATTTGGTCTTGGTGGGAGAATTGATGCCTATCACCATCTTCAATAATACGGGGTCCAAATTGGAAAAATTACCGGATACAGGATTGGAAAAATATTTGGGTTGGTGGAACAGCATAGTGGCGGGTGATTTCAATGGGGATGGCAAGATGGATTATGTGGTAGGAAATTTGGGGGCCAATAATTATTACCATCCATCCGCGGAAAGGCCCGTAACAGTATATGGAAAAGATTTTGACAACAACCGCAGTATTGACCCGGTAATTTTTACATACTTCAAAGACAATTCTGGAAATTACACTTCAGTTCCCGCCCACTATTGGGATGATTTGTATGGTCAAAGTCCACTTTTCAGAAGGAAATTTACAGGTTACAAAAATTATGCACGCATTACCGAAGAGACTTTTTTTACAAAGGAAGAACTTGAGGGAGCCATGGTCTTAAAGGGCAATTATGACAGAAGCAGTTGGGTTGAAAATTTAGGCAATGGTAAATTCAGGGTACATGAATTGCCATTGATGGCCCAATTTGCACCGGTGAATGGAATGATAGTGGACGATATCAATGGAGATGGTAATATGGATGTGTTGATGGTTGGGAATGATTACGGAAATGAGGTCTTTTCTGGAAGATATGATGCATTTACCGGATTGGTGTTATTGGGCGATGGAAAAGGAAGTTTTACCCCAATCCGATCCTATGATAGTGGTTTCTTGGTTCCGGGAGATGCAAAGTCTATGGCCATGGTGCATGATGGAAAGGGGCAGCCCCTATATCTTTCTACCCAGAACAGAGGGAAACTTAAAGTCCATCAAAGTATCAAATTGAATGGTGATTACCTCAGAATTCCTCCAACTGTTCACAGTGTTGTCATAGAATTTACGGACGGAAGAACACGAAAAGTGGAAGTCAAAAACAGGTCAGGGTTTCTTTCAAACTCCAGCAGCAGTATATTCCTGCCAAAGAATGTAAAGTCTGTAATTGGAATTGATTACAAAGGAAAGCGTGTTAGTTTTTAATTTCACTTGGAAAGTTGATCTTGTCCTGGTAAAAACAGGAAACACAAGGTCAACTTTCCAATTATCTTAGGTAGGGTGTTTACTTGTAAAGAGCATCTGCATCTGCCTGACAGATATCTACCATGAGTTGTCCCACCTTTTGGCAGACATCTTCAAAATATCTTTTTCCCTTAACAGCATTTGATTTATGGGGATTTCCTATACCGGTATCATCAGTCACTTGGGACCATTTTCTTTCTGCCCAGGCCCATTTTTCCCTCAATCCAGGGATTACAGATTTTTTTTCTTTTCCATCACCAGCTTGCTCTAAGGGCAATACCAATTCTGGGTGCAGGTACATGACCAAACTGGTTTCCATTTCATCTGCATGGTCGCCTTCTTCTTCAAAATATTTGCTCTTATCCAAAGCCTGGTACCAATTGCAGGTAAATAGTAGCATTTTTGGGAACAAGAGTCCCAATTCCCTCAGCATGGTCTTGAAATCATTGCCCCCATGACTGTTTAATATGAGAAACTTTTGGATACCTTGCCTGTTCAGGACGGTTAAAATATCTTTCAATATGGCAAATTGAGTGCTTGGGTTCATGTTGATGTCCAAGTAGATGTCATGTTGTCCTGTATTTACCCCAAAGGGAATGGTAGGAAGAATGATGACCTTACTGCCTTTTTCCCAAGCAAATTTTCCGGCCCCTGCTCCGATTGCATCTGCTTCATAAATGTCAGTCCCATAGGGCATATGGTAATTATGGGCCTCGGTGGCACCCCAAGGGAGTACGGCAAGCTCGAATCTTTCGGTTTTTAGGTTTTTCCAGTTGTTTTCTGCCAGAATATAGGGTCTCATCTTTAAATTTTGGTTTATATAGCTTGAATTTACACTGGATTGCTGACTTTTTTAAAAATATCATCTAAGAATCCTGCAAAATGCAATTTTTTTTCAATATTGTTTATTGTTTCAACATCAACTGATTCTCCCATGAGTAATAGAAGAACTTTCCTTAAAAAAACATTAGCTTCCACTTCTCTCTTGTTGCCCGCAGGTTTGATTCCTGCCTGCAGTCAGTCTCAGGATAATTCCAAAGGAGAAAAATTCAAACCCTTGATTCTCTCCACATGGGACCATGGCATGCCTGCTAATGACAAGGCATGGGAGGTCTTGATGGAGACTGGAGACTTGGTCTCAGCAGTGGAGGAAGGTGTGAAAGTGACCGAACTGGACATGGAAAACTTATCGGTTGGACTTCAGGGTTTGCCTGACAGAGAAGGTATTCCCACACTTGATGCCTCTATTATGAAAGGAGATGGATCCTGTGGTTCAGTAGCTTTTGTTAGGCAGGTCAGACATCCCATTTCTTTGGCAAGAAAGGTGATGGAAGAAACCCCACATGTCATGTTGGTAGGGGAAGGAGCCCGACAATTTGCCATTGCCCAAGGCTTTCCAATGGAAGAGGAGGTTCTAAGCCCCAAAGCGGAGGCTGCTTATCAGGAATGGAAAGTGGAGTCCAAATACAAACCTATCATCAATTTTGAGAACCACGATACCATAGGAATGATTGCTCTTGGTCCAGACGGGAGATTGGCGGGTTCATGTACCACATCCGGTCTGGCATTTAAAATGCATGGAAGGGTAGGGGATAGCCCTATAATTGGAGCAGGCCTGTATGTAGATGATGAGGTAGGTGCAGCAACAGCTACAGGTTTGGGTGAATCGATCATCCGGATTTGTGGGAGTTTCCTTATTGTGGAGTTGATGCGTCAGGGAAGATCGCCACAGGAAGCCTGCGAGGAGGCGGTCAGAAGATTGATTGCCAAAAATTCAAAAGACATCAAAGATATTCAGGCTGGATTCCTGGCCATCAATAAGGACGGAGAGTATGGTGCATATGCAGTTCAGAAGGGGTTTACCTATGCACGTCATCACAGCAAAGGGAAGGATCTATTATATGCCGGTTATAAAATGTAGAAGGTTATGATTTTAGAAGCGCCCGTTTTTACCATTGAAGCTGCCTTGAAGGCCGCATCCTATGGCGTACACCGTCTTGAACTTTGTTCTGATTTTGGAGAAGGGGGGGAGACCCCTTCGGTGGGAGCCCTATCATATCTAAAAGAGAAAATCAATATTCCCATTTTTGTGATGATCCGGCCCAGGGGAGGGGATTTTATCTATACTTCAGAAGAATTGGAAGTAATGAGAAGGGATATCAGGATCCTGAAATCATTTGGAGCAGATGGATTTGTATTTGGGGTTTTGAATCAGGATGGGCGTGTAGATCAGAAAGCCTGTAAGCTCTTGCTGGATGAAGCAGAGGGATTGCCTTGTACCTTTCACAGGGCATTTGATATTTGTAGGGATAAGGAAGAGGCCATCGAAACCCTTATTTCATTGGGCTTTAAAAGGATTCTAACTTCCGGTGGGGAAAATACAGCCGCATTGGGTTTGTCCAATATTCTCCAGTACATGATACAGGCTGCTGGGAGAATTATCATATTACCAGGCGGAGGATCGAAAGTAGAGCATATTGGGCTTTTAAAAGCCTCAGGGCAACTAAAAGAAATACATGCAAGCTGTAAAACTTACAGGCCATCAACTTCCCTCTACAGACATCCCAAGGTCAGTCTTTCGAATGATCAAGCTACTTTTCATCAGGTTTTGACGATTGATGAGGCGATAGTCAGGGAGTTTTTGAATGAGATGCAGGGATAGTTTAAACCCTCATTTTTCCTTTTATCAAATTGTAAAAAATACATAGTGACTTTTCGAAAAAAAATTCAAACTTAGTTGAAATTTAGCTTTCAACATGCGATTTTCTTTTTTCAACCTTTTGGGGGTAGGCGTATTATTTCTAGTTGTTGCTTGTCAGTCATCTTCAAAGAATGATATGGATGATTTTGAAAAGATCAGGAGCATCAGCAACCATTCTGTTGAGTTATCGGGCAAATCCCTGTCGGATGCTTATTGTTCAGCTTGCCATCTCAAACCTGATCCTTCACTTTTGGATAAAGCTACTTGGGAAAAATCCGTATTACCTGACATGAGAAGGCGTTTGGGCTTGATCATAGCTGATGATTTTGGGGTAGCTATAGGGGAAGATAACGGCGCCCCTTTAGGAATATATGCTTCAGAGACATTGATCCGAAAATCAGAATGGGACTTGATACAGGCTTATTACCTTGAAAATGCACCTGAAAGTCTTCCGCAGATTGTCAGGTCATCCGAAAAAATACAAGCGTTGGATGGATTTGAGTTAATTACACCTCATTTTGCTAACAAAAGACCAAGCTTAACCACCATAGCAGTTTATCATGAAGAGGAGTCCTTGATTTATTTGGGAGATAGATTGAATCAGATGTTCAGAATTGATCCTGCAGACCTTTCAATCATAGATTCCATCACCATGGTTTCACCGGTTTCAGATATCAGGTTCAGGGAAGATGGAGGATTGGACTTGCTTCATATCGGCTACATGGATCCATCCAATTGGGCCATTGGTAAATTACAGTTTTTACAGGAAAACAAGGAATTTTCTTCGGTTCTATTAGATAGCTTGAGACGCCCTGTACATTTTTCTTTTGCAGACCTCAATGGGGATGGAAAGGAAGATGTCGTTATTTCCAATTTTGGGCATCATATTGGGAATTTGATGTGGTTTGAACAATCCTCATCAGGGTTTGAACCGCATCTTTTAAACAATAGGCCAGGTGCCAGAAAGACGGTCATTGATGATGTGAACGGGGACGGATTGCCCGATGTGATAGCTTTGATGACCCAGGCCAAAGAGGGTGTTTTTGTTTATCTTAATTTGGGCAATGGAGAGTTCAAAGAGGAAAATTGGCTGCTTTTTGATCCGGTTTTCGGTTCTTCAGATTTTGATTGGGTGGATATTGACGGGGATGGCTATAAGGAAATTGTTTTGGTCAATGGAGATAATGCGGATTTTTCGCCAATTCTAAAACCCTATCATGGTTTGAGAATTTTTAAAAATAATGGTTTGAACCAATTTGATGAGGTATTTTTCTATCCCATGCACGGGGCGAGTGCTTTGGTAGTCGGGGAATTCACAGCGGATGGGAAAACTGATATTGCTGTTATTTCACATTTTCCCTCCAAAAATAAAGATGGATTGGATAATTTCCTGTTTTTTGAACAAAAGAACGCTTTTGAATTTGAGGTAAAAACCAAGCCTGAATTAGGACAATGGTCTTTGCTTACCATCAGTAAGGGAGATGTATCAGGAAATGGGAAAGAGGATATCATTTTGGGTAGTTTTGATTTTAAAACCATACACGCATTTCCTGCGGTAAATTGGATGCCCTTCATAATTTTATTGAACCAAGTAATGTAGCCATATTAAGTTTTGTTTTTTTAATGATTCCAGTTTAATTGATTTGCATGTTTATTATTCAATAGTTTTTTGTCTTGATTTAGTTTTTAAATATGTTATAAACTTTTGAATTGAAATATTTTTTGCTTAAATTATTAGGGCAATTAAACCCAGAAAATTATGGTAAAAAGTTTTCAAGGCGTGAGGGTGGTAGAGCCCAAAAAAGCAAGTCCTCCTATTTTAGTGAAGGATTATATGAGTACCAATTTGGTTACGTTCCAACCGGAGGACAGTATTGATTATGTCTTGGAAATGTTGACCAAGAGAAAAATTTCCGGTGCCCCGGTTGTCAATAGTCATGGCCATTTGGTGGGCATTATTTCAGAAGTGGACTGTTTAAAGGAAATTATCAAAGGAAAATATTCCAATACACCTAAATTCCCCGGGACGGTTGCTGACCATATGACTGCAGATGTCATTACCCTTTCTCCTGATTTGAGTCTCTTTGATGCCGCGCAGAGATTTCTGGAACTGAAAATAAGGAGATTTCCTGTTTTAAAAGACGGAAAATTGATCGGTCAGATTTCTTTGTCTGATATCATAAGGGCGTTTCCCAAACTAAAATCTACGACCTGGTAATATTCAGTCCAATAATAAAATAGAGGCTGTCTCATATATAAAGTCAGCCTCCATTTTGTTTGGGTAAGTATCCGAATCAACTTGCATTCAGCCCAATCTCAGGGCTTTAATTTGAATCATTTTAAAGCCTCTTGAAATTTGTTGAATGTTACTTCAATTATCTTTTTAATTCGATTTCTATCTCAGCAGATTGTTTGATATTATTGGTCACTTTGGTATAAATATTTCTGTTGCTATCTCTATTGATTAGCAGTTTTCCTCCTGTTAAGGTTGCGTTTTCAAATTCGGAATCTGAAACTCCCCTGAACCAGTTCATCGCGTTGATTTCAAAGAGTGCCAGTGGGTTATTTCTTGCATCGATAGTAAAGTAGCTGCCATCTTTTGCTTCAATTTCTACTTCAAAATCAATATCATCTCCAAAAAACTCGAAAACCACTGGTATAGCTGCCCCGCTTTGGGAAGCATAGGTTCCTTCGATGTAAATGGAAGGTTCGTTTCTATGATCAATCAGGTCCAGTTCCAGTTCAATTTCTTTATACTCACCTGCTTCGATATTGATGAAGAAATCCACAGATTCATCAAAGTCGTTAAAGGTGACTTTTTTGATGTCTCTGAATTTTATCTCAATTTCTTTCTCGAAGGTGCCCAAATCATTTTTGCCTTCGACTTCAAGTTCGAGTTCTTTGATCTGAATGAAACCGTTTTCAATTGTCAGGTTACTGTTTTCAGTTCTTGCATTTGCAGCACTTGCGGTACCGTTATTCAGAACAAAGGCAAAACCTAATTTTCCTTCACCGCTGCCTGGGATTTCATCTTCATTGCTGCAGGAAACAAAAGCAAATGTGGCGGCCAATGCCATTGCTGTTAAAATGTTTTTTGAAATTTTCATAGTAGTTTGTATGGTTTAGATGAATAAACCCCTTGGTTGATTTATCCAGATGATTTTATTGGATATTTTAGCAAAATTTGAGCCAAAAAATTTGAGATTTACATTTCGTTCATTCGATCTTTATTGGGGAAAGTGCTTTATCGGAAAAATCACATGTTTTCTTGATCCATCGCAAAAAGTCGGCGAATGGTCGGAGTATACACGGGACAGGGTCGGGAGGTCTACGGATAAGAATAGGGTATTTTGGTACCTATTATACATTTAATTGCTTTTTCTTAAACTATGGAGTTTAACAAAAGCCTATTTCACTACCGTAATTTTGATCTTATGGATCTCAAAGGGTCCTTTTTTTGTCCTGATATCAATACCGTCCTAAATAAAATATGAGAGGTCTGGTTTTTTGCCCAAAATAGCTATTTTGGGTTTGCACCAAAAAACATAAACCTCCCATGAGTAATATTACATTGTTTTCTCAGATTATTAAAAAAATCGAGCGTTCAATTTTCAAGAAACTGGTTGAAGAGAAGCAAACGGACAAGGGCTGCAAAGGCTTTGACAGCTGGACGCATTTGGTTTCCATGCTTTTTTGCCATTTTGCCAAAAGTACTTCTGTAAGGGATATTTCAAACGGCCTGCGTTCGGCCACGGGGAACCTCAACCATCTGGGGATTGCCAAGGCACCATCCAAGTCCAGTATCAGTTATCAGAACAAGCGCAGGGACTCTGACCTGTTCAAGGAGCTGTATTACGAGCTTCTGAAGCATTTAGGACAGCAGGCGTCCCTGAGCAGGGTAAAACTACGGATCAAGGCTCCCGTCTATCTGCTCGACTCCACGGTGGTAAGTCTTTGCCTTTCGATGTTTGACTGGGCAACCTTCAGGACCAAAAAGGGTGCTGTAAAGATGCATACGCTTCTGGACTATGACGGGAAACTCCCTGTTTATGTGAATATTACAGAAGGAAGTATGGCAGACAATAAAGGCGCTTATGATATTCCTTTGGAGAAAGGATCCGTTATAGTGGCGGACCGCTATTACAATGACTTTCCGATGCTCAACATTTGGGACAGCAAGGGGGTCTTTTTCGTCATAAGGCACAAGGATAACCTTAAGTTCAGCACAATCAATGAACGTCGACTCCCTGAAAATACTGCACAGGAAGTACTGATAGACGAAGAAATTGAACTGGTAAACCCGCAGTCAAAAGTGAAGTACCCCGGAAAACTCAGAAGAGTGGCTGTATGGGACGAAAAAAACCGACAGACCGTCGAACTGATTACCAATAACTTCAAATGGTCAGCAAAGACAATCGGTGATCTTTACCGGTGCCGATGGGAGATTGAGATCTTCTTCAGGGACATCAAGCAGTTACTCCATATCAAAACCTTTATCGGAACATCGAAAAATGCCGTGATGATCCAGATATGGACCGCGCTGATCACCATTCTGCTCCTAAAAGTGATGAAGGCAACCGCTAAATTCGGATGGCATCTGTCCAATCTGGTTGCATTTATCAGACTGAACATATTCGTTAAAATAGAGCTGCAAAAGTGGCTGGACAAACCCTTTGAAGACCATGAAAAACCTCCTCAAAAAAGCCAACAGGGGGTTCTATTTCCGGATTACAGATAAAATCACAATAGAAATTGCAGAAACACAGCTAAACATCTGTCTTGTAAATTATTTAGGACAGCATTGTCCTGATATAAAAAAAATATCTTGTACAATTTACCTCAAACTCATTTCGGTTCTCCTTTAGATAATTGATCATTAACCGCAACACTTTTTTCAAAACCTATGAAATAGGTATTGGCCATAATGAATTGGTTCAAATAAAAGACAGTACTTCTTTTTTTTCTTTTTGGCATCTTAGTTTTCATGATGTTAGGATAAAAGTTTTAATAGATGGTGTTAAAAATCAGCAAACTAATTCTTTGATCATTATTTTCACCGTTAAAAAATGATAACGAAGAACTTAAAAATTGTTAAACGATTCTATGGTTTTTTGAGGAACCGCAGAGCAAACCGAAATTATCAATGGTGGAAAATTACTGTTGTTCACGATTTATGTATAAATAACTGATGTTTTCCTATTTCCAGTGCTCCTTCTTTCATCACACAATCCTTCTAAATATTTCGCTTTAGATAAGGGAATGGGTTAAAATGTAGTTTATCCTATGGAGTTTAAATGACCAATAAAATAAAGGTCTGAGAATTTTCTATCAATAACTTCTCGCTACTAAAATTTCCGGTGAGTTCTTTCACGTTTTATTTGACCAAAGAAAGTAGAGTATGCCGAATAAATTTGCTTTTCATCATGTAGGAAAGCAAATTATGGACTGGTTTGAAATCCCTAATGGAAGATGAACAGCTTGAAGATAATATTGTTATTTCTGGGCCGATTCTTAATTCTAAATTTTCAAAAACAGGATTCAGTATTTCCGCTACTGTAGTTGAAGAGGAAGATAGACGAGATGTTTCTCGACATTATCAACTATTGAAAACCTAATTTTTATTAATCAAAACGACCCGTCCTGGTGCGCTGATCTGCGTGTAGCATGACGGTTACTGTTTTCAAATAATGAGATATGAATATCCGCCTACATACAAGTGGGCAAATTTTATACTTTGACAATAAGTGTCAATAACTTTCAGGGCTGAATTGTAAGTGTTTAATTGGCTGTAAATAAATAAGAAGGCCATGAATATTCTACAATTCAATGAAAGATATCCTGATGAGGCAAGTTGCATCCATTACTTGAAGGAACAAAGGGAAAGAGAAGGTGTCATTTGCAAGAATTGTAATTCCAAGGATCACTACTGGCTTAATTCTCTCAATATGTTCCAATGTAAACATTGTAAATTTAGGACAGGACTGAAAAATGGTACTATTATGGAAAACAGCAAGTTACCATTGAGGACTTGGTTGCTTGCAATGACTCTTGTAAGCGCAACCAAGAAGGGATTTAGCTGCCTTGAACTACAGAGGCAGATGGGTCATAGCAGATACGAGACTGTTTTCAGACTGTATCACAAGCTCCGGGAAGCAATGGGTAAACGTGACAGCCAATATAAACTAGAAGATATGGTTGAATATGATGAGGCTTTTGTAAGCAAGGCAACAAAATCTTCGGAAAAGACGAAGCTGAAGAAAGGCCGTGGAAGCCAAAAACAAGCTACTGTCGCTGTTATGGCTGAATCATCTATTCTTGAAGACCTAATTACTGGAGAAAAGGACAAAAGCTGCAGATATTTCAAGATGGTCAAAATAGATAACTTGAAGGCAAAAACAGCCGAAAAACTGATAAAAGGACTGATTGACAAAAAAGCCGTGCTCCAAACTGATGAAAGTACGACTTATGCTAACCTAGAAGATTGTATCGATGTTCACGTGAGCGAATTATCTTCCACAAAAGAGGGCAAGTTCAACCTCAAATGGGCACATATAGCAATAAGCAACCTTAAAAGGGATTTACAGAAGTACCATATGGTTTCAGAAAAGATGCTTCAAAACTATCTCAATGAATTCTGTTATAAACTAAACCGAAGATACTTTGGTAAAAAACTCTTTGATAGACTTGTTATTGCGAGCATTTGCCCCTACTTGTATACAAGCGGATAATCATAAAAAACATTTAGGGGTTAGTGGTTGTAAGGGGTGATGACACATGTTATTTTTAAAAAGATATGAACATTTACTTTTGTTCTGCAATCTGGCAACATTATCAATAACTAAAAAACACTACCTAAAAGGTTCAAAAAAAGTTTAACTTAAGGATATCGGTGAAGGGTATTGAGGTAGATCTTACTTAAATATGAATAGATTTACACCGCAAGAACAAGTTGGTACTTAGATATAACCCGCTACTTTGTACGTAAACAATCCTATCCATTCTTTGAAAAGTTTGTGCCAAAGTATCAAAGCATTGGGATTAGGATACAGTAATTCCGGGAGGCTCCATTGAATGTCTTCTCCATAATAATCCACAGGAAAGGTATCCGTAGGGATTTCTGCTTTATCAAAACAAGCTTTGGCCCTATGCATGTGGAAAGCAGAGGTAATTAGAAGAAATTTTTCATTGGAATTCGAATCATGTCCTGTTTCACTGAGGAGGTTTTTAGTGAAAATGGCATTTTGATAAGTGTTTTTAGCTTGATTTTCCACGATGATGTCCTCACCAAGAACTCCCGCCATGACCCAAAAATCACGGATCAATTCTGCTTCTGTATTGGGATTGGTTGGATTTAGGCCTTGCCCTCCTGTAATCAAAAGCTTTTTGATTTTGCCCATTTTATAAAGCTGAAGCGCATGGGTGGCCCGGTCAGCCCCCTTGTTGAATAATGTCCTGTCATAGACAGTTTTGCTCAGATTGGTCATCCCGGTGAGTACTATGCCCATCTCGTAATTAGGGAGATCGGAAATGGATTTCATTTCCGGTTCCCAGAAATTCATGGCGAGATTGGCAATAAATTGATTGCAAAAAAAGAGCAGTGTTAGTATTCCGGTGAGCATGATTTTCTTTCCTTGTATTCTATTCCTCCAAAAGTAACCGACGATAATCAAAACCAGTGCTATAGTCAGAGGCATGGCCAAAAAGCTCAGAAATTGAGAAAGGTAGAAAAACATAACGTGAATTTTTCGGCAATATAATCAATGGCCGGGAAAAGGAAGAAAAGGGAATTTTCGGAATTGCTAAATAAAAAATAGGGAAATGGAAAGCGCTACCAGTATGCAGAAAAGGAACAGCACGATTTTCCGCGATAATTCATGCTCTTTTTTTCTTTCGAATCTTTCTGTAATCATTTCATCATATGTTTTGGGTTCATTAAGCACTTCTCTTTCAGTAGAGGCAAGATAGGGGTTGTCTGCCATCCTGCTCCTTTTTGAAAGGATGCTCCTGTTGTCTTTCGACGATTGGGCCATATTAAAAGCTGATGTTCCGCCTGCCATGATTCTAAAATAAGGATAAAATCAGTTTTTTCAAAATAAAACACCTTATGCAATATTTTCCATTTATTTTGCACTTAGGGCAACTAACATAAGCCGATTGCTTATTTTTGCTACATGATTGCTGACAAACCTAACCTATTGCCTTTATTGGAGAATTTGGCTTCCATATTGGAGGGGGAGCTAAAATTCGATAGCTTGACCAAAACCCTCTATGCCACTGATGCCTCAGTTTACCGCGAAATGCCCTTGGCAGTTGCCTTCCCCAGGAAAGAAGCGGACATACAAAAACTGATTCAATTTGCCCGTAAATACAAAACTTCCTTGATTCCCAGGACAGCAGGGACATCCCTTGCAGGTCAATGTGTCGGGAATGGGATTGTGGTCGATGTGTCCAAGCATTTTACCAAAATCATAGAATTCAATAAAGAAGAAAAATGGGTAAAAGTGCAGCCGGGCGTTGTGAGGGACGAACTCAATAAATTTTTGAAACCGTATGGTTTGTTTTTTAGCCCCATAACATCTACCGCTAACAGGGCCATGATTGGTGGGATGGTAGGTAATAATTCCTCAGGAACTACTTCCATTGTATATGGAGTCACGAGGGACAAGGTGATGGAATTGAAAGTGCTGTTGAGTGATGGGAATCCTACAGTGTTTGGGCCTTTGTCAAACGAGGAATTTGAATCCAAAAAGAAATTGCAGACACTGGAGGGGGAAATTTACAGGCAGATCTGGGAGGAGCTCAAAGGAGAAGAAGCCAGGAAAGAAATTAATGAACAATTTCCAAAGAAAAGTATCCACAGAAGAAATACCGGGTACGCTGTAGATGAATTACTCAAATCAGAAGTTTTTGAGGGAAATGAGCCTTTTAATTTCTGTAAATTATTAGCAGGTTCAGAAGGCACCCTTGCTTTTACAACAGAAATAAAAATCAGTCTTGACCCATTGCCCGATCCGGTTGAAATTGTGGTTGCAGCCCACTTTGAAAGCATCAATCAGAGCATGAGGGCAGCACAAGTGGCCATGAAACATCCGGCCACTGCCGTAGAGCTTATGGACAAAATCATCCTGGATTGTACCAAGGAGAGCATAGAATACAGCAAAAACAGATATTTTGTTGAAGGGGACCCTAAGGCCTTGTTGATGGTAGAGTTTACAGGCAAAACTGAGGAAGAAGCCCGTGCAAAAGGTGCTAAGCTGATTGAAGATCTTAAAGCGAGCGGGTTGGGATATGCCTATCCGGTAATAGGTCCTGATAAAACCAAATCCGCTTGGGCTCTGAGAAGTGCAGGTTTGGGCTTGTTGGCCAATATACCCGGTGATCCTAAAGCGGTGGCCTGTATTGAGGATACAGCAGTGGATATTGAGGATTTGGCAGATTATATCGATGAGCTGGACGGGATTTTGAAAGGTTTCAACCAAGAGCCAGTGCACTATGCACATGCAGGAGCGGGAGAAATCCATATGCGGCCCATCTTAGACCTGAAAAAGGCCGAAGATGTGGAGGAGTTTTTCAAAATATCGGAAGCTTCTGCCAGACTGGTTAAAAAATATAAAGGTTCCCTTTCCGGTGAGCATGGTGACGGCAGGGTCCGTGCACCCTTTATTCCGTTGATGGTGGGTGAAAAGAACTACCAGCTTTTTCGAAGGATTAAATATACCTGGGATCCGGATAATATTTTTAATCCGGGTAAAATAGTGGATGCAGCACCCATGAACACTTCTCTGCGCTATGAACCAGGGATGATAACCCCAGAACATGATACCGTTCTTGATTTCTCCGGCGTTGGTGGCATACTCCGAATGGCAGAAAAATGTAATGGGAGTGGGGATTGCAGGAAGCTGCCGATCTCTGGCGGCACCATGTGCCCAAGCTACCAGGCTACCCGAAATGAAAAGGATACCACCAGAGGAAGAGCCAATACTTTGAGGGAATTTCTCACCAAGGACAAGCCATCCAACCCCTTTGACCATCCTGAAATCAAGGAAGCCCTGGACCTTTGCCTTTCCTGTAAAGGCTGTACCGCCGAATGTCCTTCCAATGTGGACATGGCATCCATGAAGGCCGAATTCCTCTACCAATATCAGAAGACCCATGGAATTCCGCTCCGTTCAAAAGCCTTTGCCTATATCAATGACCTGAATAAATTGGGCGCCTTTGTGCCAGGTTTGGCCAACTTCTCCCTGAGCAATGGTATCTCGGGAAGCATTCTGAAAAAAGTTCTGGGGGTAGCCCCCAAAAGAACACTTCCCGCCATCAGCAGTGAAAGTCTTAGGCAATGGTTCCGAAAAAATGAAGCCCAATACCCTGTTACCAAACCCATCATCAAGACGGTTTACCTGTTCGTTGACGAGTTTATCAACCACAATGACACTGAAATCGGGATCACGACTGTCAAATTGCTGAGAAAATTGGGCTACGAAGTAATCGTGGTAGACCATGAGGAAAGTGGCAGGTCTGCACTTTCCAAGGGGCTCTTGGAAAAGGCTAAGGGCCATGCCAATGCCAACGTGAAAATTTTTAAAGAACTGGTCAATGGAGATAAGCTTTTGGTAGGGATTGAGCCTTCGGCAATCTTAAGTTTTAGGGATGAATATCCCCGCTTGGTGGACCAAGAACTGGTTGAAGCTTCCAAAAAACTGAAATTCCATACCCTCTTGATTGATGAATTTATAGGTCGGGAAATTGCAGCAGGTAATATTACTCCAGAGTCATTTACCAAAGACCCCAAAAGGATCAAGCTGCATGGGCATTGCCACCAAAAGGCTCTTTCTTCATTGAGTTGGACCCAGAAACTCCTCTCCTTACCAGTGCATTATGAGGTGGAAGTGATCCCTTCCGGTTGTTGTGGCATGGCAGGTTCTTTTGGTTATGAAGCGGAGCATTATGAGCTCAGTATGCAAATTGGGGAGATGGTATTGTTCCCCGCTGTAAGGGAGGCTTCAGAAAATACATTGATCGCAGCCCCGGGGACTTCCTGCCGCCATCAGATTGCTGATGGGACAGGAAGGAAGGCCTTACATCCAGTTGAGATCCTTTACCAGGCGCTAAAATAACAAGTCATAAGGGTGCTCAGTTATACCGGCCATTGTTCTAGCCTATAGGCACTGTCCCAAAAAATCCATTCCAGTCGGCTGGCCATTTCAAAGGCCTTAAACATGGTTTCTTGTGTGCTTGAACTTGATTGTTCTGCCAGTTCATCTGTTATTGCAATGGCTTTGTGGACAGATGCGGCAAACTCTTCACCGGCATAGGTATCGATCCAGTTCTTATAGGGGTTATTTTGGACTTCAGACTGTTGCTCAAAAATATGATCTCCAACTTTTTTGTAAATCCAAAAACAAGGAAGTACTGCTGCCACTGCCACAGCTACATCGCCATATTTTGCTTCTTTCAGGAGGTAATTGGTATAAAGCAGGCAGCTTGGGCTAGGTTCAATGGTATCAGGGATGCCCAGCGTTTTGAAATAGCCTTCATGCAAAGCCCTTTCAACCACAATAGCCCCTGCCGCAAATTGGGAAAAGTCCAGCACGTGCTCCATTTTATCCATCCGACCGGAAATGGTACTTAGGGCTTTGCCAAATTCACCCAAATAATAGGCATCTTGTGCCATGTAGAACTTGAACTTCTCTACTGGGAGTGTACCATTCAGCAATTCTTGGTTAAAGGGCATTTCCAGTATTTTATTATAAATTGGAGATATTTGCTCCCAGGCTTTTTCAGTCCATTTCATAGATGATCTGTTTTTGAGGGTTATAAAAATGATTCAGGGGGCCATTTCCTTGGCCGGTATTTACGTCTTTGCCTGATTCCAGGGCCCCGTTGACATAGTTCTTAGCCATTTCAACCGCTTTTGGAAGCGGGTTTCCTTTGGCCAATACTGCTGCTATCGCAGAAGAAAGGGTACAGCCGGTCCCGTGTAAATTCTTGGTTTTGATGTAGGTGCTTTCGTAAGATTGTTCAGGCATTTCTTTTTGGAAAAGAATGTCTTGAATAACCGGCGTGTTCAGGTGTCCTCCTTTTATCAGGACAGCTTGGCATTGCATGTTCAGGAGATCTTTTCCTGCTTGGTGCATTTTATTCACCGAATCCACCTCATACCCCGTCAGCATAGCAGCCTCATCCAAGTTGGGAGTGATCAAAGTTGCCAATGGGAAGAGCTTTTCTTTTAAAAGTGCTACGGTGCCTTCTGCAATTAAACGATCTCCGGAAGTGGCAACCATGACAGGATCAAAAACTATAGGGATTTGGGGAAAGTTTTTTAAAGTGCTGGTGAGAACTTCCACCACCTCAGGTTGATTGACCATGCCTATTTTTATGGCTTTGGGTGGGATGTCTTCCAGGACTGCCATTAATTGTGCTTCAATATGCCTGGGAGGGATGGGGAAAATGTCCCTGACGCCTTGGGTGTTCTGTGCGGTGGTGGCGGTTATGACTGTCATGCCATAGCAGCCAAGCGCAGCAAAAGTTTTGAGATCTGCTTGAATGCCAGCCCCTCCACCACTGTCTGAACCTGCAATGCTTAGGACTGGGATGTATTTTTTTACCATAATTGATGATTTGATCCTTCTTCAATTTTTTTTCTAAAGGCTTCAGCGGCATGGGCTGGGCTTGGGGCACTGCAAATCCCTGAGACCACGGCCAGACAATCAGCCCCATGGCTAATGATGCTGGCGGCATTCTCTATTTTCACCCTTCCTATGGCAACCAGAGGCTTATCGGTGGCCTTTCTTAAATGGGCCAATCCTTTCAATCCCCATTCACTTTTGGTGTCCATTTTGGTTGGAGTAGCATAGATGGGGCTCACCCCATAATACCAGGCCTCTTCACTAAATGGTTTTCGTAAATCTCCCATGTTTTCCAATGACAGTCCCAAGGTTTTACCAGATCCCAGGATCGTTTTGGCTTCCATGATGTTGGTGTCTTCCTGTCCCACATGAAGCCCTTCCGCATCTATGATTTTTGCCACTTCCACCGAGTCGTTGATGATTAAGGGGACATGGTACTTTTCACAAATGGCTTTTAGTTGCTCTGCTTTCCTTACGAAATCTTCCAAGGACAGGGATTTTTCCCGGATTTGGACTATGTCCACTCCTCCTTTGAGTGCTTCTTCTACCACCCAGAAAAAGTCCCTGCCAAGGCATAGCGCTTCATCTGTTACCAAATAGAGCTTATAAGGGAAAATTGTTGGCTTCATGGGTAGCTTACGATCATTCTTTCTTCAAACTCCTCGGATTTAAGATTATATAGGGCATCATAGAAATGAAGTTGTAAGGTTCCTGGACCGTTAGCTTTTTCGGCAGCAATATCACCAGCGACTCCCATAAGCGCCATGGCGGCAGTACTTGCCAGGAAGCGATCTTTTTCAATGGCTATCATGGCACCAGTCAAAGCAGAAGCTGTACAGCCCAATCCCGTAACTTTGGACATGATAGCATTGCCATTTTTCACTTTTGCTATCCGTTCCCTGTCAATGATATAGTCAACTTCTCCTGAAATCACTACTACCGCACCGGTTTGTTTGGATAGCTGCGTGCCTGCCTCCAATGCCTCATCAGAAGAATTGGTGCTGTCTACCCCTTTGCTTTTTATATTAACGCTTGCTAAAGACATGATTTCAGAAGCATTGCCCCTGATGACACTGGGTTGGAATTGCAGCAATTTGCTCAAAAGTTCATTTCTATAAGGAGTCGCACCAGCACCTACGGGATCAAGTAACCAAGGTTTTTGGATAGTATAGGCATGCGCTGCTGCTTGGAGCATACTTTCTGACCAATATTCATCGAGGGTGCCAATATTGACCACCAAAGCACCTACAATATTGACCATGTCTTTGACTTCAGGCTGGGCATGTGCCATGATGGGAGATGCACCTGCTGCCAATAGTGCATTGGCTGTGTTGTTCATCACCACATAGTTGGTAATACTTTGTACAAGCGGGGATTGGGTTTTTAAACGGGTTAATAATGCGCTGATCTGCTCCATATTTTTCTCTTTTCAGTTAAACAGTGGGTTGAAACTGTAGGAGCAGGAAAAAGTAGAGCAAGCAGGTTATGCCTCTCTTTGGAATTAACTTTTTCCTTCGCCGGTATGACCCGTATCAGGTTCGAAGGGTTTGATCTCAGCCTTGTCGGCACCCCTAAAGTTTCTATTTCTTAATTATACACGGAATAAAACAAAAATGGTTCATGTTTTCAAAAACATGAACCATTCATTTGGTCTTTTTCTAATTACAGTTTCACTTTCCCTTTGGCCACTTGCCTGGCCAAGATAAGTGCATTGTAGGCGTTGACGATTTTACCAGATTTTGAAATTTCCTGCAAAGTAAGTGGTTGGGAGGGGTTGCTTCTCAATATCACCTGTACAGGAACTTCCAAACCTGATTCCATGATGATTTTTTTCACTTGGGCAGCCGTCAATTTGGGATAATAAGTCCAGATGAGGGCAGCAACGCCCGCTACCGCAGGGGCAGCCATTGAGGTTCCACTTTGGAACTCGTACTCATTGCCTGGCATGGTGGAGTTAATCTGTGCCCCAGGGGCAAAGACATCCACATTTTTTGCGCCATAGTTGGAGAAAGGGGCAACCATGTACGGCCCATATTGACTGCCAAGGGCACCTACAGTAATCACATTGTTAACGAATTCCTGCCCGTTTTGAAACTTGTGGTCATTAGGGAAATTGGGGTTGTCAGGGTCATCCAGGTCTAAGCCATCATTTCCTGCAGCATGCACGAAAAGGACATCTTTGGAGGCGGCGTATTCGAGCGCCTCATAGACCCATTCAGCATTAGGAGAAAAGGCCTTTCCAAAACTGGCATTGATGATTCTGGCACCGTTGTCCACCGCATACCTGATGCCTAAAGCAATATCCTTGTCATACTCATCTCCATCCGGTACTGCTCTGATGCTCATGATGGAAACATTGTTGGCAACCCCTCTGATACCTATCCCGTTGTTTCTGTCGGCCCCAATGATTCCTGCCACATGGGTCCCGTGACTCTCATCTTTTACAAGGATATTTGGGTTGCCATTGCCATACTGGAAATCATTGAGGTCATAAGGGTTGTCACCAACCGGTTTTCTTCCATCAAATTCCATGTTCAGGTGGTAATTTGCTTTTGTCCCGTAGTATTTTTCAGCCTCATCCAAATCTTCCATGATAGCATCCAAACTTCCTGACATGGCCAGAATGCTGCTTAAAAATCCCAATACTTCCTGGGTTTCTTCGTTATCTGATTTTATTGTCCATAAATCTTCAGGCTCATATGCTGGCTTGCCCAACAATTGCTGTGCGGTAAAGTCAGCAAAGGAAATGGTGGTTTTGAGCTCTTGAATTTGGGCCAAGTTCATTAAACTTTCTTCAGCTTCTTCCTCGAATTTTTTTCCGGGCCTTTTCCCGAAGTTTTTCATCCCCAAGACCCAAGCTCAATATTCTGGTAAATTCAAGTCTTTCATGGTAGGAATTACCAAGGAAGTTATAGCCATGGATGTCATCGATGAATCCATTTCCGTCATTATCCTGGCCATTTCCTGCTATTTCCTTGGCATTGATCCAGAGCACAGAAGCAAGGTCTTCGTGTAACAGGTCAATTCCTGCATCCAGAACTGCAACCGTTACAGGGTTCCCTTTCTTTTTCCTGATAAGTTCCTTGTAGGCCCTATCAACACTCATACCTGGGATGGTATCTTTGAGCAGGTCAAGGTGTTGCCAGTTCAACATTTGGTATTCTCCGATTTCTCCATTTTTGGCTACAAAGGTATCGGGTCCTGAAAGGAGTTTTGTGGTGGATTTTATGCCAGTACATCCAATTGCCAGCATGGCAAGGGGAAGCATGGATACCCATAGGGTTTTGTTCAATTTGGTAATCATGTTAGGTTATTTTCAATTAAATTCCGTCAAACAAAGAAAAACTTTCCATGTATTCCGGTACAATGGTGTGCCATTGTAATTCTTCCGTTAATTTTTTTGATAGGGTTTCTGAGGCTTCCTTTTCCCCATGGATAAGAAAGGTCATTTTAGGTTTATTGGCAAATCCTTCTGCCCATTCCATCAATTCTTCTTGATCAGCATGCGCGGATAGACCTTCAATATAGTAAATTTTAGATTTGACGGGAACTTCAACTCCATACATCCGAGAGGTCGTTTCTCCTTCCAAAATCTTCCTTCCTCTTGTTCCCTCAGCTTGATAGCCCACAAAGATGATACTGTCTTGTTCGTTGGGAAGCCTGTGGTACAGGTGATGCAGGATTCGTCCCCCTGTTGCCATCCCACTGGCCGAAATGATAATAGCATCACCCCTGATGGCATTGAGGGACATGGAGGCCTCTTGGGTTTGGTAATAATGGAGATTTTTGTGAATGAAGGGATTAGCCCCCTCTTCTTCCAAAAGGGGGCCAAGCCTATGGTATTCCGGATATTTTTTGTACAATTTTGTCACGTCAATAGCCATAGGGCTATCGACATAAATGGGGATATCAGGAATTTTGCCTTTTTGTTGGAGGTAATGGAGATAATACAGTATCATTTGGGTTCGGCCAACTGCAAATGCCGGAATGATGGATACCCCTCCGTTTCGGAAAGTTTCCCTCACTGCCCGTGCCAACTCTTCCACAGGTTTTTGTTCTTTTTGGATCCTATTGCCATAGGTAGATTCCATGAAGAGGATATCTGCAAATGGAATTCTTGCCGGTGCGTGAAATATAGGGTCATGATACCTGCCAAGATCTCCCGAGAAAACAATCTTTTTTTCTTGGTTTTCTCCTTTGACTTTCATCTTCACTATTGCTGCCCCCAGGATGTGCCCTGCATTGAAAAAAGTGATATTGACTTTTTCATTGACCTGAATCTCTTCATTCATGTCCACTGGTTTCAACAAAGGGAAAACTTTTTCCACATCTTGAATTGTATATAGAGGCAAAGGCTTCTCATGTTTGGAATAGCCTTTTCTTTGGGCATAGGCAGCCTCTTCCTCCTGAAGTTTCCCGGCATCCAACAGCAGGATGCGTACCAGTTCATCGGTGGCATAGGTGCAATAAATAGGGCCGGAGAATCCCTCTTTTACCAATTTGGGCAAATAGCCACTGTGATCTATATGCGCATGGGTGAGGATAACCAAGTCAATACTTCTGGGGTCAATGGGAAAAGCTTCCCAGTTGCGAAGCCTGTACTCTTTCAACCCCTGGAAAAGTCCACAGTCAACAAGGATTTTTTGATGGTCCAGTTCCAGGAGGTACCTGGATCCCGTCACAGTTTTTGCTCCGCCTAAAAATTTAACTTTTACCTGCATATAATATTTTGGGTTGATTGCTGATCTAAATGTACAAGATAATTATGGTATTAAGTTTTTCATTTCCGTTAAAGGTTATTAAATATCTTGAGACTTCCATTTTGCGCTGTCAATTCACAACATGCGGTATTAATAAAAAATGGGGGTGTCCGAAAAGTCGAGACACCCTTTTTTTATTGTTGATTTTCTCTAAAATTATTATTTTAGAGTTGAACAAAATACAACAATGTCTAAGGTAGTTTTTAAAAATCAGACTGGCAATTGTCCAGAATTATTTCCGGCAAATATTTTTGATAAAATCCCTGATAACCACCCTGCTCGATTGGTTGATACTGTGGTTAACTCATTGGATATCAGTGATATTATAAAGAGGTACAAGGGAGGCGGTACATCAGCCTATCATCCACGAATGATGATTAAAGTGCTGTTCTACAGCTATTTATCCAATGTGTATTCATGTAGGAAAATAGCCAAAGCACTTAATGAGAACATCCACTTCATGTTTATCTCAGGAAACTCAACCCCCGATTTCAGAACCATCAACGATTTCCGCGGTAAAATCTTAAAAGACTCCATCAAGACATTGTTTGCCGAAGTGGTAAAAATGCTTGTTGAGATGGGATATGTAAGCCTTGATGTACAATACATTGACGGAACCAAGATTGAAGCAAAATCCAATAAGTACACTTTTGTCTGGCGTAAGACAGTTGAAAAGCACAAAGAAAGGTTAGAAGGTAAGATCAAGAGTGTTTTATCAGATATCGAAGAAAGCATCCTATCAGATAATCAAGAAGTTAATCAAGAAGAATTGCCTAAAAAAATTGATTCTGAAGAATTAAGGGAGCGGCTTTCAGCCATAAATAAAAAGCTAAAAGAGCCTTCAAAGAAGGTTGCTAAGGAGCTTCAAAAACTTCAGGAAGAACATCTTCCCAAGCTGGAGAAGTATGAAAAAGACCTGGAGATTTTGGGGGATAGAAATTCGTACAGTAAGACAGATCATGATGCCACATTCATGAGAATGAAAGAGGACCACATGAAAAACGGACAACTAAAACCCGCTTACAATCCTCAGATATCAACTGAAAACCAATTTATTACTCATGCTACTATCCACCAAACACCAGGAGATATCACCACTTTGAAATCCCACTTGGACAGTTTTGAAAAAGCGTATAACAAACAAAGCAAGGAGATAGTAGCTGATGCAGGATATGGAAGTGAGGAGAACTATGAAATGCTTGAAAAAAAGGGAGTTGATGCCTATGTGAAATACAATTACTTCCACATGGAGCAAAAGAAGAAGACAAAGAACAATCCTTTTCTTCCCCAAAATCTTTTCTACAATGCAGGGCAGGATTTTTATGTATGCCCCATGGGACAGCACATGGAAAATGTTGGACAGGGAAAGCGCATTTCAAGCAATGGATATGAATCTCAAGTAACTTATTATCAGGCAAAAAACTGTGAAGGATGCCCCTTAAGAGCCCAATACCATAAAGCGACAGGTAACAGAAGAATCGAAGTGAACCATAGGTTAAACTTCTTAAAACAGCAGGCCAGGGAAAAACTAATGAATGAAAAAGGGCTTGAACACAGGAGCAAAAGACCAATAGAGGCGGAAGCTGCGTATGGCCAGCTTAAAAGCAATAATAAATTCAACAGATTTACACTCACTGGTTTAGAAAAAGTGGAATTAGAGTTCTTATTGATGGCAATTGGCCATAATCTGAGAAAAATGGTGGCTAAAAGTATGCACTCTGGACTAAAACTATCTAAAAAATCATCTTTGGGTTATAAACCCTACAATAGTCGGCCGGTATTTTACGTTCCAAAGGAAAATTCTAATCAAAGATCACTGGTAATGGCATTGGATTTTCAAAATCAAAAAATAGCGGCATAAAAAAAGCTGCCCTTTTCGGACAGCCTCATTGTGGGTTTGGCATAGTTGGTTAAAATGATTATTTCATCATAAAGCTGTCTTGAAATTTAGCTATAGAGATACTGTCCGCTTTGCTAAGTTTTCTGCTATTGCTGCAGTTCAGACAAAGAAGTCCCTCTTCATTGAACACCCAATAATTTCTTGCACTGACATCCCGTGTTTTATATCCTGCCCTGTTGACAGTATTTCGGATGATCGGAAGAATGGATTTATCCATTACAAAAGGTTTGTCATAAGGGATTTCCAGGGTCAATTTGAGACTTTGTCCTCTGAATTTTTCTACCTGGCTCAAGTCCAAACTTCTTTCGAAGGTGATGATGGAGTCTGAAACCACATACCCATATTGAAGATTGCTTGCATTTTTAAGTGCATCTTCGTAGCCCTTTCCTCTGGATTTGAAATCCTGTACCAGAACCACCTCTTTACCATCGGTACCGGAAAGCTCCAGGTTGACCAGGTCAAAAACCCCTTCTTCTTTCTGGGTAGGAATAGACTTCAAAACTATAACCCCTTGTCCCAAAGGCATGTTGACTTCCTCTGTGTGGATCGCTTCAGTTTTGAATTGGGCCACAACTTTTGGGATTCGGAATCCCGCTACACCGATAGACAAAAGCCAAACACCCAAGGCAATCAGTCCAAACCTGCCCTCTATGATGCTTTTCTTTAGAATTACACTGATTCCCAGTAGGAGAATAATCAATCCAGGAATCAAGATGGTAAACCCAACAGCTATGGCCAACCATGAAGGCAAGATATCCCTTATCCATTCTGCAGGAATATTGTCAATCATAACATTGCTTCCATCAATTGGGATTGCCTGAAAATAAATCCCGAGCAAAATGATTGGCGCGATGATGATAGCGATTCCGATAAAGGAAATGATCAATCCAAAGAACACCCTGATCACTGCCACAAGAAATTTCCCCAATGGACCTAAAGCTTCTCCAAGTTTATTGATCACTTTTCCAAGGAATCTGAATGGGGCCATCAATACTTTTCTAGTCTGACTTTCTTCTACTGGAGGTGCAGGGTTCAGATTTTCTTTGATAGTGCTCTCGATATTGTCCAAGGTAATTGCGCCCCCTTTCATCTGTATCCTTTCAGTAATGGATTTGGCCTGAGGGGTAATGATCCAGAGGATAAGATAGATCACAAAACCTGCTCCGCCGGCAAATATCAAAGCAATAAACAGTAAACGGACCCAAATTACCTCGATATTGAAGTAAGCTGCCAACCCACTGGCCACACCGCCCAAAGTCCTGTCATCAGGATTTCGGTACAATTTTTTGACATGTTTGTCTTCCGGTTCTTCATAGGAGACAGGAAGTATCACCCAGAGTACCACATAGGCTAACAGTGCCCAAATACCCAAGGAAAGTGAGAAATCAAAATTCCATGGAAGGAAATCCCATCCTGGTTTGCCAAAATTGAGTTTGCCGCTGAAAAGCAACAGTAAGGCCACTAACCTTGTCCAAAGTGGGTCGATTGAGAGGTAATGGGCCAATCCTGCACATACCCCACCTAGGATTTTTCTATTTTCCAGTCGGGTGAGTTTTTTATAACCTTTGCTTTCTTGTCCTGGAGGAGTAATGTATTTGTAAAAATCATTTTCCGGTTCTTTCTTTTCCTCGTTTTTTTCTTCCATTACCGCTTCATCTGCCTTGAAGTCAGCGATCGTACCCATTTTTTCAATCAGTCGGGATACATTTTCAGCAGTGATGACCTGCTTATTGTTTTTTAAATTGCTGAGGAAGATTTCCGCAATGCGGTTTTCTATGTCAGAGATGATTTCCTGGTTGTCCGGATAATGAGAGAAGTGCCTGTTGATAGCCTCAAGGTACTTCTTAAGGGTTGCATAGCCATCCTCCTCTATGTGAAAAAGGATGCCGCTGATATTGATGCTTATTGTCTTTTTCATGTCTTTATTGCTTTGAGGTGATTTTTTGGGTCGCTTGTACCAAGGACTCCCAGGTTTCATTCAGGGTTTCCAGAAAATGCCTGCCTTCTTCTGTGATGGAATAATATTTTCTGGGAGGTCCTGATTCAGATTCTACCCAACGATAGGATACCAAAGAGGCATTTTTTAATCTTTGAAGCAAAGGGTATAGTGTTCCTTCTACCACAATCATCTTTGCTTCGGTTAATTCTTCTATCATATCAGAGGCATAAACCTCGCCTCTTGCTATGATATGCAAAATGCAGAACTCCAAGAGGCCTTTCCGCATTTGAATCTGGGTGTTTGAAGCGTTCATATATTTGTTTTTTTATTTCCAAACTTTTTTGGGGGCATGCACAGGCTATCCCCCTATGCCAGAAATAAAGAAAAACCATACCAAACATCTGTACGCTACCTTGTATTGCAAGTTAACTTGGTATAAAAAGGTACCATTCAAAAGGCAATAATTAAAAAAAACTTGCAAATTTTTAAAATTTTGGGGTTTTAACAGATTTTGGGGTGAAATGATTTTTTTTGAAAATGATTTGCAGTTATTAAAATTGGAATTGTCTCATGTGGCTGTAGTGGACATAATAGTGTCCGCTGATGTACAGGTGTACGTCTTGCAGATGCCCCGAATTTTTCTCAATTTCGTCGGGAATTGATTATTTATTTTTACTTTGCATTGGTGAAATACGCGTAATACATGTTCATTTTCAGGCTTTTTGTGCTTTTGTTATTTTTTTTCCTAGGTAGTGGACTTAGTGCACAGACCATTGCGCCAAAATATTCCAATGAATTTATGAACATAGGCATTGGAGCAAGGGCTTTGGCAATGGGTGGGGCACAGGTATCTTCCGTAAGAGATGTGACTGCGGCTTATTGGAATCCTGCAGGATTGATAGGTGTCAGGCATCAACACGAGTTTTCTTTGATGCATGCAGAATATTTCGCAGGTATTGCCAAATTTGATTATCTGGGATATACCACTTCTATAGACGTGGATAATCAAATAGCAGTTTCCCTTATCAGATTTGGTGTGGATGATATTCCTGATACCCGATTTCTTTATGACGCAAATGGAGCACTCAATTACAACAATATTCAATTCTTCAATGCGGCAGACTATGCCTTGTTGCTTTCCTATGCGAGGGATGTGAGTGATGCGTTCAAAATTGGGGGAAATGCCAAAATCATTCACCGGAATGTTGGCAGATTTGCACAGGCCTGGGGCTTTGGCCTGGATTTAGGAGCTATTTACCTGAAAGAACAGTGGAGGTTTGGCCTGATGCTTCGTGATGTGACCAGTACATTCAATGCCTGGTTTCACAATGCTGAAATGGTCAGGGATATTTATGCCCAGACCAATAATGTGATTCCTGTAAATTCTATTGAACTAACCCTTCCAAGAGCGGTTTTTTCGGTGACCAGGGATTTTCGATTTGGTGAGGACATAAGCCTTCAGGGTGTCCTGGATTTGGATTTTACTTTTGATGGGAAAAGAAATACCATTATCAGGACCAATCTGGTCAGTTTTGACCCAAGGTTTGGCCTGGAAGCCGGATATAGAAATTTGGTTTTTTTAAGGGCAGGTGGAAGTCATGTGCAAAGGATCAAGGATTTTGACGGTAGTTATTTTACCGCCTGGAAACCCAGCTTTGGGGTAGGAGTATTTTTAAATGAAAAATTGCATATTGACTATGCATTGACAGATATTGGGGGCGTTTCGCAGACACCTTATTCACATGTAATCAGTGTAAAGGTAAGTCTGAAGCCCTATGATAGTAAATTTAGGATCAACAAAGGATGGGAAGATTGATATGAATGGCAGGAATTTGATCATATTGATTTCTTTGATTTGGTTTGGATCAGTTCAGGCCCAGAGCACCTGGGTGGATTACAACCTGACGTATTACAAGATCCCCACAGTAGAAGATGGGATCCATAGAATTTCATTTGCGGCATTGGCTTCCGCGGGGATCAATCCCAATACTTTAGACCCCCGTACCTTGAGGATGTACCACAGGGGGGAAGAAGTAGCTATTTTTGTCCAAGGGGAAGAAGATGGCAGGTTTGACGTGAATGATTTCATTGATTTTTATGGAAAGCGGAATGATGCTACCCTGGACCGGAAATTATTCAGGAATCCTTCCTGGATCGGTAACATCATGTACAACCACCACAATGATACCACCGCCTTCTTTTTGACCATTACTCCGGGTACATCCGGAAAAAGAATGGCTTCCAGGTCGCTGCCGCAAGCGGTTTCCCCAATTTTAGAGTCTTACCAAACAGAAAGAATGACCGTCTATTCAGACCAATATAACCTGGGGAGGGTCTATTTTCCCGGAGTAAGATTGGCAGAATATGAGGAGGGCCAAGGTTGGATGAGTGCTCCGGTCACCAAAGCCAGTCCCAGAAATATTTCATTTACCGGTTTGGGGCAGATTCCAACAACGGGCAATGCCAAATTGGAAATAGGTTTGGTAGGGCGTTCGGAAAATCCACATGTTACGGCTGTAGCAGTCGGACCAACTTTAGGTTCTGTGAGAGAAGTGGCAAGATATACTTACAGCGACTTCAATGTGCTCAACCAAGAGATTGAGTTGAATGCAGCCGATTTCAGTACTGATGGAAATGTAACCATCAGGGTGAGTTCCAATGGACCTGAATCTGTGGACAATATTTCCATTGCTTATGTACGGATTACTTTTCCAAAAAGGCCTCAAAACGGTGATTTGGATAGAGAAACCATCATTTTGGGCCCTGGAGATGCTGTTTACCAAGGGGATAACATGCTCTCGAATTATGTGGCCTATGACATTCTAGACCCGAATAACCCAATTCGGGTTCCTGTGGAGAAAATTGGAAACAGACTTAGGTTTAGTGCCGGGAATCCCAATACTCCGGTTAAAATCTGGCTGGAAAATAGGCTTTCCGTCAAGGAAGTGGGAAATATGGAAAGGGTTAGGTTTAGAAATCTGCTCAACCAACCAGCGGACTACATTATTGTTTCCCATAGAAACCTGAGAAGACAATCT
The DNA here is from genome assembly GCF_004216715.1 of Cecembia calidifontis. NCBI lineage: Bacteria > Pseudomonadati > Bacteroidota > Cytophagia > Cytophagales > Cyclobacteriaceae > Cecembia > Cecembia calidifontis. The sequence goes on from NZ_SGXG01000001.1 coordinate 2,024,701, forward strand.
TCTGTCCACCCTGACCCAGTAAGGGCTTATGCCCAGTACAGGGCTTCCAGAGAAGGTGGGTCTTTTGATACATTGACCGTCAATATCAATGAACTGTATGATCAGTTTTCATTTGGTGAAAAGACACCTCTGGCCATTTTCGAATTTTTGAGGGCTTATTATCCAAGGCATAAGCCTGAATATCTTTTTCTGATCGGAAGATCTATGGGTATGTTGAGTACGGTGAGGCAGGGTAATATAACCCATTTTTATAGGAGAAGACCTGATTTGTTTACTTTTCAGGATTTGATTCCTCCAGCGGGTTATCCCTATGCAGATAATAACTTTGCCATTGGATTGGATCCTGCCAATCCCTTGGTGCCAGCCATGGCTATAGGGAGAATCCCGGCCAGGAATCCCCAGGATGTGACCAACTACCTGGAAAAAGCGAGGGAAAAAGACGCATTGGGAGCTACCGAAGATTGGCAGAAGGAAATTGTGCATCTGAGTGGGGGTATTTCTGCATTCGAACTTACACGGTTTTTCAATTTCCTAAACGGATTCAAAACCATAGCGGAAGGTCCCTTTTTGGGAGGCAATGTAAAAACCTACAGAAAAAGATCCAATTCAACTGTAGAACTGATAGACATTTCTTCTGATGTCAACAATGGGGTAAGTATGGTTACCTTTTTTGGACATGCTGCACCGACGGTAATTGACATTGAAATAGGTTTGGCTTCGGATCCTACCATGGGTTATAACAATAGGGGCAAATACCCTATGATCTTGATGAATGGCTGTGATGCGGGTAATTCTTATGGAAATGTATTCACTTTTGGGGAGGACTGGATAGTGACTCCTTCCAAAGGAGCCTCCAATTTTTTGGCTCATGCAAATATTGGAATAGACGTTTATTTGAGAAGGTATTCTGAATCTTTATATACCAAGGCTTTTGCGGATTCCAGTATGATTTACAGATCCGTAGGACAAGTGAGACAGGAGGCAGAAAAGCTTTTTTATCTCAGATATGGAACCTCAGTGGTCAATAGGTCCCATGCAGAACAACTGGTGCTTTTGGGAGACCCGGCTCTAAGGATTTTCCCAGCAGATAAGGCTGATTATGCAATCAGAGAAGAGGATGTTGAATTAAGTGGAGTGGATGGAGAAGACCTCAATGCCAATGCGGAAAGGCTTAAATTATCCTTTATTCTGAGAAACTTAGGAAGGGTTGATTTGGATTCTGTTGAGGTAAAAGTAAGTAGAAGATTGCCTGACGGTACTATTGTTGATTATCCGATTGACCTGATAGCCCCGGTATTTAGAAGAGATACCATTGATTTTATATTGCCTAACACAGGAGTCAATGCCTTCGGAGACAATAATTTTACCATTATCATTAATCCGGGACGCAATATTCCGGAAATGACATTTATCAACAATTCAGTATCAGTCAATAAGTTCATACCACTAAGTGGGACACTGAATGTGCTTCCCTACAATTTTGCTATTGTGAATGAGCGAAATGTCACCTTGACGGCACAGGTACAAGGGAAACTCCTGGAACCAAGAAATCTCGTATTTCAGTTGGATACCGATCCTAATTTCTCCTCTGCCAGAAGGAGAGAGGTAAGATTGACCACTGCCAATATCGCCAGCTGGGACCTTGATATTTTCCAAAATGTTCCATTGGGGGATTCAGTTACTTTTTATTGGAGAACCCGCTTTTTGGAACCAAGGCAAGGTGAAAGCGAAGATTGGACTGTCAGTAGTTTCAGCTACATTCAAAATGGACCAGAGGGATGGACCCAAAGGGTTTTGCCTCAGATGACTTCCAATCTTCTGAATAACCTTGAAATAGATTTCAATAGAAGGGAATGGAAATTCAGAGATACCCAAGTGGATGTTGAGGTTTTCACCTTTGGTAACCGTACAGATAGTTTGACTTCAAGAAATGTCCAGTTTATTTTGGATGGAGTACCACAGATCATTGACAGTTTTGTGGATGGTAGTGCCAGGATCTGTCCGGATGGATCTTTGGGATTGGTGGCATTGGATCAAAGGTCTCTAACTCCTTATTTAGCCATCCCTATCCCGGGTTTTGATATCCTTGACGGAAGGAGTTGTGGTAAGGTGCCACAGATCATCCAGAATATCCGAAATGCATGGGTTGAGCGGCCCGGATTTGGAATAGAGGATTATGTCAATGGGGTAAAAGACGGAGATTATGTGGTTATCTTTTCAATAGGGGCTGTGAATTTTGAACAATGGTCGGATGTCCCTATCCAAAAATTAAAAGAATTGGGGGCTAATGAGGCGGTGCTCAGGAACCTTAAAAATGGAGATCCTTACATTCTTTTTGGAAGAAAAGGCATGAGACCAGGAGAATCTATAGAAGTAGTAGCAGATGTTAACCTTGACCCTGAAACCAATGAGCAGGTGATTACATTTGAGACCACGCTCAATGGTTATTTTACATCAGCAAGTATCCTGACCCCTAGGATTGGCCCGGCTTCTGAATGGAAAGAATTTTTCAATGAAGTAAAAAGCAGAAATTGGATCAATCAGGAATTGACACATTTTGATGTATATGGAGTAACTCCAACAGGGGACGAACAGGTGATTTTTGCTTCTATACAGGAAGAACAGCTTGATTTGAGCAACATCAATCCCAATACTTTCCCTTTTTTAAGACTGAGGTACGCCATGGAGGATGAAGAGGCCACAGCTGCTGCACAGTTGGCCAAATGGCAGGTAAACTATACTGGAGTCCCTGAAGGTGTACTTGTTTTCAAGGGCAAGGAAGAACAGGTCCGTTTGCAGGAAGGGGAGGAACATGTCCTGAATTTTGAGTTTGTCAACATTTCAAAATTTGATTTCTTAGATTCTTTGGTTGTGGAATGGACCATCACCAACAATGCCCAGAGGAAAAGTACAAAGTTCAGCAAAAAAATACCTGCCATAAAAGCGGGCGAATCCCATGACTTCAATATCCTATTCAATTCGATTGGCTGGGGAGGTACCAATATTGTGGAGGTATTTGCCAATCCCAGAATCATCATGGAGCAGACCTTCCGCAACAACTTGATTGACTTGGATAATTACTATGTGGTCAACCCCGACAATACCACATCAATTTTGGATGTTCACTTTGATGGGGTATATATTATGGATGGGGATATAGTTTCACCCACAGTGATGATTACATCCCTTCTTAGAAACGAAAAATCCCTGATTCTGAAAAAAGATACTTTAGGTATAGAATTGTTTATCAGGAAACAATGTGATGGTTGCCAGTTTGAAAGAATAAACTTCTCCAGCCCCAAAATCAATTGGTCAGAAGCTACTGAAAACAGCAGCTTTAAGGTTGAACTTCGCCCCGGGCCCTTAGATGATGGAATGTACACTTTCCGGGTAGTGACTGAGGATCTGGGAATGGATAAACCTTACGAGATAAATTTTGAAGTAATCAATGAGGCAAGTATCACCAACTTTTATCCATACCCTAATCCTTTTAGTACTTCGGTTAGATTTGTGTTTACAGTGACAGGTTCTGAAATCCCGGATCAGATCAAAATACAAATTATGACAGTCACCGGTAGGGTTGTCAGAGAAATCCTTCAGGATGAATTGGGGCCACTTCGTATAGGAAACAATATCACGGAATATGCTTGGGATGGCAGGGATGAATTTGGCGATCAGTTGGCCAATGGAGTTTATATCTACAGGGTATTGGTAAGGAAGAATGGGACTTTTGTGGAGCCAAGGGCTACAGCCGGGGATAAGGCCTTCAAGCAGGGCTACGGTAAAATGTATTTGTTGAGATAAAAAAATAACCCGCCAATCGGCGGGTTATTGTTGGATCCAATTTCAAATTAGTTTTCGGATACTTCGGAGGAATCTTCCTGGATTTCCTCTTCCAATACCGGAACTTCTTCTGTAGGAGTTTCCTCAACAGCAGTTTCTACTTCCTCAGAAGTCACTTCTTCAGTGGTTTTGGTGCCGCAGGAAGCCATTAAGGCGGTTGCGACAATTGCTAGCGCAAAGATGCTTTTTTTCATTTTGTTAGATTGTTTAATGTCACTTGGACAGCATTTATATACATAAATTTCATGCCAATATTTTCATTAATGCAATATAATGTCATGTTTTTTGTGAAAAATTTACCGAGTGAGAGAAAATGTTATGGATTTGGAAAAGAGTTGTGGTTTATTTCTTTTTTTCCAAGCTAAAAAACTTCCAAATACCCCAGAAGCTTACCAAAAGGAAAACCGTAAAAATCCATCCTTTTCCTGAGATGCCATCTGTTTGTAGTGCCTGATACATGTCGGAAACCAATGTGCCGGATAAAAAAACAAGGGTGGTTCTGGGCAGCATGCCGATGGTGCCAAAAATGATCAGTTTTTTCCAACCTGATTTTAGAAAAGCAAAAAGGAGGTTGGATAGAGCGAAAGGAATTATGGGGCTTAGCCTCACAAAAAAAATCAACTCCCCAATCTTTCCCTTTTTTTGATCCAATAGACTTTTTGCTTTGGGGTATTTTTCCAAAAGGAACTCCCCTGAATTTTTACTTATGTTTTTGCCCCAGGCATAACCTATCAATGTTGCTAAGGTATATCCCAAAACCAATCCGAAAAAGGACTTCCAGCCTAACAAAAATCCAGAAATGGCGGCCAACATGGTTGTTGGCATTAGGGCAAATCCCATGAGGGCTGCAGCAACAATCAATCCGGTCAGCACAGTAAAAGGATCCAAAAAATTCAATTCCATCAGGGCTTGGCTGTTTGATAAGGCAAAAGGGACCAGGACAAGTGTACCCAAAGAGGGCATAATACTTACCCAAAGGAATGCAAAAGCCATTAATGGGTTTGTACGACTTGCTTCTTTGAATTCCTTGAAAAAACCTTGCTTTTTTTCCATCTTTGGGCTCCTCAATTACAAAGGAAATCAAATTAGCAGAATTGAACCCATAAAATTTACAATATGAAATTCGGAACCAAAGCCATCCATGCCGGTGTAGAGCCTGATCCTTCTACAGGAGCCATTATGACACCAATATTTCAGACTTCTACTTATGTTCAGAAGTCCCCAGGTGACCATAAAGGTTATGAGTATTCCCGTACACACAATCCTACCAGGACAGCACTTCAAAATAACCTGGCGGCTTTAGAAAATGGGAAGCATGGGCTTTGTTTTTCCTCAGGTTTAGGGGCTATTGATGCTATCATCAAATTATTGAATCCCGGAGATGAAGTAATCAGTACTAACGATTTATATGGGGGAACCTATAGGATTTTTACCAAGGTTTTTGAGCGTTATGGCATTAAATTCCATTTTATTCCTATGGAGCAACCCTCCGATATCGAGAATTATATCAATGAGCACACGAAACTGATTTGGGCCGAGACTCCTACCAACCCCATGATGAATATCATTGATATAGAGGAGATCGGAAAAGTGGCTAAAAAACATGGGATTTTGTTTGCTGTTGACAATACCTTTGCTACACCTTTTTTGCAAAATCCATTGGACCTTGGTGCTGATATTGTGATGCATTCTGTGACCAAATACCTTGGTGGCCATTCGGATGTGGTGATGGGGGCAATTGTGGTCAATGATGATGAATTGGCATCCAAACTTGCCTTTATCCAAAATGCATGTGGAGCGACTCCGGGACCCCAGGACTGTTTTCTGGTGTTGAGAGGCATCAAAACACTGCATATCAGAATGGAGAGACATTGTCAAAATGGCAGGGAAATAGCTCATTTTCTTAAATCACACCCCAAAGTGGATAAGGTGTATTGGCCTGGATTTGAAAGCCATCCCAACCATGAAGTGGCCAAAAAGCAAATGAGGGATTTTGGGGGAATGATTTCTTTTACCATAAAGGGCAATAAGATCGAAGATGCGAAAACCGTGTTGGAGAACCTGCACTATTTTTCTTTGGCGGAATCTTTGGGAGGAGTGGAGTCTCTATGTGGTCACCCTGCGACCATGACCCATGCCAGCATACCCAAAGAAGAAAGAGAAAAAGTCGGTCTTTTGGATTCTCTGATTCGTCTGAGTGTCGGTATTGAAGATGTGGAAGACCTGAAAGGAGACCTGGAGGCAGCTTTGGCTAAGGTTTGAAGCAAATGTCCAAAAATCTTACTTTGAATACAGGTGGGATAATTGTAGACGTGTTGATTCCTGCCTTCAATGAAGAGAGGTCCATAGCTAAAGTGATCGGGGATATACCCAAATTTGTCCGGCATATAGTGGTGGTAAATAACAATTCTACGGATAATACCCCTTTGGTTGCCAAAGGGGCAGGAGCTATTGTTTTGGATGAACCCAAGAAGGGCTATGGAAGGGCCTGCTTGACAGGGATGTCATATTTGGCTTCCCTGCCAAGCCCTCCGGATATTCTGGTATTTTTGGATGGGGATTACAGTGATTATCCAGAACAGATGACTGATGTGATTGAACCCATCATAGGAAAAGATTATGATATGGTCATAGGTTCCCGTGCCAAAGGTAGCCGTGAGAGTGGCTCCATGACCCTGCCGCAGGTATTCGGCAACTGGCTCGCTACAAGCTTGATGAAATGGATCTATAAGACCGATTATTCTGATCTCGGACCCTTCAGGGCGATAAGATGGCAAAAATTAATGGAGTTGGGTATGGAGGATCAAAATTATGGCTGGACCATTGAAATGCAGATCAAAGCAGCGAAGTCAGGATTGAAAAGTACAGAAGTACCTGTGGATTATAGAAAACGGATAGGCGTCTCTAAGGTGAGCGGAACGGCCAAAGGAGTCTTTGGGGCGGGGTATAAAATCCTTTGGACGATATGGAGGTATAGGTAGCAAAATCTTGAAATTCAAAGATTAAATATTTTTTCACTATCTTAATTCCCATGAAACACCTTTTTGGCTATATGGGAAAATCAAACTTGATATTGTTTTTTTATGTCCTGATCCTCTCATCATGCCACAGGCCCGAAAGAGACAATTTAGATTTCACCGAATGGGGCAACTATTGGTTTCAGGGAAAAGCAGAGATCAGCAGTTTTGATTTGGTACAATACCGGTATGGGGAAGCCAGGGAAGGGGAAGCGGTTTTAATATTTGTAACAGAAGATTTTTCCAGGAAAAAGCAGGTGAAGCTGGACGAACCTGAGAAGGCGGGTAGGGATAAGGTGAGCGTGCTGAAGATGAACCAGACCAGGGATTTTGTGACAGGAATCTATCCTTATCACATGATGCTTTCGGCTTTTACGCCTACTAAGGAAAAAAGCACTGGGCTAAAGTTTACCGCGAGTTCACAGGAATGGTGTGGCCAGACTTTTACCCAGCTCAACAAAAATGGAGAAGCGTCTTATCAGGGGAAGTTGTTTTCCTATTTTGAGAAGGAGGGAGATGATGTTTTTACTGTAAAAGGTATTATGGAAGATGATCTTTGGAATCTGATCCGTATCAATCCCTCTGAAATCCCTTTGGGAAATGTGAAAATGCTGCCTTCACTGTTTTTTCAACGTTTGAGCCATAGGGGATTTGTCCCAGAATCCGCTTTCATCAAGGTGGACAAAATCAGTGAAAACAGAAGCAGATTAGAATTGAATTATAGTTCAGGGTTTCGTTCCTTAGAAGTAGTGTTTGAGCATGATTTTCCTTTTCCGATCTTGGAATGGAAAGAAATCCAGACCAACGCCCATGGAGAAAAAGAAATCACACAAGCGAAACGCAAGGCGATAAAAATCATTGATTATTGGAAAAGGAATAAACTGGAGGATGAATTTCTCCGGGAGGAACTTAATCTGAAATTTTAAGCCTCGTTTTTCTTGTCACTGACTTTTTCCAGGTCGAACAAATCCGAGAGGGTGCTGATCATTTTGTCTGCATCATCTCTTTGGCAGGCAGCTCTTAATTGAACAACAGGCACCTTTAGGATTTTTTGCATCATGCTTTTGGTGATTTTGTCAATGATGGCTATTTCCTTATCATTGGCATTTTTCAAGAATCTGGCCATTTCCTCCTGACGGATCTGCTCCAAAGCATTTTTAAGCTTGTTGATGGTAGGGGAAACCATCATTTCTTTTTTCCAGTTGAAAAACTCTTCAATACTTTCCTCAATGATTTTTTCTACCTGGGGAATGGAAGCCAGCCTTCTTTCCAAAGTTTCGGAAGCTTTGCTTCTGATATTGTCCACATTGTACAATAATACCCCTGGGGCCTCCTCAATCGTAGTTTCAATACTTCTTGGTACTGATAGGTCCACAAAAAGTTTATAACTTGGAATTTCCATGGATTTAACCAGCTCCTTGGTGATAAATGGCTCTGACTTCATGATGGAGGAAACCACCACATCTGCAGACTTCATCGCTTCAAAACACTGCTCAAACGGTATCACTTCAAAACCGAGTTCGTCCGCCAAAGCTTTTGCCTTTTCGAAGGTCCTATTGGTGATAGTAACCTTAGCTTCCGGGATATGTACCATATTTTTGGCTACATCTTCCCCGATTTCACCCACCCCGATCAACAATACCCTTGGCTGATAGGTATTGGAGGTGATTTCTTCAATCAATTCAACAGCCGCATAAGAAACAGAGGCTGCCCCATCTCTAAAAGCAGTTTCCTGAACTACCCTTTTGTTGGTGTAAAAAATAGTATGCATCAGCCTGTGAAGAAAAGGTCCCGCCATGTCCAAATCGGCAGAAGATTGATAGGCCCTTTTCACTTGATTGGCTATTTGCATGTCTCCCACTACCTGAGCCTCCAGACCAACAGATACTTTGAACAGGTGTTCAATAGCTTCTTTGTCCTCATTAAGGATATTGAAATATTCCAAGTAGTCCACTACATTGGTCAGACCTTTTTCAAGACCGATCAATTTGATGATCTCAGTACTTATGTCCAGGTCATGGGAATAGTAGACCTCTGTCCTATTACAGGTAGAAAGGATTAAAGTATCTGAAATACTGAAAAACTCTTTCAGTTTGACCAAAAGGGAATGGATAGAACCTTCATCCAAAGCAATTACTTCCCTGATTTCAACCGGGGCATTTTTATAGGATAAGCTTATGGCTCTAAACTTGTTCTGCATTACAGGTACTTTTAACATACAAATTTAATCCAGAATCGGTCGCAAAAGAAAATTTTCCTTTGTTAAACCTTAATTTAGAATCTGTCTAAATAATTTTATTTTGTTTGGGTGAAATGAGGACTCAAAATTGAGCAAATTTGCAAACTAAAGCCAATTGTATTAATTTATACCCCATAGATACGATCTATTTCAGGTTTCTCATTTTTCTGCAACGTGTTTTTTATGAAAAAGATTCTGTTCTATTATCTGCGTACCTATTTGGGCTTTTCGGTCAGGGAATCAAGAGGATTTGTTCTGGTTGTTCCTTCATTGTTTCTGCTTTATTTCCTTCCAAGCATTTATGAATGGGGGCTTAGTAAGAAAAACCAAAAACTTTTTGCCCAGTATGAGCTTGCCATTGACAGTCTTATTCAAGCAGGGAAGGTTCCTTATGTATTCAGGCCGCAAGAATCTTTTTCATCGCCTGATACAGTAAAAAGAACAGTTTTACCCAACAAGCCCAGAAATCCAGGTTTCAACCGGATAGATTTCAATGAAGCTGATTCCGTGGTTTTGCAGATTGTTCCAGGGATAGGGCAGACTATGGCCTCCAGAATTGTCAAGTTTAGGGAAAGCATAGGAGGGCTTCATCATAGAGAACAGCTGCTCGAGGTTTATGGAATGACACCAGAACTGGTGGAAAAGTTATGGGACCACTTTGACTTTAATCCTGGTATTTTCAGAATGATTCCGATTAATCAGGTAAATGTCCAAGATCTTGCAAAACATCCTTACATCACTTATGGTGCTGCAAAAGTTATCATCGCTTACAGAGACCAACATGGTTATTTTCGACAAGCAGACGACCTGCTCCAAATCAAGATTTTTAATAAGGATTGGGTGGACAGGTTAGCGCCATATTTGGAATTTCAGCATTGAATTATTTTGACTGGGGCTCTTGATGTTAAATCGGGAAAAGCAAGCATATTTGTATCATGATTACAGATAGATTTGCTTTTTTGGGTAAGGAAATGAATTTCCCGGAATTGGAGTTCCAAATCAAGGAAACCGATGGGAAATTGAGCATTTTCGATTCTCTTAGAAAAAAATATCTTATTCTAACACCGGAGGAGTGGGTAAGGCAGCATATGATTGCTTTTCTGATCCAGTTCAGAAATTATCCCAAAAGCCTTTTTGCTTTGGAAAAGGGACTACAGTACAATTCCTTGCAAAAAAGATCTGACATTTTGGTGCTGGATAGAGAAGGGAAACCTTTTCTTTTGATAGAATGTAAAGCACCAGAAATAGTCCTTTCTATGAAAACTTTGGAGCAGGTTTCCGTATATAATAAGTCAATTAAGGCGCCTCACATAGGAATAACCAATGGGATAAACCACCTGTTTTTTTCTATGGATGAGGATTCTTCCAATTTTGCCCAAATACCTGATGTTCCAAAATTTATGTAGAAAAAATTATGATTTTTGTCATGTTTTTGTTTAAATTTAAGAATTAAGTTTATCCAGTATAATTCGCCAGTCCTATGAAAGTCCAACCCAAAAATACTCCCTGCGAACTTTGTGTGAGTAGGAAGTTTTCATTGTTTGCAGATGTTTCAGAACCCCACCTTTGTCAGCTTTCAGAAAGCAAAAATCTAATTACCCACAAGAAGGGACAGATTTTATTCTATGAAGGTACCAAGCCTCTTGGTGTATTTTGTATCAGTGATGGAGTAGTCAAAGTTTACAAAACTGCCTCTAATGGAAAGGAACAGATTATCCGCCTGGCCAAAAAGGGAGATTTCCTTGGTTATGCGTCTTTGTTAGGCGAAGAAGCATATTCTAATTCGGCTACTATTGTGGAAGATGCCAATATTTGTTTTGTGCCCAGGGAATCATTTCTTAAGGTCTTAGCAGAGGACACGGCATTTCATAGAAGAGTGACCAAAGCTTTGTGTCATGATTTGGGTGTTATGGAAAGCAAATTGACGGATGCAACCCAAAAGTCTATAAGGGAGCGCCTGGCATTCACCTTGTTGAAACTTTCAGAAACTTATGGTATTGATGGGAAGGAAGGAGATAAAATAGATATCGTATTGACAAGGGAAGAAATCGCTGGAATTGTGGGGACTGCCACAGAGACTGTGATCCGCTTGCTTTCTGAGTTTAAAAAAGATGAACTGATTGATTTTCAGGGCAAAAAAATCATTGTTTTGGATAAGAAAGGACTGGCACGTCTATCAGATTTCTACGGATAATTGCCCGTTCAAGGAGCATATATTAGCCTTTTGAGTCAGTCTTTTGACTTAAAAGGCTTTTTCATTTGCAATTATTTCAGTCCTTAAATGGTTACAGATTATATGAGCTCAATAAAATTTATCGTCCTTTTTGGGATGCTTTTGATAAGTAATCAGTTGATGGCGCAAAGCCTTGCCTACAAAGCCCTTCTGAAGGGGATTTATGACAAAGATTTTCCCGTCATCACCATCGAAGGGGCAGACTCCATGGAGCATCCTGTTTTTTTGGATACCAGAGCGCTTGAGGAATATGAGGTAAGCCATATCAGGAATGCAATTTGGGTAGGATATGAAACTTTTAACATGGAGAGTGTCAGGAAACTGGATAAAAACCAACCTGTAATTGTTTACTGCTCCATTGGGGCAAGAAGCGAGAATATTGGCAAAAAACTTCAACAGGCCGGGTTTAAAGAAGTTTATAACCTGTATGGAGGTATTTTCCATTGGGTAAATGAAGGAAAGCCGGTTTATTCCAAAGAAGGAAAGACAGACAAAATCCATGCGTATAGCCGAAGCTGGGGGATATGGCTTTCAAACGGACAGAAAGTGTATTGATATATTGATGAGTAAATCAGTGTTATTATTGTCAATTTAGATTTTACAGCATGAAATTCTTATGGATTACCTTTTCCATTTTATTGGTCAATCTATCTTGTGGTCATTCGGATTTAGGACAAAAGGGCACCAAACCTCCTTCTCACGAAATCTTTGATAAGTTTCTTAAAAAATTTGTATCGGAGGAAGGGAAAGTAGATTACAAAGGCATGCTTATCCGAAAAGCTGAATTGGAAGCATATCTGGAAATCCTGAGTCAAAATCCGCCTGATAGGACTGCCTGGACCCATAAAGAACAATTGGCCTATTGGATCAATGCTTACAATGCTTTTACACTCAAATTGATTCTTGAGCATTATCCTGTCAAAAGCATTCAGGATATCAAACCCAAATATCCCCTGCCTTTGATCAATACGGTCTGGCATATGGAATTTTTTAAGATAGGAGGCAAGCCGGCCTCCTTGGATGAAATCGAGCATAAAATATTGAGAAAGGAATTTGATGAACCCAGGATACATTTTGCCATCAATTGTGCCTCTTTTTCCTGTCCAATTCTATCAAGGGATGCTTATGTTCCGGAAAAACTTGAAGAACAGCTTGATATGGCAGCAAGGAGGTTTATCAATGATCCGAAAAGGAATAAAATACGTGCAGATAGGGTGGAAGTGTCTAAGATTTTTTCGTGGTTTGGGGAGGATTTTACCCGGAATGGAAGTTTAATTGATTATCTTAACAGGTATTCAAAAATCAAAATATCACCCAAAGCAAAAATCAATCATTTAGATTACGATTGGTCCCTCAATGAATAAAAGGAAGATTGTCATTATTGGAAATGGGATTTCAGGAATAACCTGTGCCCGAAATATCCGAAAGAAGGATAATGATGCTGAAATTCTGGTGATTTCCGGAGAGACGGAGCATTTTTTTTCCCGCACAGCCCTGATGTATATTTACATGGGGCACATGAAATACGAGCATACTAAACCGTATGAGGATTGGTTTTGGGCGAAAAACCGTATCAGCCTCCTGAAGGCCTGGATAAAAAGTGTGGACTTTCAAAAAAGACAGCTACTCAGTCAGGAAGGAGAAATCATTCCTTATGATATTTTGATCCTGGCTACGGGATCCAAACCCAATAAAATCGGATGGCCAGGTCAGGATCTAAAAGGCGTACAAGGGCTTTATTCCTTGCAGGATCTTGAACTCATGGAGGAGAATACCCAAGGAATCAAGAGGGCAGTTGTTGTCGGAGGAGGATTGATCGGAATCGAGATGGCGGAGATGTTGGCAAGTCGGAATATCCCGGTCACTTTTTTGGTGAGAGAAAAAAATTTTTGGGACAATGTACTCCCAGAAGAAGAGTCTAAAATGATCAACAGGCATATTCTTGAACATGGAATTGATTTGCACTTGGACACAGAACTGAGAGAAATCTTAGGTGCAGATGATAAAAGGGTAGAAGCTGTAATAACGAATAAAGGAGAAAAAATAATTTGTGAATTCGTAGGGCTTACTATTGGGGTTGTTCCCAATATCGGATTTTTGAAAGATTCAGGTCTTGAAATGTCCAGGGGCATCTTGGTAGACAACTACTTCAACACCAACATTCCGAATGTTTATGCCATAGGGGATTGTGCAGAGTTCCGGTCAGCCGTTTCTGAGGACAGAAAAAACATCGAACAGGTTTGGTACACGGGGAGGATGCATGGGGAAACTTTGGCACACAATTTAACCGCTTCTGTTCAGGTGCCCTATAAACCAGGTCCTTGGTTCAATTCTGCTAAATTTTTTGACATCGAATACCAGACCTATGGTCAGGTGCCGCCGAATCTGCCTTCCGATACAGAATCTTTCTATTGGGAGGACAAAAATGGAAAAGTGTGCATCAGATTGAATTTTGATAAAGCATCAAAGGTCTTAAAAGGGGTTAATGCTTTGGGATGGAGATTGAGGCATGAGTTTTTTGACAAAGCATTGACAGAACAATGGACGATAGACCAGGTGATGGGCAGTCTTGACAAAGCCAGTTTCAATCCTGAGTTTTATAAACCATATTATCAATCGGCACTGAAATCCTACAACAGCATGATGGGAAAAAACATTCAAATCAAGAAGCAGTCCCTATTCAGTAAACTTATAGGTTCAAAAGCATGAAAAATATACAGAAGCTCGGTCTGGCTCTTTTTATTGTTGGACTCTTTATTTTTAGTTGGATTCCGTTTTTGGGAGATTACCAGCTTGATGATCAAATAGTTGGTAAAGTTGTGAAATCAGCGCATCAGCAGGTTATGCTTGAGATACTTGAACCTATGTATGGTAAAAAATATGGGTCGAATTTTAGTTTTATCCGAGATTTTAATGGGTTTTTCAATGCCTACAACCAGGAATTGAAAGACCGACAGGCTTGGGATGATGTTATTTGGGACAATTATGCTTTTTCTGTTACCAAGGCCTCAGCCATAAGCTCTGTACAGCATCATCCATATTGGTTTATGGGCATTTCAATTCTTCTAAGTGTATTGGGAAGCTTGCTGTATATCATTCCAATGTATAAGAGTGAGCCTGAAGGCATCAAAAACAATGGGATTTTCTTTTCATCCATGAAATCCAGAGGACTTTTAGGGATCATTACCGGTACCTATTTGATACTGTTTTATGTGATTTTGTACTGGTTTCCCGAATATATGGTCAATTTGGTCATAATGGTGGATCCAATAAGCAAAGCTCTTTCCGGTAATGAAGCTTCCCAGTGGTTTTTATATGGATTAATATACACCTTAGCCATCCTTGTCATGGGCATTAGGATGTTCAGAAAGTACAAGGGAAATGCTTACCAAACCCTCAGGACTGCTTCGGTTATGTTTTTTCAGTTGGCTTTTGCCTTTTTGTTACCTGAAATTCTGGTGCTCTTCAATATGCCTTGGCATGATTTCAAAAACATCTGGCCTTTGGATTACTCTTTCTTTTACGATTATAGGATTGATGGGATGGTAAGTTCTGGGGCCTTGGGGATGTTCATGTTGGTTTGGGGCATTGTCCTGATAATTATTGGTGTACCGGTACTGACTTACTTTTACGGAAAGCGATGGTATTGTTCTTGGGTCTGCGGTTGTGGAGGCTTGGCAGAAACTTTAGGCGATCCTTATCGTCAGCTTTCCGATAAATCTCTTAAATCCTGGAAAGTGGAAAGGTATTTGATCCACGGAGTGTTGGCATTTGCAGTGGTGATGACCTTGCTCACCATTTTGAATTATTTTATGAAATTTGACCTATTGGGCCAAGCCACCAATCAGCTGCATACGGTTTATGGATTTGCGATTGGATCAGCCTTTGCAGGGGTTATCGGAACAGGCTTCTATCCTCTCATGGGCAATCGGGTATGGTGCAGGTTTGGATGCCCTTTGGCAGCTTATTTGGGGATTGTTCAGCGCTTCAAATCGAGATTCCGCATTACTACTAACGGAGGTCAGTGTATCAGTTGTGGAAATTGTTCCACTTACTGTGAGATGGGGATTGATGTCAGGTGGTATGCCCAAAGAGGTCAAAATATTGTCCGCTCTTCCTGTGTTGGTTGTGGTATTTGTTCAGCAGTTTGTCCAAGAGGAGTTCTTAAGCTGGAGAATGCCGATGAAGACGGAAGAATCAATGATCTGCCTATTATCATTGGCCATAAATCCATAAGTGTAAAATCCTGATGGTTCTGATATACGTATTTCTCGGCATTTATTTGCTCGCTATGCTGTTTGTGCTCTTTTACAGCTTGGCGCAGGCCCATTTGCTTTTTTATTTTTTCAAATCCAAAAATAAACCCAAAATCGAAATGGCGAGGGATGAAAAAAGCCTTCCCATGGTAACGGTCCAATTGCCGGTATTTAATGAAATGTATGTGGTGGAGCGTTTGATTGATGCTGTAGCAGCTTTGAGTTACCCAAAAGATAAACTGGAGATACAGATTCTGGATGACAGCACGGATGAAACTTCTGACATTATTCTCCAAAAAATCAAAAAATATTCCGGAGTAAATTTCAAATACCTTCACCGGTCTGATAGAAAAGGATTCAAAGCGGGTGCTCTCCGGGAGGGTTTAGCAAAAGCACAGGGGGAATTTATTGCCATTTTTGATGCTGATTTTGTCCCTGATGCTGACTTTT
Organism: Cecembia calidifontis; assembly: GCF_004216715.1. Classification (NCBI taxonomy): domain Bacteria; kingdom Pseudomonadati; phylum Bacteroidota; class Cytophagia; order Cytophagales; family Cyclobacteriaceae; genus Cecembia; species Cecembia calidifontis. The sequence continues at coordinate 2,040,739 of NZ_SGXG01000001.1, forward strand.
TACTTAAAACCTTACCGCATTTTAAGGACAGTCGTGTAGGTATGGTGCAGAGTCGGTGGACGCACCTGAATGAAAATTATTCCTTATTGACCCGACTGCAGGCTTTTGCTTTGGATGCCCATTTCATGGTAGAACAAATTGGCAGAAACAGTCAGGGAGCTTTTATCAATTTCAATGGGACTGCCGGTATTTGGAGGAAATCCTGTATCCTGGATGCCGGCAACTGGGAAGAGGATACTTTAACAGAAGATCTTGACCTGAGTTACAGGGCGCAGAAAAAAGGGTGGAAGTTTATATACCGACCCGATATTGAATCTCCTGCCGAGCTTCCTCCCGTTATGTCTGCCATCAAGTCCCAGCAGTTTCGATGGACAAAAGGCGGTGCAGAATGTGCCAGGAAGCATCTGGGAAGTGTTTTGTCAGGAGGCTTTTCTTGGGGGAAAAAACTCCATGCCACAGCACATTTACTCAACTCCATGATTTTCATTGCAGTACTGTTGGTGAGCCTAAGCAGTATCCCAATTTGGTGGGGCTTTCACAAAGGTTTGTTGCCCCCATCACTTTTTCAGGCCTCAGGGATATTTTTTATAGGCTTTATTATCATTGCCATGGTGTATTTCTTTGCCAATATCAGTTTGGTAGGATATTCTTTAAAGGGTATTTTGAAGTTCCTGTGGGAGTTGCCCGTGTTTTTGGCAGTTTCCATGGGCCTGGCATTGCACAATGCCCAGGCAGTTTGGGAGGGGATTACCGGTAAAAAAACCCCATTTGTTCGAACGCCTAAATATAATTTAAGGGAAAAAGCTTCCTGGACGGAAAATGTGTACAACCAATTCAAGGTGCCCTTTACCACTTATTTGGAGGCCTTGCTAGCTGCGGTGTTTTTGACCGTATCCATTATTTCTATCCGGACAGGAAATTACACCATGTTGGTTTTTCATGTGATGTTGGCCTTTGGTTATTCGGTTGTGAGTTTTGCTTCTTTTAGAAGTTATGCTTTCAAAAGGAGGTGATCATTCCAGAATTCTTTCGAAAAGGGCAGCGCATTGGTCTTCAATCTGTTTGATATGGTTTTTTCTATTGCCCTGAAGAGAGGAAAGAAGGTCTAAATATTTTTTAGAGACCTCTTCCTTATCGGTAAGAAATGCCACCAAGTGCTGGATAAAGAGGTGGTTTTCATACCATTTCAGCATGGTCTTCTGGAGTTCGCTCATGCGTTCATGAACCTCCTGGACAAAGATGGGGTTAAAACCGGATTCAATCCTAAGGTTTTCAAGGGCAGTAATGACACGAATGCCTTCATAAATATCCTTGAGTACTTTGCTGTCAAGTTTTCCATTGTTGTCCACCTGAAAAAAACTCAGTTCCTCGTTGATGATTTGTGTAGTTGCGGTATTGATCATTAAGGGTTTTATGCCTTTACTGTAATGATGGGCTTCATGATAAAGTGTCTCCCAAATCTGTAAAGGACTGGAAATGATCAGGTCGTAAACTTCATTGTACAACTGGTTCTTTTCTGTTTCCAGGGATTTAAGGTAAGCATGAAAGGCAGGGTTTTCTTTTAGTTTCAGGGCCTCGGTTTGGGCCATGATCATCTTGATATGTTTGGTTTTTTTTAACCCTTTGAATATTTTTTTGAAGGGAGAAAAAAGCCTGAATTTTAACTGTTCTTCCTCGAAATGGATTTTGGATAGTAAATCTATGTAGATTTCCAGGAAGATCAGTTTGTTTTCCAATTCCAGGGCTTTTTTTCCCCGGTATTGTTTGCTCAGCGCATCAAAAGCTGATTTGGCTGCTTCGAATTGTTGTTGGAACAGCGCAAAGATGGGAGAGACCTTTCCTTTCATGGTTTAAGAAATACGTACTAAAGTGGCTCCATAGCCGAAACGGCTTTTCTGTGTATCCTGAAAGTACTTAATATTTTCCAATTGGCTAAGGTACTTGTGGATTTCTTTTCTGAGAACCCCGTTTCCGATCCCATGTATAAATGTTATTTCATCCATTCCGCTGGCGATGGCGTAATTGAGATTTTTTTCAAAAGTCTCCATTTGTAACCTGAGCATTTCCGAATTGCTCATAAAGGGATGGTCATTGGTAAGTTTTTCTATGTGAAGATCTACTTCTTTGGGTGGTTTCTTGAACTCTTGCTTTGGCGTAACAGCATGTTCATTGAGCTCCTCATTCAATTGTTGGATATCAATTTCTTTGGTTGATTCAGACATTTTGAAGACATAGCCGGATTTGTTCAGCACCGGAGCCGTGCCTTTGCTTTTGAAAAATGCAGAGGCTTTGAATTTGAGCTTTCTTTCAAAAGAAGGCTGTGTTTTTTCGATTTTTTTATGGATAGGAAAGAATTGGATCAACAATGGTGGCCATTCTTCAAATTGCTGGATGGATTTTTCTCCGATTTTTTTAGAGTTCTTGGCAGGAAGCATTTCAGCAAGAATTGTTTGCCTGTTTTCTCCATACAATTCCGAAGCGATGACCAAATAATCCCTATCAGCGTTGTTGCAAAGGTAAATACTCAGTTCCTTGTCATTGAGTGGGATATAGGCAAGAAAAACACTTTTTTCGTTGCTGTCCGTTTTTTGGGGTTTTGATCCTATCTGGCTTATTGCTTCGGGTTTTTCTCCTCCAAAATGCTGTGCCTCTACGGCAGAAATTACCACCACCTCATTTTTGAGGGCAGGGATTCTAAATCCGTCCTCAATTTCTATCTCCACTCTACCACCGGCAGAAATTTTTGTAATGATTCCTTCTTCATTGCCATGAAGCAATCTTACTCTGTCCCCTACATTCATGAATTCAAAGCGTTTTTGTATGTTTCTATTGCCCTTTCCCTGGCAAATTTATGATCTACCATGGGTTTGGGGTAAGCTGGGGTACCAAATTCAGGCACCCATTTTTTGATGTATTTGAGTTCTTTGTCAAATTTTTCTGTTTGGGAATCAGGGTTGAATACCCTGAAATAGGGCTGTGCATCTGTACCTGTTCCTGCTGCCCATTGCCAGCCTCCATTGTTGGAAGAGAGTTCAAAGTCCAGCAATTTTTTCGCAAAATAAGCTTCTCCCCATCTCCAGTCAATCAAAAGATGTTTGGTAAGGAAACTGGCGACAATCATCCTTACCCTATTGTGCATATAACCGGTTGTATTGAGTTCCCTCATTCCGGCATCTACGATGGGATAACCTGTCTTGCCTTCGCACCATTTTTTGAAATCTTCCTCGCTTCTTCTCCAGGGGATGCGGTCATATTGGGGCTTAAAGGAATGATCCACTACCTGCGGGTTATGGTAGAGAATCATCATATAAAATTCCCTCCATATCAGTTCATTGAGGTAGGTTTCGTTGAGTTCTGCTGCCTCCAATGCAAGCTTTCGTACGCTAATAGTCCCAAACCTGAGGTGAATTCCGAGTCTGCTCGTACCATTAATAGCGGGGAAATTTCTGGTTTTATCGTATTGCTTAATCAGATTTCTATTGATTTCCAAAGGAGGAACCTGAATGCTGCTCGGTTGGAATCCCATTTCCTCAAGACTTGGAATGTGCTGTGGACTAATTGGGAAAAAGTGGTTTTTTGATTTTCCGATGCTGAGTACCTGAGGAGGATTTTTCCGGAATTTTTCCAGCCAAACCTTGCTATATGGGGTAAAGACTTTGTAAAAATCACCGCTGCCATTGACAATTTCATCTTTTTCAAAAATCACCTGATCCTTGAAGTCCAGGAACTGTATGTTTTTTCCCTGAAGGACTGCCTTTACTGCTTCATCCCTCTCCTTTGCATAGGGTTCATAATCTCTATTGGTATAGACATTTTCAATGTTGTATTCGTTTGTCAGGGAGCTCCAAACATCAAGAGGTTTTCCATATTTGACCAAAATGGATGATCCAAAGCCTTTCAGCTCTTCATGAATTCTATGGATCTGCTGATGAATAAAGCTTACTCTTGCATCTGTCCTGTCTTCCAATTTATCCAGGATGTTACGGTCAAAAATAAAAAGGGGAAGTACATTTTTTTCCTGTGTCAGGGCATAGTATAGGCCGGTATTGTCTTCGATTCTCAGGTCCCTTCTGAACCAAAATATTGTGATTTTTTCCATGGTTAGATTGATTTCCTCTTAAGAATAAGCCAACTGCCAAAATTGTTTTATTCTTCTTCCTCTTTTCTGTAAATCCTATCGGGCTGGCTAAATTGATAATCCAAGGGACTGACACTGTTTTCAAGGTTTTCCAGGGGGATTGGCCTCCAGCCTCTTTCTTCCTCGAATTGATATCTCAAAAAATCATCCGTATCATTGATTCTTAGCCTTTCCGTTTCCTTCTTTTTGATTCTGGAGATCAATTCTGAGAAGGAATTGAAGGATACATATTGGGAAACAGAGATGCCATAAGTGGCCACATTCCTGGCCAAAGAAAGGGAAGTAAAAGTGTTAAAATTATTCCTGTTATAAATCCGCATCCTGTACCTTCCGTCTTCCGTGATCAAGTACTCCGCCTGCCAGTCTCCTGCAATACTGTTTAGGTCTGCATTTCCCTGCAGGTCGGTAAATCCGCCATCCCGGCTGACCCTGAGTCTACCATCCAAGAAAGTATAGGCTACCCGAAGCTGGAATGTTTCAAGGGTGTTTTGGTCCAAATTGGCCAAGTCAATATCCACCTCCAGGTTTTGGTCCACCTGGGCTATAAAACTATTCAACTGGGAAGAAAGCAGTTGGCTTAGGTTGGAGGTAGCAATATTGCCCACACCGCTGAATTGTCCTTCAGGTGAAAATGAACGCATCATGATGACAGAAAATACCTGCCGGTTTTTTTCCTGTTCGTCGTTGGCTACCCTGTTTTGGAAAGCAGAAATATAAGTTTGTACATTCCCTTCTGTGGGGAATTCCGAAAAATCAAAACTGAAAGAAATGTCCGGTGACAATAAATTTCCCTTTAAGTTCATGAGAACTTTTAATGGGAAACGTCTTCTCATCTGAGGATCTTCGATTCCTCCCACTTGAACCCGCTGCAGGCTTTGAAGAGAAACGCTTTCTTGATAGTAAGCCTTTATATCCATGACTCCCTCATAAGGGTCTCCAAACCAGGAAATTCTGCTTCCTGGCTGAACGATGAATTCCCTCCTGATTACATTGTACAAGGAGAAATTGTATTTGGCTTCTGTGATCTCGTAATTGCCCAGCATGGAAAAGTTACCTTGGGTATCAATATTCATATTGATTACTCCCCTTCCTCTTCCCTGAATATTTTCGCCGGTTCGGGGGTCAATCTGGATTTCGATGTAGGCGTCAGGAGTGACATCAAAATTAAAATTCATCCGGACATTGTTGATGGCCAGTTTTTCAACCCCTTCCACTAATTCCATTTGGACCCTACTTGTGTCTCTAATATTGATGATATTGATAAATTCTTCCTGGGCCTGTTCATTACTGCTTCCAAAAGGAATATAAATTCTTGTATTGGGCTGTGATGTTGCCCTTGCTGTAATATCCAGGTTGTTGGCGGCCCCAAAAATATTGAGCGAGCCTGTAACATATGCCGTTCCATAAAAGAGATCATTGTCCCTAATGGTGGTATTTAAAACCTGGAAATTTTCCAGGTTGGAACTGATATCGAGGATAAAGTCGGAGAAGTAATCATGGGAAATACCGCCCCGCATTCTGGCAATATTACCATTCACATCACGTAATTGTAGTTCTCTGAAGCTTATTTCATTGGGATTAAAAATTACATTGCCGTTGACCGTATAGAAAGTATTGAGGTAATTGATCAATACAGTGCCTCCATTCAGCCTTCCGGTACCCAAGACCACAGGAAAATTTATGGTTCCTTCAATGATCAACTCACCTGAAACTGTACCCCCTAATCTGGTCAGATAATCCGAAAGGAAGGGTTCTAAGACCGAAAGATCGGTGTCATTTAAGCTGGCCTTGAGTGCAAGTTCATCATCATCACTTCCCAAATAACCATTTACAGTGATTACTTTTTTATCTTCTCTAGTATTGGTCAGGTCAAGGTGGATCAACCTGTCAGAAAAATAGGTGGCTGCATCGATATCACCTACAAGGAATTTGTTGATATACATCTCCTCTATTTTGAGCTGTCCATTGACGCCGATATTTTCATAAAAATTGCTCAATCCAAATTGCCCGTTGGCATAACCTTCAAATTCTTTGGTGCTTAGGGTATTGAAAAAGTCCAGATTCAGTTCGTTGATCTGTAGGGAAAGGATGTCTTTTGGATCGGGTGAAATGGTTCCGTTGAAAGAGATGAATTGATTTTCGTTGAATAATTTGATATTGTCAAAAAGGAATGTTTTACCGGTTATATAGATCTGATTGTTATTGGCAAAACGCCAAGTTTTATCAAGGACTTTAAGCTCAGAAGGATCAAAAACAATGGTGGTATGGTCCGGATAAATGGTAATTTCACTTTTTACACGCACAAAACTCCCGGTCTCAAGCTGATCTTGCCTGTAAGTGAGGTCAATGTTTGACTCATCCCAAATGGCTTCCATGGCAAGATTGTTGAAGGTAAGTCCAGAGCTTAACATCTGTTTTTTTGAGAACACATAAAAAGATGCCAGGACTTCATCACTCACATTTAGCTTGGAAGTGTTAAAGTCCAGATTGGTATTATATAAGAAGTTGCCGTTGTAATAAATGGTATCTATACTCGAAAAAAAGTTAAGTATTGTATTGTCCGGCGTTTGGTAAAAAGCTCCTTCAATTAGCGTGTTTTTGGAAATGGAAGCTTTGGGTTCAAATAAATTGATGATCGGGTTGATGTCTATGAAATTCAGGTTAATATCAATATTGTAGGGTTCTGGTTTCGCTATTTTTTTTCTTGAAACGGGTTTTTCCGAATTGGTCAAAAGCGCAAAATATTCCTTTCCTAAAGTTTGAACGTCATTGACAAGTTCATTCACCTTGAATTTCCCGGATATGCCAGCTACCAAAAGGTCTGAATTCAGGGAAATCAAGCGGGAATCGTCAGTAAAAAGAGACTGAAAGAAAAAATTGTCAATATAGAGATTTCTTCCTTCATAGCTAAGGTTGATGTCACTGAATCTCGCTATTCCTTCGATATCATCCAAAGTGATTCCCTTGGTGTCCATGTCAACTTTTCCACTTACGAAGGTTTCACGCTCCATAAACCCAAGATTTTTGAGAAATGCGGTGTCCAATTCCACATTCAACCGGATGGAATCTTTCCCATCCCTTACATCAAGGACACCTCTGATTTCTCCTTTTAGGTTAGGGTCATTGACAACCAGTTTTCCACGGAACAAATCCTTACCATAAGTCGCATTTGTTTTGATGTTGACATAATTGTAACCATTTACCCCGGCAGTTTTAATGTCCGCATCGATTTCCAATAGGGCATTTTGTATGGAGAGGCCCCTGCCTCTTATATTTCCTGTCAGGTTGACTTTTTGAAACCTCTGCCTGTCTTCCAATAAGACTCCTATGTCCAAATTTCTGAGTTCGACCCTTCCGGTGTAGGTAGGTTCACCGTTTTCTGATCTGTAATGTAACCTTCCGATCATATTTCCTATACCTGTCCGGAAGTTGCCATTGGCTGTAAATATATGCAGATAGCCTGAAAAATCGGTGTCAAATCGGATGTCCCTGAATTTATTGATCTCTTTTCTGGCTTCATCTGAAATGTAAGGTGCGAGGTCATTGCTGTTAAGCACGGAGTTCATTAGGGACATCTGGAAAAAAGTCTCATTGATGTAGGGTAAGCCCTCTATTCTGAATTTTCCAAAAAGCGCACTCCTTAGCCCAAACCGGATGAGCAGCTGCTCGGAAGAAAAATCCGAAACAGTACCTATAACCTCTCCACTTAAGAATATCCTGTCTTCGATATTAGGCAGCTCCTCTGAAAAATACCTTAAATCCTGGATATCAAGAGCAGTTTCATCCAGTCTTGCAGTAATCCGTACCTCCTTGTTAAAGTTATTTAAGGAGCGGATGGAGTCAAAATCAAATCTCAGGTAGTTTTTGATTTCTGTTTTATTGGAGCGCAGAAAGAGGTCACTGAACTCCATGGAATTAGGCGTGTAGGTAAAATCAGTCTTAAGTTGCTGAAAAACCATTCCTGAGGTTGATTCTACCCCCCTCAGATAATTTACTTTCATTCCTATTTCAGGTCCTTTGGAATAAAAGCCGTCCACATCGGCAATCAGTTCGCGAAATCTTAGGTTGGTGTAATCAAAGCCTGAAGTGACAGGGGCTGTGACATAATTGATGATGTCCAAAGAGGTTTCCTTGAAGAAAATATTGTTGATATTGAATTTTCCTGAAGGTTGTGTAGGATCTTTTTTTCCGGGAAGTATTTCGTTGAACCTGCTGAAAAATTCGGCAATATTCATCTGGTAGTCATCGTCATGGGAAATAAGTCGGACGTAACCTTTCTCCATTTTAATTTGATCCAAGGCTGGGTTAGACCTGTCCAACAAGCCCTGCAAGGAAAAATCAATATAAACTTCCTCCAGATCTACCATGAGGCTATCCTGGTGGTCATAAATAATGACGTCTTTTAGTGACACCGCATCCCACCAGCGGATTCTGACTTTAGAAATACTTGTATTAAACCCTGTATTGTCGGTAATGTAGGTAGTCAGCCAACCTATAATTTTTGTTTGGACTGCTGGTATCTGTAGTGAAATAGCAATAAGCAAAACACCAAAAACAAGGAAAAGCAGCAGCCTAAAGGTCAGCCTTAAGGCTTTCAGTAAAATTTCCGTAACTTTCGGGTTCTTTTCCAAGGAATAAGCGCAATGAAGATCAATATACTGGCAATAGAGTCATCTTGTGATGAAACGTCAGCATCGGTAATTTCTGATGGCAAAGTACTCAATAATATAATCGCCACGCAATCAGTACACGAAAAATATGGGGGAGTTGTTCCTGAGTTGGCTTCAAGAGCCCACCAACAACACCTTATTCCTGTAGTGGCTGAGGCAATGAAAACCTCCGGCCTATCAAAAAAAGACCTTTCGGCCGTTGCATTTACAAAAGGCCCCGGACTGATGGGATCTTTGATGGTAGGTGTCTCTTTCGCCAAATCTTTTGCTTACGCCTTGGGCATCCCATTGATTGAGGTCAATCATATGCAGGCCCATATCCTGGCGCATTTTATTGAGGACCCTAAGCCCCGGTTTCCATTTATTTGTTTGACGGTGAGCGGGGGCCATACCCAATTGGTTTTGGTAAAGGATTACCTGGACATGGAGATCATTGGGGAAACAACCGATGATGCTGTCGGAGAGGCTTTTGATAAGACTGCCAAGTTGCTCGGCCTGCCTTATCCCGGAGGACCCCTGATAGATAAATATGCAAAAGAAGGCAATCCAAAAGCCTTTGAATTCCCTGTTTCAGATATTCCGGATCTGGACTTTTCTTTTTCCGGAATCAAAACGGCAGTCCTGTACTTTCTTCGGGATCAGATAAAAAAGCATCCTGATTTTATTCAGGACAATCTTGCGGATATTTGTGCTTCGGTGCAGTTCACATTGATCAAAATGTTGCTTCAAAAGTTGAAGAAGGCGGCGAAATCACATAAGATTAAGGAGATTGCGATAGCAGGTGGTGTTTCCGCCAATTCAGGGCTAAGGGAAGCCCTTCAAAAGGAAAGTAAAAAATCAGGATGGAACCTTTATGTTCCCAAATTCGAATATTGTACCGATAATGCGGCCATGATTGCCATGGCAGCACATTTTAAATTCCTAAAAGGGGAATTCTCCGGCTTGGACGTGGTGCCGGAGGCAAGGATGAGGTTTTGAGATGAAAGAAGTGGGATTTCGGAAGGCAGGTTTCGGAAAGTGATGTCACGTCCTGAAATAGCTTGACAGATTAAGTCAAACTAAAAACAGGAAAAAAATGACAAAAACGGTTCGGGAATTTAACAGGTACAGTATTAGCTTCAAGAAGCAAGTAGTAGAGGAGCTGGAAAATGGAAGTTCCTATTCTTATCTTCAAAAGAAGTATGATATTAGAGGAGCGGAGACGATCCAGAGGTGGGTCAGGTCCTTTGGCAGGGATCATTTGTTGAACAAAAGGGTTAGAATAGAGACTATGGATGAGAAGAGAAGACTTAAGGAACTGGAAGAGGAGAACAAGAGGTTAAAACTTGCCTTGGCCGATTCGATAGTTGCCAACAAGATGCTTGAGACGCTGATAGATGTTGCAAATGATGAATACAAGACGGATTTAAAAAAAAACTTTGGCAACGGACTGTTTCAAAAAGGCCTGAAGAAGTGAGCGTTAAGTCCGGTTGTACTTACTTTGGTTACAGTAGGTCAGCATATTATGGTTGGATGGACTCCAAGTTGAAGGAGGAAGCGCAATACGACCTGGTATTGGAGCTTGTCCGGGATTACCGGAGGACGCATCCGATGATGGGCACAAGAAAGCTTCAGGAGTTGATCAGAGAAGATGCGGTGAGGTTGGAGATCAGCATAGGAAGGGACAGGCTCTTTGAGTTGTTGCGTTCTGAAGGCTTGCTGGTCAAGCGCAAGAGGAAGTATGTTGTTACAACGCAGTCATTTATGCGCTACAGTAAATATGAGGATCTGTTCAATGGCAATGTCTGGACCACTGCCCATCAGGCCTGGGTTTCGGACATAACCTATATCCGTGTCGGGGATTCCTTCAGGTACCTGTATCTTATTACCGATGCATACAGCAGGAAGATAGTAGGATGGTATTTGGGGAATACGCTTGAGTCAAAATGTGCTGTAGAAGCCTTAAAAATGGCGATAGAACAATGTCCGTCAACAGAAGGCATTGTTCATCACTCAGATAGGGGCTTTCAGTATTGCAGTAAGATTTATACTGAATTACTGGAAAAGGAAGGTATAAAGTCCAGTATGGGAGAAGCAGGGAATTGCTATGATAATGCAATGGCAGAGCGGGTTAACGGGATTCTGAAGATTGAATATAAACTTGGGGACAGGTTTAAGAATCTCAAAGAAGCGTTTGCAGCAGTAAGGCATGGAGTATGGGCCTACAATGAAAAGAGGCCACATTGTTCATTAAATATGAAGAAGCCGATTGAGGTACATGAGGGACTAACAGTGTTTTCATCTCTCAAACGCAAAAGTAGCCCAAGACAGAGACCTGTCAAGGCTATATAAACGTCGCTTCGCTCCGGCCTTGACAGGTCTCCTTACTTGGGCTCTAGGGCATTTAAGAGGATTGAAAATAAAAGAAAAAACAAAGAAAAAAGTGTCAAGTAAAATCAGGACGTGACATGATGAGTCGGAGATATTGAACCATCAATAAGAAGATTAAATTTGGAGGTCGATAGGCATAAATTAAGAGGCGGGCAAAATTAGAAATGGTTCCTAAAGGAGTTTAGTGTGCCGTTTTTTTTTTGAAGAGAACAGGTTTGTGAATTCATTTGAATAGGGCTGAAGGGCTTTGATATCAAAAGGTTAGTTATAGGCCTTTTCTGAAGTTAAAGATAGAATTGCGTTAAAATCAATGGGACAGGACAAAAAGAAATTTGATAAAATCATCAATATCAGGAACAAGAAGGCAAGTTTTGAATTTGAGTTTCTGGATACTTTTATTGCCGGAATTGTACTCCGGGGAACCGAAATCAAGTCGGTGAGGGAAGGGAAGGTATCCCTTACTGAGGCATATTGTTATTTCAAAAGGGGTGATTTGTACGTGAAACAGATGCATATTGCCCCTTATTCTATGGCTGCCAGTTATAACCACGACCCGGTAAGGGAAAGGAAACTTTTGTTGAACAAAAAGGAACTGGAAAAACTGGAGTCCAAGTTTGAAGAAAAGGGTCTTTCGATAGTTCCTGTCAGGATTTTTATCAACGATAAGGGCCTAGCAAAAATGGAAATTGCATTGGCAAGAGGTAAGAAGCTCCATGACAAGAGGGAGGACATCAAATCCAAAGATATCAAAAGAGAACTGGACCGTATGAGGTTTTAAAAACAATCCCGCTGAACAACAGGTTTTTCCACTCAAAGATTTTATATTAGGGGATTATGGAAAAACGTGTTTTAGTTCTAAATCTTGATCATTCTCCTGTAGCCATAGTACCGGTTCAGAAGGCGCTCGTTTTGTCCATTTTGGAAAAAGTAAGCTGCCTGAGTTATTATGAGTCGCTCATTATCCGAACTGTCAATCAAGAGTTCAAATATCCTGCGGTCATCCGGCTCAATGAATATAAAAGCATTCCATATAAGGGCGTTTTACTCAATAGGGCCAATCTGTTCAAAAGAGATGGTCATGAATGCCAATATTGCGGATCCAGGAAACATTTGACCATAGACCATATTCTTCCCAAGTCCAAAGGTGGAAAAACCAACTGGACCAATTTGATCACTGCCTGTCACCGTTGCAATGTCAACAAGGGAGATAAAACACCGGAACAGGCAGGTTTAAGGCTCCGAAGGCAGCCATTCCGCCCCACTTTAAGTTTTTTTATTGCGGAATATGCAGAAAGGCATGCAGAGGAGTGGATGCCTTTTTTGGATGTAAGGACGGTCTGAAAAAGGCTGTTTGGAATGGAAATTGCTCCTGTTTTTATAAAATAGACCCCATTTGTTAAAAAGAAACAAAAAATATCAGGTAGGTAACAAGGTAGTCGTCGGATTCATTTTGTCGGCTTTTTTGGTAGTTTCTGTCAGTGTCATCACCTTTTACAGTATCCGTAATCTATTGAATACGGTAGAGAACCTTTCAGAACCCAATGAAAAATTGAGGCAACTAAATGGACTTTTTGCAGATGTCTACCTTTTGGATATGTCCAAAACAGAAAGGACTTCAGATAAGGATTCTGTTTTGGAGGAAACACTGAACAGCATCAAAAGGCGCTTAGATTGGTTGAAATCCCATGCCGAAGATTCCACTGAGTTTGGGAATTATGAAAAAATAAGCTTAAATATCAGTGAATTGATGGTGGTATATGCAGGGCTTGAAGAAGTGAGGTATAACCTGACAAGCAGGACCTTTAGTGAGGAAGCTTTAAGAAATATCGAAAGGAGAATCAAGAGGCAACAGGAGCGGAGTGAGATGCAGTTTTTGGGCAGGATAAGGAACAGGGATATTTTAGCGGACATCTCATTGCCCCAAAAAAATTCAGAAGAGACAGAGTCAGAAATGAAACCAATTGAAATTGACGGATTTCAGGAGGAATTATTGGACATGGTCAAAAACCTGGAAGAATTGCAGTCTATTTCGGTGCAGGGAAAATCCAATACAGAATCTACGGAGAATGCCCTGGAAGCAATAAAGGCTTATATGACAGAGATGTTCAAAGATGAGCAGCGTCTCCAAAGAAATTTTGTGAGCTTGGAGGAAAGGCTTATCAATAAGAACAAAGAAGTGTTTTCCCAGATTCAGGGATTGATTTCTATCCTTCAGGGTGATCTTTTGGCTACTTACAGAAATAAGACCCAATCTGCTTACAGCCTGACTTATACTGTCTCTACTATTTTGGCGGTAATGGTGTTTTTCGGTGTGGTAGGTTCAGTAGGATTTATTTATAGCATCTTGAATGAGGTCAAAAAGGCCAATTCATATAGAGAACGTTTGGAAGAGGCTAAGATGGCCTCAGATAAATTGGCCAAAGCCAAACAGGACTTTTTGGCAAATATGAGTCATGAGATCAGGAATCCCCTTCATGCCATTCAAGGGTATCAAGAGGCTTTGGATAAAACCAAATTGAATGCCCAGCAGAGGGAATTTGTCAATATGATCGGTTTTGCATCCGGTACACTTATCGGCATCGTCAATGATATCCTGGATTTTTCAAAATTGGAGGCCGGTAAGATTCAGATAGAAAAAGAGCCATTTGATCCCATGCAGCTTTTTCTTTCCATCAAGAATTTTTATGCCCTCAAAGCATCTGAAAAAGGCTTGGTGTTTCGATGGGAATTTGACCTTCCTGAAGGGAAGTTTTTAATAGGAGATCAGCTCCGGATCAACCAGATTTTAAATAATTTATTGAGTAATGCCATCAAATTTACCCAAAAAGGAGGAGTAGAGGTGGTAATAGCCTATGATGAACTTGGCCAGCTGAAAATCCGCGTCAAAGATTCCGGAATGGGAATGTCGGAAGAAGTCAAGTCAAGGGTTTTTAAAGAGTTTGACCAGGGAGACACCTCAGTAACGAGAAAATATGGCGGTACGGGCTTAGGTCTTTCCATCATCAAGAAGTTGGTGGAACTCCAGGAAGGTTCTATTGTATTTGACAGTGCGGAAGGTAAAGGAACTGTATTCGAAGTAAAAATACCGGTAGGCCTTTCAGAAGCTGTTTCGGCCGGGTCAATCCAACAAATCGCGGTTCTTCCTTCTTTAAAAGGCCTAAACGTCCTCTTGGTAGATGATGACCCAGTGGGTCTCAAATTGCTGAAAATGTTGTTGGAAGCGAATGGGGCAAAGATCACTTCCTATTGTGGAGGTATCGATTTCAGGGAAAATTTCAAGGAGGAGGATTTTGACCTTGGGATATTGGATATTCAGATGCCGGAGGTCAGTGGTTATGATGTCCTTCATATGATAAAAGGTAGGGTAAAATATGCTGAACTACCCGTAATAGCCATGACTGCCAATGTTTTTGCTGGAGAAGAAGAGAGCCTGAAAAGTAGAGGTTTCCAAGCTTTGATTTTGAAGCCCTTTGGAGAAGAAGCTGTCCTCTCCAAAATAGGAACATTATTGAAGGCCCAGCCGGAATTGGTCAATCAGTCTGTTATGGGACATCGGGTGGTGGGGAATTATGACATTTCTGACCTGGAAAAATTCTGTATGGGAGACGAGGAGATGCTTACAGAGGTGCTTACAGATATCATTTCGGTAACCAGTCAGAACCTAGTGGATCTGGAAGCGGCAATAACAAAAAATGACCTCAATAAAATTATGGAAATTACCCATCAATTAGGAAGCCGCCTTTCCCAAATCAAGGCTGATGAAGGGGTTTTGGCCAGGTCTATTGAAACTGCTATCAAAGAAAACCGCACAGATATGATCAGGGAGGATGTTGATAAACTTTTGGCCATGTCACATAAACTGATAGAAACCCTCAGGGAGGATTTTAATGTGGGCGTTTCCTGATTTAGGTCAGGTCATATTTTTGCATTTTATTGTAGAGCGTTTTTCTATCAATTCCCAGTAGCTTGGCAGTTTGGCTTTTATTGAATTTGGTTTCCATTAAAGTTTTTTGAATCAGTTCTTTTTCCTGTTGTTCCAGGCTTTTTGTGCTTCCATCTTCTTGCTGTGAATGGGTTTGCCTTGATGTTTCCATAATTTCAATCGGTAAAAGATCGGGAGTTAAAGTATTTATAGTAGAAAGCAGGACGGCTCTTCTGATGACATTTTTAAGTTCTCTTAGATTTCCAGGCCAGGAGTACTCCCGGAGTATCCTGAATGTTTCTTCAGAAATCCCTGATACCGATTTTTTTAATCGGATGTTGCTTTGATGGATAAAAAAGTTGATGAAGCGTTTTAAATCTTCCTTTCTTTCCCGTAATGATGGAATACTAATTGAAAATTCATTTAGTCTATGGAATAGGTCTTCCCTAAATCCGCGATCTATTCCCCCAGCCTTCAAAGGTTCATTGGTAGCAGCAATGATTCTTGCATTGATTTGGATTTCTGTATTGGAACCGATCTTTCTGATTTTCCTCTCCTCAATAGCCCTTAAAAGCATCATTTGGGTTTCAGGTCCCAGATTTCCAACTTCATCCAAGAAAAGTGTGCCTCCATTGGCCCTTTCAAAGTGTCCGGTCTTATTGTCAATGGCTCCTGTAAAAGAGCCTTTGACATGACCAAAAAGTTCGCTGGAGGCAAGTTCCGATGGTATGGCCCCGCAGTCAACGGCAATAAAAGGACCGTTTTTTCTGGAAGAAAGATGATGGATTTTCTTGGCCACAAATTCCTTGCCTGTACCTGTTTCACCCAAAATCAACACATTCAGGTCAGTTGGGGCAATCAGGGCTATTTGTTCTTCCAACTTTTTGGCATTGTCGCTGGAACCCTCAATATATTCTTGATTTTGATATGATTCAGAACCCCCATATGCATCAAGGTTTTCTCCGGTCATCAACGCCTCCCTGACAGATTCCAATAATTCTTCCGGATTGATGGGTTTGGTGATATAGTCTGTGGCTCCTATTTTCATTGCTTTCACTGCAATCCTTATGTCAGAGTAACTTGTGATCAGGATAACTTTTAGAGAAGGTTGTACTTTGAGTGTAAAATCTAAAATTTCCATTCCATTTCCATCTGGCAATCTATAATCAGTAATTATCAAATCAGGCCACCCTGACCGTATAATGCTGATTCCATCGGAAACTTTTTGGGAAGACCTGACCTCAAAACCATTATTTTCCATGAAATTCTGAATAATCCTCGAGTAACTGAGATCGTCTTCTATCAAAAGTATTTTTGCCATCTTTCACTCCAAATTTTCACTAAGCTAAAAAAAATAAGGCAAAGGGATAATTCCAATGCCTTTTTAAGAAAGAGTTGGTTGGTTTATCTGAATATTTTTCGGCCTTTGGGTTGGAATCAATCAAGGGGTATAGAATTTTCTTTCGAGTTCTTCCGTATAAAATTGATTCGCTTTTTGTTCAGTATGCGCCATGGATTTGACCTGCAGCTTTTGATAAGATTTTATGCCAAGCAGTAGCCAGAAACTTCCCAATAAAAAGATGATTACTCGTTTTTTCATGCATTAATTATTGCATCAGTCATGCCAATATGGAAAAAGTCTTTTTTCTGGGTTTTTGGCCAATTCTTCCAATGGAAGGCTGTAGAATATTTCCCCATTGGGGATTTATTACACAGGTTTTTAAAAGAAAAACATTGAGTAATTACCGAAGATGCATAAGGTCAATCGAGGTATTCGAGGCAATTGTCAAAATAAAAAGTAAACCAATTATTTATTAGCTCTGTAAACTTCTAAAAAAGAGCTAACTTTGCAGCATCAGAATATTTCACCCCAAACCCAATGAGTGACCAAATCAAACATGAATGTGGTATTGCCATGATAAGGTTGAGGAAAGATCCGCAATACTACATCGATAAATACGGTTCCCCACAATATATTCCCAATAAGCTTTATGTCCTGATGCAGAAGCAGATCAACAGGGGACAGGATGGCGCTGGGGTTGCCAATATCAAGATCAATACCAAGCCGGGCACAAGATATATCAGCCGATATCGTTCCATTGAACCACAAGCGGTGAATGATATCTTTGAAAAAATCCAAAAGAAATACAAAAAGGCGAGAAAACAGGGAGGGGATCAGGCTATGTTAGACGCCAATTGGCTCAAAGATAACATTGCATTCACCGGGGAACTTTGGTTAGGGCATCTAAGGTACGGGACACATGGTGAAAACAGTATTGAAACCTGCCATCCATTTTTGAAGCAAAATAACTGGAGGAGCAGGAACCTGGTGATGGCCGGGAATTTCAATATGACCAATGTGGAGGAGCTTTTTGGAAAACTTGTCCAATTGGGTCAGCACCCGAAAGAAAAAACCGATACTGTCACTGTTATGGAGAAGATCGGGCACTTTTTGGATGAAGAGAATCAGCGGATTTTTGATAAATACAAACATCAGTACTCTAACGAACAGATCACCGCAGTAATCGAAAACGAATTGGATGTTGCCAGGATACTTAGAAGGTCCTGTAGGGATTTTGATGGTGGCTATGCAATGGCTGGGTTGATTGGTAATGGATCCAGCTTTGTTGTAAGAGACCCTTCCGGAATCCGTCCTGCTTACTATTATGCCGATGAGGACATCATTGTCGTGGCGTCAGAAAAGCCGGCTATCAAGTCAGCGTTCAATATTGATTACAAGCAAATTAAAGAAATTCAGCCAGGCTATGCGCTGGTGATCAATAAAGACGGCTCCTACGGAGAGCATGAGATATTGCCTGCCAGGGAGAAAAAATCCTGCAGCTTCGAAAGAATCTATTTTTCAAGAGGAACAGATCCTGATATTTACAGGGAAAGAAAAATGCTGGGAAAGGCACTGGTACCACAGATTCTTCAGGCCATAGATTTTGACCTAAAAAACACAGTGTTTTCTTATATCCCCAATACTGCGGAAACAGCCTTTTTGGGTATGATTGAGGGTTTGGAAGATTATTTGTGCGCCAAAAGAAAAGAAGTTCTACTCGATGGAAAGCCTCACCTTGAAGACTTGGAATCTTTGTTAAGTTTCAGGCCAAGGGTAGAAAAGCTGGTCAGCAAAGATGTGAAATTAAGGACCTTCATCACCAATGATTCTGACAGAGATGCCATGGTGGCCAATGTTTACGACACGACTTATGAAGTAGTAAGGGCCGGTATAGATACTTTGGTGGTGATTGATGACAGTATCGTCAGGGGTACGACTTTGGAAAAGAGTATTCTAACCACTTTGGATAAACTGAATCCAAAAAGGATTGTCATAGTTTCTTCTGCACCACAGATCAGGTTTCCCGACTGTTATGGTATTGACATGTCCAAAATGAAGGAATTCATCGCTTTCAGGGCAACAGTAGAGTTATTGAAAGAGAAAGGCATGTCCTACATGATGGAGGAAGTATATGAAAAATGTACTACCCAACAGATATTGACAGAAAATTATGTCAAGGCATTGTATGCTCCATTTACTGACCAGGAAATCTCGGATAAAATCGCCGAGATTATCACCACGCCTGAAATCCGCGCAGAAGTCAAAGTCATTTACCAGACAGTAGATAACCTTCACAAATGTATCCCGGACCATCTGGGTGATTGGTATTTTACAGGAGACTATCCCACTTCCGGTGGCATGAGGGTAGTTAACAGGGCCTTTGCCAATTTTATGGAAGGGAAAGCTGTAAGGGCTTATTGATAGATATAAACCGCTTGAAAATCAAGCGGTTTTTTTATTCAAATCCAAGAATAACCTGGAGCAGTTCATCAGGATTGATCGGTTTGGAAATAAAAGCATCCGCGCCTGAATCAATGGCCTTTGAAGCTACATCTTGATCTCCATAACGGGTAATTAGGACTATTTTGGATTTTGGATTTTTTCTTTTTACTTCCCTGAGGATTTCAATCCCAGTCATATCAGGAAGCCTGTAGTCCAGCACGGCCAATTCAAAAGTATTGAGATTGACAAGCTCAAGGGCATCTTTACCTGATTGGGCGTCCATCACTTCAAATCCATTTTTCCTGAGGAATCTGGTGAGAAGTTTACAGAATACAACATCGTCTTCAACTATCAATATTTTCTTATCCATCTTTTGCGGGCTTACAGGGTTAAATTAAAGATTTGATCGTTTGTCACCAAAGGTTTTGATGGCATTTTGATCAATGGCATAGACAGCCATGGCACTTTGGACAAATCCCTTTATAAGTTCATCTATTCCCAGTCCCAACTGTCCAAAATTCCTGATGTCAAAAAGCATCAGCCTTTCATCTGCATAAGTCCAACCATCTTCTCCTTTGATGGAAAGATTGGTTCCATACACTTCCCAGGAGTTCATATTTTCAGGAAGGTTTTGGTTGAGCGGAAATCTCGATCTTCGGGAATAAACTGCCAGAGGTCTTATGCCTTCCTCTGTTGCATGCATCATCAGCCTAAGGTCAAATGCAAAGGACCTTCCTTTGTTATCAGGGATGGTGCCTACATGATACCAGGATTTTTCAGGGTCAAGCCCTTTACTGTAGTTGCTGTGGATCAGTTGCTGGACCAGATATCGATCTTTGGCACTGATTTTTCCCAAAGCTTCATCAAGTTCTTTTTTACTGATTATAGTATAGACCCCCTGTCCTGCATTGGAATCAGGGACTTTGATAACCATACTTCCGCCAAGTTTTTCAAAATAATGAGGTAAGTCCTGATAGCTTACATTCCTGTAAGTCTCCGGTGTGAAAATCTGGATTCCCCTTTGAGTAAATTGTTCGTTAAATTCATCATAAGCAAGGCTTGCTACCTCTTTGTTTCTACCCCCCGCAAGACAGGCTTCGATGGGGTTAAGTAGGAGGGTTTTGGAGTTTTTAGGGATTCTTGTCCAAGGTTCTTGGGTGACATAACGAAAGGCAGCCCTGATTGGAGTCCATGCTTCTTTTTCATTTTTGATACAGAGCTTGTTATCAAAGAATTTAGCAGGAGGGTCCTGATCATTTTTTTCAAATTTGGCCAAGTAGACGTTTTCGCCAAAAATATCGGCAATGGTAGCTGCATAACCTATATTTTCCATGGGATTCTTGTCATAAATGACCGCGAGGGATCCCTCTTCTTTTCCGTTGTCAACCAGGGGTTTAAATGTTTTTTCAATCAATCTTTTATATCCTCCCTGCTCCACATTGAGATCCAGGAGGGGCATGGATTTCTGACCGGAAGGGCAGGAATTGGTTTCGATGACCGTAAGCCTTCTGTTTCCTTCAAGATTAGTGACATGCATCAGGTCTGTACCTGCCCATTTGAAATATTGCGGTTGGTATTTAAGGATCTCCATGATGGCATCGGCGTCGGAGGAGGGGTGCAGTCGATGGTATCTTTCCACCATTTGCTCGTGGGAAAGATTCAGAAAATAGGCAACCAAGGGATGGATATTTGAATTCAGAACCTGTGGATACCAATGGTCTGTGGGCTCAAAGTCCCCAGGTTCCACTAAATGCACATTTTTTGAAATCGATAATTTCATATATCAGAATAATTTTTGCTTCAATTCATTTTTTTGAAAACAGAGATTCATCATACACGTCTTGAGATCAGATCATGGCAACCCAGTCAATGATAAATTCCCTGTTTTTCCATATCATTAAAATCCCACTGAGTACCATACTTGCCACGACAATTTTTCTGAAGATCATTTCAGACATTTTGGCAAGGATGAGTTTGCCGAAATAAACCGCAATCATTGATGATACCCCTATCAATAGCCCGTACTTGACCACTTCACCGGTCACATATCCGAAATAGGCATAGCTGATAATTTTGGTGATATGAAGCAGGATGGCATTGGCACTTCTAGTGCCCAACAGAGACTCTTTACTCATCCCATAATTCAAATATGCGGAGTTCATCAATGGTCCTACTCCTCCGATCAAGCCTGAAAGGAAAGAAACCACCAGTCCCATAGGTGCGAAATGCCAGGCTTTGACTTTCCAGCCGGTCCTTTTCTCCGTTTTATTCCATTGAAAAACGGTAGATATCAACAGCAAGCCGATTAGAATCTGTAAATAATCAGAAGAAAGACTAGCAAACATCCTCGCTCCCAAAATGGAACCGATGATTGTCGAAGGGAAAAGCCAAGCGAAGAGTTTCCAATCGATGTATCTCCGAAAAAAGAAGACTTTGGAGGTACTGCTCATACCGATACTAATGGCCATTACCGGGGCTACTGCTTTCACCCCCACTACCCATGCCACTAATGGCATCAACAATAAACTTGCTCCTCCACCGGTAAGCGTACTTAAAATAAATACAACAAATGCGCCTAAGAGCACCAATATTATCTGCATAAATCAATTTGATTATAGGCTTTCCTTTAAAATTCTGCCAATTTGGATTAATTTTATAAGAAAAAACTGTACCAGAATGATCCTTTGTGGCTCTGGTTGTTTCTTTTGAAAAAAAATTGAGTGGGGAAAATTTCCCCAAATTGAGGCTTTAAGATCATAACCGAAAAAATCCAAATATGGAAATCAATGTCAACCTTTTGAAAGAAATCTGTGAAACCCCTGGTGCTCCGGGCTATGAGAAACGAATCAGGGATTTAGTAGTCCAGTTGGTCAGTCCATGGGTAGATGAGGTCAAAACGGACAATATGGGGAATGTGATTACTGTTAAAAGATCTAAAAAAAATCCGGGAGGTAAAAAAATCATGGTGGCTGCCCATATGGATGAGATCGGGTTCATTGTCACCCATATTGATGATAAGGGGTTTGTCAGATTTCATACCTTGGGCGGATTTGATCCCAAAACACTTACTGCCCAAAGGGTTATCGTTCACGGGAAAAAGGATTTAGTGGGTGTCATGGGAAGTAAACCTATCCATGTCATGACTGCTGAGGAAAAAAATAAATTGCCGCAAACGACTGATTTTTTTATTGATCTGGGGATGACCAAGGAGGAGGTGGAGAAGTATATTTCCATTGGAGATACCATTACCAGGGATAGGGAGTTGATAGAAATGGGGGACTGTGTCAACTGCAAATCCATTGACAATCGGGTCGCGGTTTACATTTTGATAGAAACCTTGAAAAATCTGCAGGATCCTGCTTATGATGTACATGCTACCTTTACAGTGCAGGAAGAAGTTGGGCTGAGAGGAGCCAATGTGGCCGCACATGGCATCAATCCGGATTTTGGTATTGCTTTGGATACGACCATTGCTTTTGATGTTCCGGGCGCCCAGCCACACGAAAAAATAACCGAATTAGGTAAAGGAACAGCGATCAAAATCATGGATGCCTCCACTATCTGTGATTACAGGATGGTGGCTTTCATGAAGCAGACGGCTGACAATCACCGCATCAAATGGCAGCCGGAAATTTTGACGGCAGGTGGTACCGATACGGCAGGTGTGCAGCGAATGGGAAAGCAGGGTGCCATTGCAGGGGCCATTTCCATTCCGACCAGGCACTTGCATCAGGTCATTGAAATGGCACATAAAGAGGATATTGCCAATAGCATTCTATTGTTGAAAGCCTGTTTAGAAGAAATGGACAGGTATGATTGGGGGCATTGATTTTTTTGGGCAAAGGGGAAAAGGCTTTCATTGCTCAGATGGGTTGCTAATGTCAAAGGCTTTCCCTTGTCATTTCGAACGCGGGAAGAAATCTATTTTATGGAATAAAACAGAATGACAGAGATTTCTCCTCCTCGTTCCTAGTCGTCGAAATGACAAGGATAGGCTTTTTTAAATAGCTGGCCTTTTGCTGATGGATGGCTTTGTTTCCGTATTGATTCAAAAAAGAAAAAGTTATCCTTCCCAAGCAGGGTAACTTTAAGCAAAGACTTTTCTTTGTCATTTCGAACGCAGAAGCCTGTCCCGCAGCATTGCGGGAAGAAATCTCAAAACCCTAAACTGAAGCCCTTAGATTTCTCAGTCGTTCCTCCTTCGAAATGACAAGGGAGAGGCATATTTGAGTAGCTGTCCTTTTGCTGATGGATGACTTGATTCTAATTTTATTAAAAAGAATTGTCATTATAAAAACATTTTCCTGCCAAACCCTGTTGTTATATCGCGTGCGATATAAATAAAAAACTATATGCAAAAGTTATTTGAAACTGCCGCCTATGCAGTCGGCGGAAGAAATGGGAGGGTTAAGTCCCTTGATGGTGTATTGGACCTTGAGGTGCGCTTACCCAAAGTTTTTGGTGGGGTAGGGGGTGCTTATACCAATCCCGAGCAGTTGTTTGCGGCCGGTTATGCAGCCTGCTTTGACAATGCCCTGAATTACATTGCCAAGAGCCAAAGGTTGGCCATTTCTTCTAAAGTCACGGCACATGTGGCCCTGATTCAGGGAACGCCTACGGCTTGGGACCTGGATGTGACTTTGGATGTTGAGATCAATGGACTGGAAGAAGCAGAAGCAAGGAAATTACTGGACCTTGCCCATGAAAGCTGTCCTTACTCCAGGGCCATTAAGGGAAATGTGGATGTTAAAATTAATCTGATTGGATGATGGGACCTACCTTTTATGATTTCAAAGCCAAGACCCTTCAGGGTAAAGAAATATCCATGGAGGAGTTTAAAGGAAAAACCATCCTAGTGGTCAATACGGCCAGTCAATGTGGCCTGACCCCACAATACGAGGGCCTGGAAAAACTTTACGAAAAGTACAAAGACAAAGGATTGGTGATCCTGGGTTTCCCCTGTAATCAATTTGGCAATCAAGAGCCAGGTGATGAAAAATCCATCGCCCAAGGCTGTGTCCTGAATTATGGGGTGACTTTTCCAATGTTTTCCAAGGTGGATGTCAATGGCAATAATGCCCATCCGATTTTCAAGTACCTGAAAAGCAAGTTGGGCTGTATATTGGGTTCAAGGATCAAATGGAACTTTACCAAGTTTTTGATAGATGAAAAAGGAAGGCCGGTCAAGCGTTTTTCTCCAATTACCAAGCCTGAAGCCATAGACGCTTATTTAAGTAAGAAACTGGGCTAAGGGAATGATGTTGATCCATTCCATTGTACGAGACCATGGAACAGCTTAAACTTGAGAACCAGATTTGTTTTCCCTTTTATGCCATCTCCAGGTTGATCACCCGGGCGTATCAGCCTTATCTGGAAAAATTGGGGATTACCTATCCACAGTACCTGGTCCTTCTGGTGCTTTGGGAAAAAGATGGCGTGGCGGTTCAGACTGTTTCCGATAAACTCATCCTGAATACCAATACGGTTACGCCCTTGTTGAAAAGAATGGAAGCCATGGGTCTGATCAAAAGGGAAAAGGCGAAGGATGATGAAAGAAAAGTATTGATCTACCTGACCCAAGAGGGGAAAGCATTACAAGCTTCAGCGGCATCAGTCCCTGAAAAATTGATGGAAAACATGGGGGATATGGCGTTTGAATTGGAAGAGTTGGTTGGTGTGCGGGATAAAATTCAAAAATGGATAGGATGTATGGGGAATAAATAAAATGCAAGGGGCAAATGGAAGGAATAGTTCTTTGCAATTTTCATTTTCTAAGTAGGTCTGATATTTATGATATTGGATATGATTAGATATTGGATCCATGTAAAATGGTACGCTTGCTCCTTCCGTTTCCAATTTATTTTAAGTATTTAGTCAAATATCTTTACCTCCAAACCACACAAAATCTATGAATCCTTTGGATCAACCCCTCACACTTCCCTGTGGGGCAGTCATTAAAAATAGAATTTTTAAATCTGCTATGAGTGAAGGTTTGGGCGAAAAGGGAGGGGCTCCCAAGCCTTCTTTGGCCAAATTGTACCGGATCTGGGCAGAAGGAGAGATTGGTTTATGTGTTACGGGCAATGTAATGGTGGACCAGAGGGCTTTGGGAGAACCTGGAAATGTGGTCATCGAAGATGAAAGAAATTTAGCATCCCTGCGGTTTTGGGCCGAGCAGGCCCAGCTGAATAATACACATTGTTGGGTGCAGCTGAATCATCCCGGCAAGCAGGCCCCGAAAGGACTAAATAGGGAAAATGTGGCACCTTCTGCCATTCCCTTTCGCAAGGACATGCAGGCCTTCTTTGAAACCCCAAGAGAATTGAAAGAGGAAGAAATTTGGGAGATTATTGACAGGTTTGGAAAAGCTGCTGAAATAGTTAAAAAAGCCGGTTTCTCCGGAGTGCAGATTCATGGGGCACATGGTTATTTGGTCAGTCAATTTTTATCTCCAAAGCACAATCAAAGGGAAGATGCTTGGGGAGGTAGTCCCGAAAAACGCAGAAAATTTGTTGTAGAGGTTTACAGGTCGATGAGGAAAGCCGTAGGTCATGATTTTCCGGTTGGTATTAAGCTGAATTCTGCAGACTTTCAAAGAGGGGGCTTTACGGAAGAAGAATCCTTGGAAACCATTCGCGTTTTGGCCGGCATGGGAATTGATCTGATTGAAATATCAGGAGGGACATACGAGGCCCCCGCCATGGTAGGGAGTAAGGCCAGTCAAAGTACTTTGGAAAGAGAGGCTTACTTTATGGATTTTGCGGTTAAGGTCCGTAAATCAGTCGATGTTCCTTTGGTCCTGACAGGAGGTTTTAAAACCTATCAAGGGATGGCTGGAGCCATTGAATCCGGAGATGTGGATATGGTCGGTTTGGCCCGTTTATTGGCTATCGAACCTGATGCTGCCAAGAAACTCTTGCAGGGTAAAAATCCATCCCAAATCATTCAAAAAGTTAAAACCGGCTTTGGGCCTATTGACCGTATGAGTGTAATGGAAACAGTCTGGTACAGGGAGCAGTTGGAGCGGATCGGGGAAGGTAAGGGTCCGAAGCCCAATTTGTCTGCTTTTTGGGTGTTTTTGAAGTATATGTTTCGGTTTGTGTTTAAAAGGAAAGGGGTTTGGAAGGAGAGGGCAAGTTAGAGCCTTGTGTCAAAAAATTTTACCAAATGAGCGAAATCGGATATTTATAGATATTAAGATATGGATTGATATTAATTTTCAGAGATTCCTAATTGATCATGAATCTTTTTTTGGAGGCGTTGGGCAATAACATGTTTAGGGTCCAAGTTTAGGGTTTTGTCGATGAGCATGGCAGCTACTTCATATTCCCCTTTTTCAAAAGCGATGTACCCATAGGTAAAAGGAATAATGGGTAAATCGGGATTGTCAAGGCGTTTTTCCAGTTGAAGGGCGGTTTTGAGGGCCAGTTCAAATTGCTTGGTTTCTGACAATAATTGGGCTTGGTAACTGATAAGAAAGGGGATTAATTCATTCCCATTTTTCCTGTGTTTTTCCAAACTGTCCAAACCTGCTTGTGCGCCGTAAATTCCATGGATCACCTCAATGTATTCTGCATGTACGTACCGTTCATAAGGATAATGTTTGAGGAATTCCGAAAAATGTTGCTCTGAGATCCGGTAAAAACTTTGAACTTTTTCGGGTGTATTCGGAATGCCCCTGTCCCTGGCATCGATGATTTCCAGGCTGGTGAGATACACCTCCAATAAGTCTTTTTCCCAGTCATTCAATTTTTCTTTTTGTTGTTGGAGTTTGGTGAAAATGGCAGCCCTTTCTTCGGGAACATGACTGATTCTACCCACTTGGCTCCAGCCTAAGTGAAAATCCGGGTCTAAAGCCACCGCCAGTCTGAAAGCATCTTCCGCTTTTTGCCATTTTCCTTTGTCCAAAATGTATTCCCAACCTTGTTCATAATACTTCAATGCCTCGGCATTGTTGGCGCCATAACTAAACCTTTTTTCCTGGCCATGGCTGAATTGGCTCAGGAAGGTTAGTAAGAAAAAACTGAATAATGCTTTAATCATTTCAGGTAAATTTAAACCAAATTATGATTTAGTATGAGTAATAACTTTCGGGCCGAGTAATAGAAACTCTAATGCTAACTCCATTTTACTTGGCTTTATCTGGCATAAATAAATATTACACTTCAACCCGTCTGAGTAAATTGAAGGGTTACTTTCTTTTGTCACTTTTTGTCTTGATACAAAAAGTAACCAAAAAGATCAAGACGACGGAATCCTATCAGCCCGCAAGGCTAGAGCCAGCCCGGTCCGTCGTCATTCCTCCCCTGATCTACTAAGTAGATTTCGTTTACAGTGGAAGTCGATTTTTATTGACATATATAACCACTTATAAAATAATAGGTTCGTTTTATAGCTTTTACAAGCTTTTGGAATTTTAAATTAAGCGAGCTCCAATTGACGGGTTTGATCTTCCAGCCTTTTGTTCATCACCATAAACCAAAGCGGCGGTACCAAAGCCATCAGCATGCTTCCTGGATATCCGGTAGGCAATTGCGGACTTTCCTCCATGTGCCGAAGGATTTGGTATTTTCTGGATGCTAAATAGTGATGGTCTGAATGTCTGGTCAGTTCAAAAAGCACAATCCTTCCCATTTCATGGTCAGAATTCCAGGAATGCTTGGGAAGTACCCGCTCAGGCCTTCCGCTCGGAAGTATCTTCCTTCTCAAGCCATAGTGTTCGATATAATTGATGGTTTCCAATAGAAGTACCCCGATCAATGCTATGGACACAGCATAGGGAAGCATCTTCCAACCAAAAAAGCCCACGATAACAAGGAGGTAGGCAGTTTGGTAAACAGTGAAACGGATCATTGCATTTTCCCAGGAAAAAGTGTTCATTCCTTTTTTGCGCAAGCGTTCGTTTTCCAGTTTCCATGCGCTTAAGTACTGCCCGCTGATGGATCGAATAAAAAAGGTGTATATCCATTCATTTTTTCGGGCGGTGGCAGGATCCTTGTCCGTAGAAACATATTTGTGGTGCCCCCTGTTGTGTTCAATGAAAAAGTGTTGGTAAAGTACGGTCAGTAAACCCGCCTTTGCCAAAAACTGCTCCCATTTATTGGCGCGGTGTCCGAGTTCATGCGCCACATTGATGCCCAATGCGCCTAAGACTACGCCAATACTGAAAGTCAGCCCCAGCCATTCGTAAGTGGCCAACCCCCCTTTTTGTATGGTCTTAAAATAGAAATAAACCAAAACAAAGCAGATAGGCGCGCAGATGTAGAGCAAGATGTCAAAAAAGCGGTTGGACAACCTGCTTTTTTCTTCACTTTCGGAGTAGTTGGTCGTGGAGGCCGGAAAGATAGCATCAAGCAGAGGGAATATACCAAAGGCCAAAATCACCGTGGCCCAGGACCACCATCCCTGCCATAGCAGGGCCAGTACTGCAGACAGCGGTATGGAGTAGGCAAGCAGGTATTTGAGGTCTTTCATTTTGGGGTTGCTATTTTTTGGTAATGTTTAAAGCATATCAAAATGAATCTCAATTTAATTGTATATCAGCCTAAAAGCAAATGATTTGACAATTTCAGGTAAACTGAAGGAGGCCATTAAGATGGGAAATTTTATAAATCAACCCGAGTTTAATCTTTTGAATTTTTATTACGGTAAAATTGCTTAAGCACCTTGATTTTTGCTGGTTCCTGGGCAATAGACTCTGCAGAAAACATCATGATTCCTGATGAGGGGCTTTTGGACCCTTCCATCAATACCCGATGAAATTCCTCTGGACTGACAGTTCCGGGATTGTTGTGGGCTTGTACTATGGGCCAGATAAGGGTGGAAGGGAATTGGTCCAAGTCTGAAGACTTGGACCCTTCAGACTTAAACCCTATACTTTCCCCCAACCAAGTCACATATTCCCCCACCCAGGAGGTTGGTCTGTCTTTCATCCGGTGAAAAAGCATCGGAGATAGTACATCAGCCCTTTGGGCAAGAGCCAAGGGATCAATGCCTAGGGTTTTGTACAAAGCCGAATCATAATCACTCGGATACCAAGAACAGTAAAAAACACCCAACTTGGCCTGAGGCTGTTCTGATTTGACAATCTTGCCCATATCCTCTACCCAGCCATTTAAAATATCCGCCCTCCATTTTCTCCAGGCCTTGTCTTCATGACGAAGGATCCAATGTGCTTTTTCAGCGATACTTTCCCCTGGGATTTCTTGTTTGATTTCCTTTCCAAAAGAAGAAGTACAACGCTCGCAGAAACAGGTTTCGGGTAAGATCGGATCCTTGGTTTCAAACTGTGCATGCCAATGGACATAGTCCAGGAAAATACCGTCAACGGCATACTCTTTCAAAATCTCCCGAAGCTGTTGGGAGCGGAATTCCCTGAAACCGGGATGGATGGGGCATACCCCCATAAACCAGTCTGCCGGAGGAGCCGGCAGGCCTTTTTTATCAATCGGCCACGCATCTGGATGTGCTTCGACATAGCCCTTGCCATTGAGTGTGGGGAATTCCACGTACACTGCTGCGCCCTGCTCTTTGGCAGTTTTGTAGAAATCCAGATTGAGTGAAATGCTTCTGACAAAAACCGCATTGATCCCGAGGGAATCAAAGCGGTAACCCTTATCCAGTAAGGCGGCCGGATGGCCATAGACGCCTTTGATAAAGTCCTTTTCAGTTACTATTTCTGCTTTTTTGGAACAGGAGAAAAAAAGCAGGACAGCCAGCATCAACAAAAAGGGTCTCATAGGGAAGTGGTTTTTAAGTTTTTATTAAGATAAGATGGTTTTTTCTAAAGCCTGTCCAAAGTCATTTGTTTTTTAAAAAACTTGATCGAAATTTCTTTTGGCATTTTATGCAGCGGATTGCATCAGATATCCTATTTTCATTTGAATTGAATGGTATGAGAAAGCGTTTGGTCATCATGGTTATGGGATTACCGGGTTCTGGGAAAACCTTTTTTGCCCGACACTTAAGTCATGCCATTGATGCGGTATATATCGGGAGTGACGAAGTAAGGAGGCAGCTGAGGTTTATGGGGAAATATCAGAATCAATATAAGTTCAAAGTGTATGGAGAGATGCTTGAGCAAGCGGAAAAATACCTGCTCAAAGGAAGCAGGGTAGTTTTAGATGCCACATTCTACCTTAAAGAAATGAGGCTAAAAGTTGCTGAACTTGCAAAAAAGCAAGAGGCCGTACTTATTTCAATATTGGTGGAAGCAGAAGATTCAGTCATAAGGGAAAGGCTTTCCAAACCCAGAGCGGATTCAGAAGCAGATTGGGATGTTTATCAAAAGCTCAAAGGAGAGTTTGAGCCCATGGAAGGCCTTTTCTTATCCCTAAAATCGGATAATGAAAATATAGATACGATGCTCAGACAGACCATCCAATATATCACCTTGCATTATGGAAAATTATGAGGTCAAACAATTGGCTTGGAATGGAATGTATAAGGGGCAAAGGCTTCAAGGGACATTGATAGAAACCAATATTTCCTGGGTAATACTATCGGGTAGAGTCGCTTTTAAAATAAAAAAAGACATTCAGTTTTCATTTTTGGATTATTCCACTTTAAGCAAACGTAAATTTTTTTGTGAAAGAGAGTTGGAGTTGAATGGCAGGTTTTCTTCCATCTATCTTTCTGTAGAACCCATCCGTTACTTCCAGGGACATTGGCATATTGGAGAGGGGCCAGGAAAAATAAGCGATTATGCTGTCCGAATGAAGAGGCTTAGGGCTTCCAAAAAAATGGATGTCATGTTGGAGAAGGGGGAGGTAGCCTTGGAAGACATCCAAGAACTGGCCAAATTGGTAGCAGATTTTCATCAAAGGTCAGCGCTTGTATTCCCGGTTTTTGATTTAGAAAAGGAAAAGGCCCTTTTCAATGACCTGGCAACGGTGAAAGCGATAGCCAACAAAGAACTAGGGGCAGGCCTGCCTGAAAAAATCGATGCTGCGATGGAGCGAAGCAATGCTTTTCTGGAGTTGCATAAGAAAAGGATGGCAGCGCGCATCCGTGAAACCTGGTACAGGGATACCCATGGTGACCTGCACACCGGGAATATTTTTCTTTACCGGAAACCCATCTTGTTTGATTGTATTGAATTCAATGATAGTTTCAGGCAGACCGATTTGCTTTATGAACTGGCCTTTTTGTGTATGGACTTGGAATTTTATGGGAGGAAAGACCATTCTGAGGCATTGTTAAGGACCTACAGGAAAAAAATAGACCCTTTTGTCCAGGATGCCGACTGGCAGATTTTTCATTATTACAAGGCCTTGCGGGCCAATGTCCGGGCAAAAGTTAACTTTTTAACTGCCCAATCGGATAGGGAGGCGGGGGCAAAGCTAAGCGATGTGAAGAAGGCAAAAGGATACCTGGAATTGATGTTTGAGTACTTGGAAATATAAATCTTTGCCTTTGTAAAATTATTATCCGATTAATTAAACGGATAAGTTAAAGTCCAAACAGAGAAATTGCTTGGCCCATTTTTATTTTTCCTGACTTCGACAGTTGTCAGTCCCATTTTAATTTAAAGTACTGACATTTAGTTAATTGCATTTTTTGTTTTTCTGATTTGGGTGTCCCAGTGTCGAAGTCAGGAGAAGTAATCAGCTACTTTCTTGGAGGGATCATGTATGGCTACGCATTTTTGAAATTCCAGACGGTGTGGGTTCCCATAGCTATCCATTTTTTCTGGAATTTTATCCAAGGACCTGTATCGGGATTCCACGTTTCCGGAACGGAACGGGAGGGGCTACTTAAGCTTGAGATTGTTCCTGACATGTTTTTTAATGGAGGTGATCAAGGTCCGGAAGGAAGTGTTTTGGGGATTTTACTACGCTTGGTGATTTTTTTGATGATCTATTTAATTCCTAGGGGTTTTGAAAATCATGGGTTTTTAAAGTTTAAAGAATATATTCCGTAATAAAAAACTTGGCAAACAAACTTGTTGTATGATGAAAAAAGTAACCCAAGTCTCCTTGGTATTGGTTTTTCCATTCTGGATCAATGCGGGAGTGATTTAATTTTTGAAACAAAATAGTCGGAAATCAATAGTAAACATTGAAGTAGCACTTGGATTCATAGTGCTTACTTATTTCTTTTTTGCTTTATTAAAAGAAAACATTTTTAAAAATTCAATCGGGCTCATTACAGTTAAAGCACTTTTCTGGTAATCTTTTGTGTTTCTGGTGATGATAATGGAGATTTTATTGTGCTGTTCTGCTGAGAAGTTTTGTAAAGCATCCTCAAAATCATTGAAGTTTGAGTCTAAAGCGCTGAGAATTGTTTTTTTATCAATGATTGCAATGTCAAAAAGAATATTGGTAAGAAGGTTTCTGAAATGGGATTGTACCTGTTGGTGAGACATTCCCAAACGCCTGAGGAGGTAATACAGATTGCTTAGAATAACCGGAGTGGTATAACCATGGATTTCTTTTTTTTCGCATAATTCGAGAATTTGAATTGCTTCTTTAGAAAATGGTTCACGGTTAGCCATCGCATCTAAGATGATGTCTGAATCCAAAAGAATAGCCTTCATTTTTTAAGATATTTTTCTGCTATTGCCTCTTCCAATTCTTTTTTATAGTCAAAATTTGGTGGCAGTTTCACTACCCCAACTAGTTTTTTGACATTAGGGGATAGCTCGTTATGTTTTTTTTCTTTTGGAAGTGTTTTAAGATAATTTTCAATAATTCCTGACAGACTTTTGCCCTGTTCTTTTGCAAAAGCTTTTGCTTCTTCGATAACAGCTTTATCTATTGTCAGAGTTAATTTAGTATTCATGACACACGTGTTTTTTATTAGTTAAATATACGTGTTTTTGAACATTGGGATGTAAAAATTTATAAAATGATTTTTGAAGTGCTTAAAATAATTCTCAAAACTCCAACAAATCCTCGTCCACCATCTCCGGAAGCGTTACTTTCAATCCAGGCGTTCTTTCCATCTCTCTTTTAATGGCAAACAAAGCCTCCTGATTTCTGGCCCATGCCCTGCGGGAAATGCCGTTGTTAACGTCATAGAAAAGCATGGATTGGAGTCTGCGGTCAGCTTCTTTACTGCCATCGAGTAGCATACCGAAACCTCCATTGATAACCTCACCCCAGCCTACGCCGCCACCATTGTGGATGGAGACCCAAGTAGCCCCACGGAAACTATCACCGATCACATTGTGGATGGCCATGTCGGCAGTAAACTTACTGCCATCATAGATGTTGCTCGTTTCCCGGAAAGGGGAGTCTGTACCGCTGACATCATGATGATCCCTTCCCAAAACGACAGGTGCAGAGAGTTCTCCTGCTTCAATTGCCCTATTAAAGGCTTGTGCGATTTTAATGCGTCCTTCGGCATCTGCGTAGAGAATACGGGCCTGTGAACCCACCACCAACTTGTTTTTGCCAGCTTCCTCTATCCATTGGATATTATCCTGCATCTGTTGTTGGATTTCAGCCGGGGCGGTGGCTTTAATCTCTTTCATGACTTCGAGTGCAATCTGATCGGTTTTCTCCAAATCTTCCTGTTTTCCAGAAGTACAAACCCATCTAAATGGTCCAAACCCATAATCAAAACACATGGGCCCCAAGATATCCTGCACATAGGAAGGATAGCGGAAGTCAATGCCATTTTCGGCTATTACCTCAGCCCCTGCACGGGAAGCTTCCAATAGGAAAGCATTTCCATAGTCAAAGAAATACATGCCCTTGGCTGCATGTCGATTGACCGCAGCGGCATGCCGACGTAGGGATTCCTGAACTTTGGATTTGAAGTTTTCTGGGTCCTTGGCCATTAGGATATTGGCCTCCTCGAAACTCAAATCCACGGGATAATACCCCCCAGCCCAAGGATTGTGCAGGGAGGTCTGATCTGAACCAAGTTCCACGGTGATATTTTCCTCATCAAACTTCTCCCATACATCCACCACATTGCCCAGATAGGCAATGGATACCACTTCTTGATTTTCTTGAGCCTTTCTTACCCTTGCGACCAATGCATCCAAATCATCTATCAATTCATCTACCCAACCTTGTTCATGCCTTTTATGAGCGGCTTTGGGGTTGACTTCTGCACAGACGGTGATGCAGCCTGCGATATTCCCTGCTTTCGGTTGGGCGCCAGACATTCCTCCTAGCCCCGCTGTCAGAAAAACTTTTCCTTTAGGATTGTTACCTGCACCCAATTTTTTCCTAAAAGCATTCATCACCGTGATGGTCGTACCGTGTACGATCCCCTGTGGGCCAATATACATGTAGGAACCTGCGGTCATCTGCCCGTATTGGGTGACGCCGAGTGCATTGTATTTCTCCCAATCATCCGGTTTGGAATAATTGGGGATCATCATGCCGTTGGTGACTACCACCCTTGGGGCTTCCTTAGAGGAAGGGAAAAGGCCCATAGGATGACCGGAATACATGTGGAGGGTCTGTTCATCTGTCATTTCGGACAGGTATTGCATGGTCAGCAGGTACTGGGCCCAGTTTTGGAATACGGCCCCGTTTCCACCGTAGGTAATCAGTTCTTGTGGGTGTTGGGCTACAGCTGGGTCCAGGTTATTTTGGATCATCAACATAATGGCCGCTGCCTGTTGGCTTTTGGCGGGGTATTCCGAAATCGGTCTTGCGTACATTTCATAGTCCGGCATAAAGCGATACATGTAAATCCTCCCGTATTCCTGCAATTCTTCAAAAAACTCCTTTGCCAATTCCGCATGCCAGGCTTTAGGGAAATAACGAAGCGCATTCCTTACCGCCAACTTTTTCTCTTCCATGCTCAGAATATCCTTGCGCTTGGGTGCATGTGAAAAATCAGGGTTGGGCTGTTTTTTGGGGGGTAGGGTGGTGGGGATACCTTGGGTTATTTGGTCTTGGAAGGTCATGATTGATTTTTTTGTTTTGGATTCTAAAATGCTGAATTAATGCCGTTTAGTTAGTGGTTAATTAACTGAAATTCATTATATTAGAGGTATAAAATAAGGCTTCCGAAAGCAGGGAGTGCTGGAAGCCTTAAAACTTTAATTGTAAATGAATTCAAGTTAAAACTAAGTTATGAAAAATTTATCATCGAAAGTAGGACTTCGGTGAAAGATTTTCTTCGTGACCGTTT
The DNA here is from genome assembly GCF_004216715.1 of Cecembia calidifontis. Taxonomy (NCBI): domain Bacteria; kingdom Pseudomonadati; phylum Bacteroidota; class Cytophagia; order Cytophagales; family Cyclobacteriaceae; genus Cecembia; species Cecembia calidifontis. The sequence goes on from NZ_SGXG01000001.1 coordinate 2,075,721, forward strand.
CTTTTCCTTTGAAGTTCTTGTGCTTTTTATTTTGTCAAAGAGCAACAAAGGACTTAATATCTGCCTTGAAGAGTTTTTTGGGGAATCTTCCTTATCGCCCACTAAAAGTGCATTTACCCAGGCCAGGAAAAAACTGTGCTATACAGTTTTTAAAAAGCTTAACGGTTTGATCTGCAGTCTTTTTTACCAACATGCAAAGTTCAAGAAATGGAAGGGGCATAGGGTGCTTTCTGTTGATGGTTCAACACTTGAACTCCCGGATCATCCCTCCATGTCAGAGAAGTTCAGCTATCATGGTTTTGGGCCCAATGCGGATGCGGGACATTACATGAGCAGGATATCTTACCTGTATGATGTTTACAACGGCCTTGTACTGGATGCCGGTATGGAAAGCTACACCACTTCGGAAGCCACCCTATGTCATGCCCATCTTGGACATATTAAAGAAGGGGATCTTCTTGTGTGCGACAGGTATTATGCATCACTGAGACTTTTTTTCGAATTGAAAGGAAAAGGGGCCGACTTTCTTTTCAGGATGAAAGACAATTGGTGGAAATGTGTCGAAGATTTTTCCCGAAGTAGTTCCTCTGATGCGGAATATACATTAATACTCCCTCCAAAATACAGATGGCTGCTTGAAAAGTATCCCTCGTTATCCCAAACCATGACCGTAAGACTGATCAAGAAAAAGAATAAGAAGGGTAAGATTTCAATATATGCGACTTCGCTGTTGGACAGGAAAAAATATACAGCCTCCTCTCTAATAAACCTGTACAAACAGAGATGGGGAATAGAAGAAGCATATAAACTGATCAAATCAAGACTTGAAGTATCTGATTTTTCCGGCAAAACAGCATGGGCGGTCCAGCAGGACTTCTATGCTAAGACCCTGATCATATCACTCTGCAATATTCTTTGCTATGATGTGGAGCCAAAAACCAAAACAGGACGGACATCAAAGTCAGCAAGGACCTTGATAATCAATAAAACTTATGCATTGTCAAAAACAAAATCCCTGATTCTTAAAATCAGAGATTTAATTGGTGAATTGGAGCAGATTATCCAGAAATATGTAAAGAAAATCGCTTCCAAAATAGAATATTCAAGAAGAAACCAGGTATTCAAGCGGAAATTCAGAGCTAAACTGAAATACTCAATGAATTACAAATCTATTTAATCACATTCCTTAACTTAACGGCATTAAATGCTGAATTAAGAATTAATGAATGCTACTGAATTGGGCTTCACCTTGTCATTTCGACGCAAGGAGAAATCTATTGCCAACCTGAGATTAAATAGACCTCTCCTATCGTCGAGGTGACAAGGAGAACTTATTTCCACAATATTTCGCCAAAGGCTTATTTCAACTATATTTCCATTTATTTCTACCATATTTCAATTAAACCTTAACCCCATTTTTAAAAGCCATACTAGGTTTAAGTTTCCCCTGCTGATAAGTTATCTCCCGATAATCGGCTGTGGGGAATAGGACGATATCGGCCAACATGCCAGGATTCAATTGTCCTCGGTCATGAAGGTTCAGGGCTGCTGCGGCTCTTGTGGTGATGCCTGCCAAGACTTCTGCATTGCTGAGTTTCTCGAAAGTGCCCAATACAGCAGCTTGCATGAGCAAATCGCCCATGGGAGCTGAACCGGGATTCCAGTCAGAGGCGATGGCTAGGGAAGCACCAGCATCTAGTAGTTTTCGAGCGGGAGTGTAGGCTACGCCCAAACCCATGGATGCTCCTGGTAAGGCCACAGCTATGGTGTCTGAATTTGCCAATAATTGGATTTCCTTATCTGTACTCGCTTCCAGATGGTCTGCTGAGATAGCGCCGAAGTTGATGGCTACCTGCGAACCACCAGTATGGAACTGGTCCGAATGTACGGTGATGTCGAAGCCCATTTCTTTGGCCTTTTGGAAGTAGGAATGTATATCTTCCGGAGTGAAAGCCGTATCCTCAATAAAGGCATCGATGCGATTGGCTAAGCCTTCCGCCTTTAAAACAGGAAAAACTTCATCACTTATGCTTTTCAAATAGTCCCTTTGTGCTCCCTGAAAGTCTTTGGGTGGAATATGGGCAGCGAGGCAGGTTGGGATAAGGTCTGCATAGGTGCTTTCATTGGCTTCTTGAATGGCTCGGAACATTTTGAGTTCTTCGGCTACAGAGAGTCCATAACCACTCTTGACTTCAATGGTGGTGATACCGTCTTTCAGGTGCCTGTTGGCTCGCTGAACAGTCAATTGAACCAGCTTTTCCTGTTTGGCTTTCCGGGTTTGGGTGACGGTATCCCAGATGCCTCCTCCAGCTTTGGCGATTTCCAGATAAGATTTACCGGCATTGCGCATGGCGTAGTCTTGGGCCCGTGAACCTGCAAAACAAATATGCGTATGGCAATCGATCAGGCCGGGTAAAGCCACAAAGTCTCCTTTGAGATTCACCATTTCGGCACCAATGGATTGAGCTTCAGGGTACAGGTCCCAATAGTTACCGACCTGATGAATTTTATCGTTTTTGATCAGGATGCCTGCTTCAGAAATGATGTCCAGCTGTTCATCTTTAAGCGCTCCTTTCAAGGGAAGTCCTGCCATGGTGATTGCTTGGCGAATGGGTCCGATAAGGGTATGTTTGATGGTTTGCATATTCATATTTTTTAATGCCACAAAGGCACTAAGGCACTATGGTTTGGTTTTTGGCTCGCAAAGGCGCAAAGGCACAAAGGTTGGTGCAAGACAGGGTATATGATTTGTTCATCTAGCATTTCATTCTTTTCATATGCCACGAAGGCACAAAGACACAAAGGTTTGGTTTTTGGCTCGCAAAGCCGCAAAGTCGCAAAGGTTGGCGCAAGGCAGGGTATGTGATTTGCTCATCTAGCATTTTATTGTTTAAATCTTATTATTGAGTTATATTTCCTTTGTGTCTTAGCGTCTTTGTGGCTTTTTTACAAAAGTACCCAAATCCCTTCATAATCTTCCATACCAATTTATTCAATAAGTAATAACCTGGAGTAATTTTTAAAAATTAGTGATAGAAGGTAAATGATTATTTTGATTTGAAATCTTACGCTATCCGATTATTAGTATAAATATTATTATTTCTAAAAAAAAAGTGTATTTAAATTAAATTGTACTCAATGCTGTCCTAAATAATTTACAAGACAGATGTTTAGCTGTGTTTCTGCAATTTCTATTGTGATTTTATCTGTAATCCGGAAATAGAACCCCCTGTTGGCTTTTTTGAGGAGGTTTTTCATGGTCTTCAAAGGGTTTGTCCAGCCACTTTTGCAGCTCTATTTTAACGAATATGTTCAGTCTGATAAATGCAACCAGATTGGACAGATGCCATCCGAATTTAGCGGTTGCCTTCATCACTTTTAGGAGCAGAATGGTGATCAGCGCGGTCCATATCTGGATCATCACGGCATTTTTCGATGTTCCGATAAAGGTTTTGATATGGAGTAACTGCTTGATGTCCCTGAAGAAGATCTCAATCTCCCATCGGCACCGGTAAAGATCACCGATTGTCTTTGCTGACCATTTGAAGTTATTGGTAATCAGTTCGACGGTCTGTCGGTTTTTTTCGTCCCATACAGCCACTCTTCTGAGTTTTCCGGGGTACTTCACTTTTGACTGCGGGTTTACCAGTTCAATTTCTTCGTCTATCAGTACTTCCTGTGCAGTATTTTCAGGGAGTCGACGTTCATTGATTGTGCTGAACTTAAGGTTATCCTTGTGCCTTATGACGAAAAAGACCCCCTTGCTGTCCCAAATGTTGAGCATCGGAAAGTCATTGTAATAGCGGTCCGCCACTATAACGGATCCTTTCTCCAAAGGAATATCATAAGCGCCTTTATTGTCTGCCATACTTCCTTCTGTAATATTCACATAAACAGGGAGTTTCCCGTCATAGTCCAGAAGCGTATGCATCTTTACAGCACCCTTTTTGGTCCTGAAGGTTGCCCAGTCAAACATCGAAAGGCAAAGACTTACCACCGTGGAGTCGAGCAGATAGACGGGAGCCTTGATCCGTAGTTTTACCCTGCTCAGGGACGCCTGCTGTCCTAAATGCTTCAGAAGCCCGTAATACAGCTCCTTGAACAGGTCAGAGTCCCTGCGCTTGTTCTGATAACTGATACTGGACTTGGATGGTGCCTTGGCAATCCCCAGATGGTTGAGGTTCCCCGTGGCCGAACGCAGGCCGTTTGAAATATCCCTTACAGAAGTACTTTTGGCAAAATGGCAAAAAAGCATGGAAACCAAATGCGTCCAGCTGTCAAAGCCTTTGCAGCCCTTGTCCGTTTGCTTCTCTTCAACCAGTTTCTTGAAAATTGAACGCTCGATTTTTTTAATAATCTGAGAAAACAATGTAATATTACTCATGGGAGGTTTATGTTTTTTGGTGCAAACCCAAAATAGCTATTTTGGGCAAAAAACCAGACCTCTCATATTTTATTTAGGACGGTATTGAATTGTACTCTAATTTTTTTTCCTAAACTATAAAAAAAGTTTATTATTTTGGAAAACCCATGTTCAATTACTAATTCTTTGGTTTTTCGGAGGGGGGGGGTAAACTAATTTTTAAAAGATTATTTTGAAAATCACAATTAGAATAGTACAATTTACATTAAGTGTAAGGTTATCAATGCCTAATGATTTTGGATCATAATCTTTATTTTCTTAGTTTCATTCATGTTTTAATTATTATTCACATTTAAATTTTAAAAATCATGGAAAGATTAGACATGGAAAAAATGGAGAATCTGGTCGGTGGATCGGATTATTGTGACACAGCTTGGTTGTTGCTTAGTGGTGGTGGATTTCAGGGCAGCGATGAATTATATTTAATCTTAGCTGAATCTTATATAATACTCCCCATTTGTTGGACCAAAAGTATCAGTTGCTACCTTAAATCCGCAGGGCGGATTTAAAAAAAGCCGAAAAAGTGGCTGAATTTATTCAATTCAGGCTTTTCCGGCTCGTTTTTTTTTCACTTATTTAGGTGTTACCACACATCCTTGATAAGCGGTATGAAAATTACGAATTCGACAGAAAAAATCACACCTTTCGGAGGTTTTAATTTTGTTTTTAACTCTTTCAAAAATTCTGGTCTCCCAGAACTCATTGATAATCAATTGGGGGTTAGAGCCTTAAGGGGAGGGTTTTCATACAGTGACATTTTCGCCAATCATATGGCTATTTTCTTTAATGGTGGCGACTGTACTGAAGATATCAATGTTCACTTGAGAGACGCACTTGAACAGGTCCCTTCATTTTCAGTATGCAGTGCCGATACAATTCTGAGAGGTATCAAAGAGCTTGCTGTTGATACAGAACTCTTTATAAATCCGTCCAGTGGAGTAAGCCATGAATTTAATATCAATGGAAAACTCAACAGCTTGTTGTTAAAATCAGCTTGTAAGACCGGATTACTCAAGTCAGGTGTTGCTTACGACCTCGATTATGACAACACCGTCATTCCAACTGAAAAGTACGATTCAAAAAAGACATATAAACACGTCTATGGATATCAGCCAGGTGTAGCTTCCATAGCACATCCTGAATTTTCACAGGCCATTCCTGTGTACGTAGAGGGCAGAAATGGCAACAGTCAGGCCAAATATTTGCAGGCTGATACACTTACACGCATGTTTGGGCAGCTTACCAATGAAAATATCCGTATCGGAAGGTTCAGAGCCGATTCAGCATCCTATCAGGAAGAAGTTCTCCGCACACTGGAAGCACATACCGAAAGCTTTTATATACGGGCAAACAGATGTGCCAAACTGGATAATATCCTTGGAAGTATAGCCCCTGAGAAGTGGCAGAAAATACGTTTGGGTGTACAGGAAATGGAAGTTACTGACCTATCCGACTACAAACCTTTCGGTAAAGACAGGTCTTACAGGCTGGTCATTACCAGAATCAGGCGTAAAGACGGGCAGGCAGATGTGTTTAGTGGAGATGCATTTACTTACAGGGCTATTCTGACCAATGAACATACATCGTCCAATGAAGCTGTTGTAAGGTTTTATAACGCCCGGGGTGCAAGCGAACGCTTGTTTGATGTACTCAACAATGACTTTGGCTGGTCTAAGTTGCCCTGTTCGTTCCTTGCAGAGAATACCTCCTTTATGCTTATGACGGCTATGTATGCCAATTTTTACACCTATATCATTGGAGAGTATTCCAGAAAAGTTGATTGGCTTAAGCCTACCGACAGGCTCAAGAAGTTTATCTTCAGATTTATCACTGTTTCAGCCAAGTGGATAAGAACGGGAAGAAGAGAAGTGCTCAAACTGTTCACGAGTAAGGATTACAAGCCGATTTTGAACTAAATTCAGATAAAAACCCCTCAGGAGCTCAAAAAATAAAGATTTACAGGGAAGAGGTATGCCTTTTCCATTAAAATTGAGGAAAAAAACCGTCCATTTTATCCTCAAACCTAAAATCCATTGTCTCAAAACTATGAACACTCTTCAATCAAAGGGAAGAAATTCCCGAACTAGACCAAAAATGAACACAAACAAGCAGATTCAAATCTCCAAACTAAAATCCTGCGGATTTTAGGTGCTAAGTTAATTTATTTATTTGTTAATATATCCTTAGTTGTCCTATTTCCCAAGGGGACCCTTGGGAAATAAGACAACTAACTTTTGCTTTATGCTGCTTTTTGGGTTGCCCCAAAATACCTTTCCCCGGGCTTCTCCCTGGTGGTATGATGGACCTTTTGGTTGTAATATTCAATATACTTTTTGACACCTTTGAGCAGGTCATAACCGTCCTCGCTTGGGTTCAGATAGATGTAATCATACTTGATCGACTTCCAGAACCTTTCAATATATACATTGTCCAAAGCCCTTCCCTTTCCGTCCATTGATACTTTGATATCCAGCCCTTCAAGGTAATTGATCCATAAGGCTGATGTGTACTGGCTTCCCTGATCGGAATTGACTATCTCTGGCTTACCATATTCTCTGATGGCCTCTTCGATTACCTGCTTACACCATTTGGCGTCCTGACTGTTGGATATACCCCATGACAGTATCCTTCTGCTGTAAACATCCATGACTGCGGTCAGGAACATAAACCCCTTCTGCATCGGAATGTAGGTGATATCGGTTACCCACACTTGGTTGGGTCTTTCAATCTTTAAGTTCCTGAGAAGATAAGGCCTGATATATTCACGCAAACCGGATTTGGTAAGGTTCTTCCTCCTGTAAAGGGTTTCCCTGCCCATCAGCCTGAAAAGCCTCCTGATGCGCTTTGGGCCGACAACGAAGCCCAGTCCTGTCAACAGATAGACCATCGACACAACGCCTTCAGTAGGGTGATCGGTAAGATGCCTGTCCATGATTCCCATAAGTTTCAGATTGACCTCGTTTTCCCCTTTTGGTTTGTAATATAGACTGCTTCGGGGAACCTCCAATACTTCACACTGTCTCCTTATAGACAGCCCCTTATAATCAGAACAAATCAATGTCGCCCGATCTTTCATATCCCCAGTTTCTTGCAGCTTTTTTTTAAAAAGTCATTCTCTACTTTTAGCTCTCCGATCTGGGCATAGAGCTGCTCAAGGGCAGGGCCTTCTTCCTTTTTCTTTGAATGCTCCTTTTCAAATACAGCTGACATATTATCCAAAAACTCACCCTTCCACTTGGATATAATCACAGGGCTAACATCGAACTTCTTGGACAATTCAGCCAATGTAAACTGATTCTTGATTGCTTCAAGGGCTACTTTTGCCTTGAACTCAGGAGAAAACTTTCGTCTTGTTTGCTTGTTCATAAGGTTAAATTTAAACAGTTTTTTTTAACTTAACCTCTGGTCTCAATTTTGGGGAGTATTATATTACGACAGACATTGCCAAGACCATAATCCTTAACGATTCATTGCAAGGTGCGATAAGCACCTTGCATAAACTTAATTACAATGAATAAACTCTATATCGTATTCTTGCTTCTTTTTTTTAGTTTAAAACATGAAGAAGATTTGCATGGTCATTGGAGAATGACAAGAAATCAAACATTTGAAAACATACTAACTTCCAAGAATTTTCAAATGAACGACCAAGAACAACAAATAAAACTAGCTGAAACGTTTAGTAAAATAATTGACGGGTACTTTTATGAGTTTAAAAAAGATACCGTAATATTCACTGATTTTAAAGATTCCGAAATTATTCAATTAAAAGGAAAATGGTGGGTTGATAAAGACACACTGTACATTGGGAGATTTGACAAAATAAGTGTTCAAAAATACCTGATTTCCAAGTTGGAGGAAGATGTGTTGCAACTAAGAATCATTATGCCGTCAGATGGTTATGTTTCCAAAAATATCATTGAATTCAAAAGAAATAACAACAATAATAGACGGTAAAGACCTTTTTCTTGATCATGCGTTTAGTAATTGGTAAATCTTTTCTTCGATAGTTAAAAAAATGGTTTATGAAGTTGTTTTTTATTGACACTATCCCGATAAGTGTGTAAACTTCAAATTATGGTTTTATTGTCAGGTATCAAGAAGCCTGACCCTATCACCAAATATAAGCAGGAAACTGTTAAGAATAGCTCCCCAGTCTCTGATAGGCATAGTCCATTTTTTCGATGCTTCTCTTGCAGCCAGGAAAACAGACTTCATTACGGCATCATCTGTCGGGAAAGAGAGCTTGTTTTTGGTGTATTTTCTGATCTTTCCATTGAGATTTTCAATCAGGTTGGTGGTATAGATGATTTTACGGATTTCAGCCGGGTAATCGAAGAAAACGGTGAGTTCATCCCAGTTGTCCCTCCAGCTTTTGATGGCATAAGCGTATTTGGATTCCCATTTTTTGGCAAAATCGTTCAGGGCAGCCCAAGCAGCATCTTTTGTAGGGGCGGTATAAATTTCCTTCATATCCCTTGTAAACGCCCTGCGGTCTTTCCATGCGACATATCTACATGCGTTTCTGATCTGGTGGACGACACATATCTGAGTGACTGATTGGGGGAATGAAGCTTTTATCGTATCAGTAAACCCGTTCAGGTTGTCAGTTGCCGTTATGAGAATATCTTCAACCCCTCTGGCTTTCAGGTCGGTGAGTACCCCCATCCAGAAAGCCGAAGATTCATTCTTGCCAAGCCAAAGGCCTAGGATCTCTTTAAGGCCGTTAGTTCTGAGGCCAACGGCAATATAAACGGTCTTGTTGACCACTTTGGAGTTCTCCCTGACTTTGAAGGATATACCATCCATCCAAACGATCAGGTATACAGGGTCAAGCGGCCTATAATACTCCCCAAAATTGAGACCAGAGGTTAAGTTAAAAAAAACTGTTTAAATTTAACCTTATGAACAAGCAAACAAGACGAAAGTTTTCTCCTGAGTTCAAGGCAAAAGTAGCCCTTGAAGCAATCAAGAATCAGTTTACATTGGCTGAATTGTCCAAGAAGTTCGATGTTAGCCCTGTGATTATATCCAAGTGGAAGGGTGAGTTTTTGGATAATATGTCAGCTGTATTTGAAAAGGAGCATTCAAAGAAAAAGGAAGAAGGCCCTGCCCTTGAGCAGCTCTATGCCCAGATCGGAGAGCTAAAAGTAGAGAATGACTTTTTAAAAAAAAGCTGCAAGAAACTGGGGATATGAAAGATCGGGCGACATTGATTTGTTCTGATTATAAGGGGCTGTCTATAAGGAGACAGTGTGAAGTATTGGAGGTTCCCCGAAGCAGTCTATATTACAAACCAAAAGGGGAAAACGAGGTCAATCTGAAACTTATGGGAATCATGGACAGGCATCTTACCGATCACCCTACTGAAGGCGTTGTGTCGATGGTCTATCTGTTGACAGGACTGGGCTTCGTTGTCGGCCCAAAGCGCATCAGGAGGCTTTTCAGGCTGATGGGCAGGGAAACCCTTTACAGGAGGAAGAACCTTACCAAATCCGGTTTGCGTGAATATATCAGGCCTTATCTTCTCAGGAACTTAAAGATTGAAAGACCCAACCAAGTGTGGGTAACCGATATCACCTACATTCCGATGCAGAAGGGGTTTATGTTCCTGACCGCAGTCATGGATGTTTACAGCAGAAGGATACTGTCATGGGGTATATCCAACAGTCAGGACGCCAAATGGTGTAAGCAGGTAATCGAAGAGGCCATCAGAGAATATGGTAAGCCAGAGATAGTCAATTCCGATCAGGGAAGCCAGTACACATCAGCCTTATGGATCAATTACCTTGAAGGGCTGGATATCAAAGTATCAATGGACGGAAAGGGAAGGGCTTTGGACAATGTATATATTGAAAGGTTCTGGAAGTCGATCAAGTATGATTACATCTATCTGAACCCAAGCGAGGACGGTTATGACCTGCTCAAAGGTGTCAAAAAGTATATTGAATATTACAACCAAAAGGTCCATCATACCACCAGGGAGAAGCCCGGGGAAAGGTATTTTGGGGCAACCCAAAAAGCAGCATAAAGCAAAAGTTAGTTGTCTTATTTCCCAAGGGTCCCCTTGGGAAATAGGACAACTAAGGATATATTAACAAATAAATAAATTAACTTAGCAACTGATACTTTTGGTCCAACAAATGGGGAGTATTATAGCCTGTTTCTCCATGCAACAATATCCTCCGCTACGGCACCGGTAACCCTTGAGATGGTGGAGGAGGAAACATTGATGTCATAAAGCTCCCGGATCTGTTCTTCGATGTCCTGGTTTGACATTCCCTTGGCATACATGGAAATGATCACGTTTTCAACGCCCTCCGCCATGCTTCTGCGTTTGGGCACAAGGGCAGGCTCAAAGCTGCCGTCCCTGTCTCTTGGGACTCTGATTTCAGCTTCCCCAAATGTGTTTTTTATTGTTTTGGTGGAATAGCCGTTCCTTGAATTGGGATTATCGGAATTCTGATGCTTTTCATAGCCAAGATGGGCATCCAGCTCGCCTTCAAGCATTTTCTCAACGGCTCTTTTCTGAAGCTGTTGAAGGAAGGAATTAAGCTCCCCGGCAGTCCTGAACTGCTTGAGGAAGTCATCATTTAGGAGATCTTCTTTTTTCATTTTTGTAATCTGTGTGTTATAAAGGTAAGAAATTGTCCACACACAGACCGGGGGGCGCCTACCGCGGGTTCCTCAAATTCCCTGTGCGATTTCTTCTAAATCACACAGAGAATTTCGAGGTTTAACTTTAACTTCGTAAGTAGTGAAACCAACTTACACAGTTTGTGTCATAGTCCCTTTTTATTCTTATCACATTGGGTTTATCGCTCTCCTTTTATATCAATCAATATTTATTAACAGATCATGTTTTTTATACTCACTTTTCAGAGCAATATTCTTATACCAGAATAGGACAGATGCTTGAATTTAGAGGGAAATGGCTATGGGTAACTTATCTCCTTACCCCTGTGATCACTTTTTTTAAGATCTTAATTCCGGCCAGTTTAGTATATCTGGGGTTTTACCTATCTAATTTGAAGTATCCCTTTTCTGATGTTTTAAAGGCCTGTGTTATTGCAGAGTTTGTATGTTTACTTCCTGTTTTCACCAAGATCTTATGGTTTGAATTTGTAGAGCCAAGCTTCACTTTGGAGGAGTTTAATTCTTTCTATCCTTTATCTCTTTTCAGTCTTTTTGGTTCAAGTTTGTTAGAAAAATGGTTTCATTACCCATTCAAGGCACTAAATGTTTTTGAAATAGGGTATTGGTTTGCCTTGGCAGGAAGTCTGGCTTTTGGGCTAGGTCAAGAATTCAATCAAATGCTTCGTATAGTGGTCTTCTACTATGGATCTTACTTTGTTTGCTGGATACTTTTTGTGGTATTCATTTCTTTGAGTATTTTTTGATGGCAAGGAAAGCATACATACTGACCATTTTGAGTGCTGTTCTTTTACTCAGTATTCTCATCTATAATGGAATTAGGAGGAAGACCTCAATTCTAGAAGCGATCTCAACTATCCCTGAGTTCTATTTTTATGATTCTATAGGAAATATTGTTCCTAAGAAGGAGTTGACACGTTTTAATCCTCCTATTGTTATTTTTTATTTCAATTCAGGCTGTAGTTTATGTAAAGAGGAATTTTACTTTATTGAAAAGCATCTTCAGGAATTTAAAGACGCTCAATTGATTTTTATATCCACAGAAGATTTTGAAGATATTAAACCTTTTGCAGCTGAATTTAACCTTTGGGGTAAGCAGAGGATACATTTTCTTCAGGATAGGGAATTGTTATTTGGTTCATATTTTAATTTGGAGACAGTTCCTTCTACACTTGTTTACGATCATGATGGTGCATTACTAGGCGCCTTTAAAGGAATGATAGCGATCAAAAAAATTATCCAATTAGTACATGATGGATCTCGAAAAGAAAGTTAGGCGATCCCATATCCAACAGTTGGGTAACACAGATTGTGGAGCAACTTGTTTGGCAACCATTGTCAAGTTTTTTGGTGGTGAAGTTTCTTTGGAACATTTGCGGAGGGTGTGTGGAACTACAAGAGAGGGTACTACAATATTGGGGCTTTTTCAGGGAGCAAAGAAGATTGGTCTCGATGCTAGTCCTCTCAAGGCAAAAGAAATTAAAAATCTAAAAGATCTGAATATGCCTGCCATCTTGCATGTGATAATGGATGGAAACAGAAATCACTACATTACCTATTTTGGATATAAGGATAATCTTTTTCTAATCGCTGATCCAGGAGGCGAAGTTTTGTGGGTTGAAGAGGATTATTTAACTAGTATTTGGAAAAGTATGGCTTTGCTTTCCTTAACTCCCAATCAGGATTTTGAATTTTTGGAAAATCTCACAAAAAAGAAAATTCGCTGGCTATATGAGATAATAAAGGAGGACTTTCCTATACTGGGTATTATGGCGTTTTTAGGTTTGATTATGACGGTTTTGGGTCTGTCTGTATCTGTCTTCTCCCAGAAATTGATTGATGAAATACTTCCCAATGCAGATTTCCAAAGACTAACTTTGGGACTTATTCTTGTTTTTGTTTTGCTTTCGGTCCGGTCAATTACAGCGTATATCAGAAGTAAAATCACAGTAAAGCAAAGCACAGCGTTTAATTCAAAAATCGTCTTGGATTTTTATTCAAGGCTCATGAACCTTCGAAAAGAATTCTTTGATAGCCGGAAAACTGGAGATTTTATCAGTAGACTAAACGACACCCAGAGAATTCAACGGACGATTACTTACCTTGCAGGAGATCTTTCAGTTGATTTGCTTTTGATATTAGTTACAACCTTCGCCGTTTTTTCCTACTCAAACCAAATGGGCTATCTGCTTTTGTTTTTTCTACCGCTTTATTTTGCATTAGTGTATACATATTCCAAAAGGCTTAGCACGAAACAAAAGTCGGTGATGAAGGCTTTTGCCATGACAGAAAGTAATTATATAGATACCATACAAGGGATTTCAAGCATCAAAAATTTTGGTAAGGAAAAAAATGTTACAGCGTTGAATAGTGAAATCTACCTTAATTATCAAAATCAGGTTTTTAACTTAGGGATTTTGGGAGCCGGGATGGGTCTGAGTTCTAATTTTTTAGGAGTTGTATTTATGTCAATACTACTTTCTGTAGCATCTTTAATGGTCCTGAGTGAGGCATTGATGCTAGGTGAAATGGTGGCTTTGATTGCCTTCTTTGGAATGATCATCCCTTCGGTGAATAAGTTGGCAATGTCTAATGTACAGATTCAAGAAGCTAAAATAGCCATTGAAAGAATGTTTGAGTTTGGCTTTGCTGAAAATGAGAGGGTTAAAATACAATCAGAAAAATTTGATGTTATTGAGTGTTTACATTTGATAGATATTTATTTTCGATTTACAGGGAGAAAATCACTTTTGAATAACATTAACTTAGAAATAGAAAAAGGGAGATTGACCTGTGTCTTAGGAGAAAGTGGAGGAGGGAAAAGTACTATGCTGCAACTGATACTCAGATTTTATGATTTGGAATCAGGGAAAATTGTAATCAACGGTAAAACAGATATAAAAAATGTAAACCTAATTTCGTGGAGATCCTGTGTAGGGTATGTTGAACAAGAAACTAAAATCTTTAATGGTTCCCTTTTACAGAATATTTGTTTTTTTGATCCTAAAGTGAACGCTGAATCTGTAGTGAATTTTTGCAATGAATATGGTTTGATGAGACTTTTTAATCGTTTACCTGCTGGTTTGGAAACAATAATTGGAGAAGAAGGAATAAACCTTTCCGGTGGTCAAAAACAGTTGGTTTCATTTGCGAGAACCCTTTTTCATAATCCCAAATGCCTGCTTTTGGATGAATTTACTGGAGCGATGGATAAAGAAACCGAAAGTTTTATGTTACAAGTATTGGATGACTTAAAGTATAAAATTCCAATTCTCATTGTTACTCATAAAATTTCTCCAGCTTTAAGGTCTGATTATATTTATATTTTGAAAGATGGAAAAATAATAGAAAAAGGTACCCCAATGGATCTTTTAAAGTCAGAAAATTTGTTATCCAATTCTGTAAAGGAAATTTCAGGTTTTAGTTGAGATGAATGACATAGTCTTGGGCACGTGAACCTGCAAAACAGATATGCGTATGGCAATCGATCAGGCCTGGCAATGCTACAAAGTCTCCTTTTAACCCAGATTGCAGCTTTTAGGGGTTAAAAAAGAAAATTTCGGGAAATTTTCTTTTTTTTAGCTCCGATTATCCGTACCCCCCTACGTGATTTTTTTTCTACGGGCTGTATAAGGCCATTTTTCGGTTTGTAGTACACAAGGGGTATTGCATCTTGGGGTTCAATACCAGTACTTTACACCATGTATTTCAAGTTCTCTTTACGTAAACATCCCGATACGGGAATACTCAGCGGATACTACCGGCTGGTGGAAAGTTACCGTAATGCGGACAACAGGGTGTGTCATCGCACTATCCTGAATATAGGTTTCATGGAGGATGCTGCACCCGAGCAGCTCAACAAAATACAGAAACACCTTACCGAGAAGTATGAGCAGAAGGCTTCTCTTTTTGACCTGGAGGAAGATCCAATCGTCAGACGCTATGTTGAAGACTTCTGGAATCGGATCGTATCTTCCAAGAAGCTGGATATCAAGTCGGAACAGCAGCTGTCACGGATGGTGGATATGGATACCATCCAGCACAGTAATGCCAGGGAAATAGGAGCTGAGAATATTGCTTTCCGGACATGGGAGAAGCTACAGCTTACACCTTTATTACTTTCGGCGGGATTCAGCGCCGAAGATGCCAGTCTTGCAGCCACACAGGTTGTATCCCGTGCGGTATACCCCGCTTCCGAACTCAAAACTGTCCGTTGGATAAAGGAAAACTCGGCAGTCTGTGAGCTTACGGGCTATGATATGGATAAAATAACCAAGGACAAGCTGTACAAAAGTGCGCTTGAGCTGTACAAAGTCAAAGATTCACTCGAAAAGCACCTTTCCAAACGTACCAATGAACTCTTTGATCTGCAGGATAAGATCATCCTTTATGACCTGACCAACACCTACTTTGAGGGAGAAAAGCCGAACAGTAAGCTGGCACAATACGGAAGGAGCAAGGAAAAAAGAAAAGATGCGAAACTTGTTGTGCTGGCACTGGTAGTGAATGTGGAAGGGTTTATCAAGTACTCCTCAATCCTGGAAGGAAACATAGCAGACTGCAACACACTTGCCGCAATGATTGAAAAGCTTTCCGTCCACACCTGTACAGGACCTGCGGTAGTGGTACTCGATGCGGGCATAGCCACCGAAGAAAACCTGCATCTTATCCGGAACAAAGGATACAGCTACCTCTGTGTAAGCAGGACAAAACTCAAGGATTATAGCTATGTGCCCGACAGGCTTACAACTCTGCTGGAAACAAAATCAAAGCAGAACATCAGACTCAGAGCCGTGTCCACAGAAAAAAACACAGACTATTATTTAGAAGTCAAAAGCCCTTCCAAAGAGAAGAAAGAGGAAGGTATGAAGCTACAGTTCGAAGAAAGGTTTGAACAGGAGCTGCAAAAAATACACCATGCCCTCAACAGCAAGGGAGGAGTCAAAAAAACCGATAAAGTCCACCAGCGCATCGGGAGGGCCAAAGAAAAGTATCCATCAGTCCAGTATTATTATGAGATCACTGTTGAAAGTGACCCTAAAACAGAACAGGCAACAGCAATGTCATGGAAGAAAAACCCGGAACGGGAGCAGGCAAAAACCGATAATCTGGGCGTCTATTTTTTACGGACAAACCTGAACGTGCAGGAGGAGTACATCATCTGGAATATCTATAACACTATCAGGGAAATAGAAAATGCCTTCCGTACCCTCAAAACCGACCTGGACCTCAGACCGATTTACCATAAAAATGATGATGCCGCCATGGCACATCTACATCTGGGAATCCTTGCATATTGGATAGTCAATACAGTAAGGTACCAGCTCAAACAGAATGGAATAAAAAGCTGCTGGCGTGAAATAGTAAGAGTAGGCAACACACAAAAGGTCATCACTACTTCAGGGAAAAACACCTATGACAAAATCATTACCACACGCAAGTGTACAGTTCCAAACAAAAACCTAAAAGAAATCTACGACATCCTTAAGGCCAAATATCAACCGTTTAAAAAAAGAAAATCCGTAGTACACAAACTTGAACTCAAAAAAACAGAAATACCCAAATTACAGCTACTTACAGGCGGATAGCTGCAATCTGGGTTAAACTGACCATTTCTGCCCCTATAGACTGTGCCTCGGGATATAGGTCCCAGTAATTGCCAATCTGATGGATGCGGTCGTTTTTGATCAGGATGCCTGCTTCGGAAATCACTTCTAACTGCTCGTCTTTCAAGGCTCCTTTGAGAGGGAGGTTTGACATGGTGACGGCTTGGCGTATAGGGCCAATAAAAGTATGTTTGATGGTTTGCATATTCATATTTTATGTTGCCACGAAGGCACAAAGACACAAAGGTTTGGTTTTTGGCTCGCAAAGGTATTATGTTTGAAAAATAGGCATAAGCTAGATTTCATATATTAAAGGAAGAATTTCAACCTTAACCTTTAAAATAAGAACGCTTATGCCATCTACTAAAGTTAGTAAAGATTCATTTAAGGGACAATCTATCTACATTGGTATTGATTGTCACCACAAAAGTTGGAAGGTAACATTACTCACCGACAAGTTTGAACTTAAGACGATGTCAAGGGATCCGGATCCTGCATCTCTGGTAACATATCTGGAAAATCATTATCCCGGAGCTGAATATAAGGCTGTCTATGAATCAGGATTCAATGGCTTTACTGTATGTAGAAAGTTAAGAAACCTTGGTGTTGACTGTCAAGTAGTCCATGCAATGGATGTGCCTTCCAGTCATAAGGACAGGCAGCAAAAATCTGATAAATCTGATAGCAGAAAGCTGGCCCAACTTCTCCGTTCCCATGGGTTTGAAGGAATAGACGTTCCGCCAATTCACATTGAAGTGGACAGAAAGCTTCTAAGACAGCATTTTTCCGTAACAAGAATGTTGACATCTGAAAAAAACAGAGTTAAAGCGACTCTTTTTCAGTTTGGTATTGAGATTCCTGAACGGTTTAGTAGCAGTCAGTCTCGTAGCTGGTCAAAAGTATTCATTGAATGGCTAAGATCAATACCTGAAATAGAGCCGAAACTGCAAAGTAGTATCAATAACCATATTGAAACAGGTTTATTGCTCAGGAAGCAGTTGTTAGAGATAACTAAACAGCTGAGAAGCCTTTCACAAACAGAGGAATATAAAGATGACTTCAGTCTTTTGACATCAGTACCTGGCATTGGTCCACTGGGAGCTATGAAAATCCTTCTTCAGGTATATAATATGAAAAGGTTTCAGACTATGGACAAACTATGTTGCTATGTAGGGCTAATTCCCAAAATGTATGGGTCAGGAGAAAAAATGATTACTGGTAAGTTGTCAAAAAGAGGAAGAAAAGATATTAAGATCATGCTTATTGAAGCTTCGTGGGTGGCGGTCAGGAAAGATCCGGCACTTACCGCAAGATTCAATAAACTGACAGAGCGGATGAACAAAAACAAGGCAATAATCAGGATAGCTAAAAACTTATTGAATAGAATCAGACACATCCTTACCCATAAAATCGAATATGAAATTGGGGTGGTAAGCTAGAATCTGAAATAAAGTCCTAAAGGAACTAAAACCTTGAAAATTTGGAGGGGGACAAAACGTTAGCTTGCGACTGCAGCACCTGAATAGGAAGACTGTTCCGCGAAGATTGCGTCCCCATCCTCTTTAAAATGAAAGATACATTGCGGCAAGCTATAAGTTTGACCGTTGATAGGAGATTGATTAAAGAGGTTACTGAATTGAATTAGGCATTATTAAAGTTGACGATAAACTAAACTGATTCTTTTCCCTTTTAAACACAAAGATAGTTTTGACCGCCCTGTAGTAAAGGCTAAAATGAACTTCGCTTCGCTACGGCCTTGACAACAGGACTATCAAAACTGGGATTGCATTTAAGAGGAAAAAGTACCAGAATGGAATAGTTATGTGAAATTTTAGCTCATTAGCTTGCTTTTCAACATAGGAGTCGCAAAGGTTGGCGCAAGGCAGGGTATGTGATTTGCTCATCTAGCATTTTATTGTTTAAATCTTATTATTGAGTTATATTTCCTTTGTGTCTTAGCGTCTTTGTGGCTTTTTTACAAAAGTATCCAAATCCCTTCATAATCTTCCATACCAATTTATTCAATAAGTAATAACCTGGAGTAATTTTTAGAAATCAGTGATAGCATGTAAATGGTTATGTGTGTAGAATTTTATATTTTTTGTGTTTCAATGATATTGCGATGAGAACCACTATTGATATTGATCAGAAGCTAATTGATGAGATTCTTGAAAAGACGAATATCAAAACAAAAAAGGAGGCGGTTGATTTGGCGCTTAGAGAGTTTCTAAGATTGCTTAAAATGAAAGAGCTTTCTAAAATGGCGGGTAAGATTGATTGGACTGGTGATTTAGGAGCCATGAGAACTGATTGAAATGGTTGGGGTGTTGATAGATACGAGTGTGTGGATTTCTTTTTTTGATGGGAAGGACCCCAAACTTACTTTTACCGTGCAGGAATTGTTGAATAAAGATCAAGTTTTGATCTGTCCACCCATTTACCAAGAGATTTTGCAAGGGATGAAGTATCCTACCGATTTTTTATGGATGAAAGACAAATTGAGTGCATTGAAGCAGATCCATGCTGATCCATTTGAAGCGGCCGAAGGTGCTGGGCAGGTATATTCTGTCTTGAGAACCAAGGGATATACCATTCGTAAAAGCTATGATTGTTTGATTGCATGGTATGCTAGTTCTCGAAAGGTCCCTCTATTTCATTTGGACAGAGACTTTCTTCCGATTTCTGAATATTTTGATTTGGAATTTTACACTAGCCGATAATTGGGATGGATTTTGAGATTGGTCTTTTTTTTATATATATGATTAAGTTCTAGTCCAGCCTGCTTAGGATGAACTTATTTTTCAATAAAATTCTGGTTTAACTGAATTGCACTCTAATTTTTTTCAAAAACTATAAAAAAAGTTTATTCTTTTGGAAAATCAATGTATAATTACTAATTATTTGGTTTTTCGGGGGGGGGGTAAACTAATTTTTAAAAGATTATTCTGAAATTGACTATTGGAATAGTTTAGACTAATGTAAGTTATTGATTATTAATGTTTAACGAATTTGTGATTTCAATTTTTTTTAATAAAATTAAAGGAATTTAGTTATGGCCATACCTGATTCAATACCTAATTAAATGTTAATCTATAAATTCTAAATGTTATGAAAAAACTTCTTTTTAGCCTTGCAACGGCAGGATTGTTAGGTGCAGGGATTATGGCTTTCTCGCCAAAAGAATCAAATGATGCTGTGTTACTTGGAAAATGTACAGGACCGAAGCATATCAGTACATTTCAATGTCTTTCATCAAATACAAATCCTTGTTCTGACACTACTGGGTGCAATAGCCAACAAGTTGAATGAAATTTAAAATGCTGATTGCTAAGTATTAGTAGGGATCTGTTTGAATGGCCCCTACTAATTAGTTCTAAATTCTTGTCGATTATTTTATGGTTATGATAAAATTTAACAAAATATTTAAAATCTATATATATCATTGAAATGGCAAATCCCATTTCTTTCAAATCATAAAATTTATAGTCATTATGCGTATAATTTTGTTGGTTATTTTAATTTTTATTTTAGTTGATTGCACCCAGAAATCAATAAAGCAGGAATACCTTTCAGTTCCTTCGGAACAAATTATGGTTTCAACTTTTGAAATGCAGGAGTTTAGCTGTTTGCTGCCGGATGAATTGGTTGAAGAGAGAAGGTTTGTTCTATTGGAAAATGACCAAGTGGGAAGTGAAATTTTCAATATTGATAAATTGATCAAAAGGAATGGTAAATACTATGTGTTGGATTGGGCTTACAAAAGCATCCTAATATTTGATGATTCTGGAAAATTCATCAAACGATTTAATTTGAGCGGAGAGGGACCGGGCAAATATAGTAGGATAAGTGATTTTGATGTGGATATTTCCGGTAAGCTATATGTTTTGGATGCTACTTTGAAGAAACTGTTTGCGTACGATAGGGATTTTAGGTTCCAAAAAGACTTTAGATTAGGTTTTGACGCAGAAAAAATCATATACTTGGAAGAAGGTGGATTTCTTTTTGCTTTGTCTCCTTGGAATGGTTTGGGTTATGATGGGTATAGATTTGTTAAAACTGACCTTGAACTGAAAGTACAAGAGACCTGGATGAAATTTGATGATCATGTGGATCAGAATTTTGTTTTTGACTTTGGATTTACCCTATCTGATGTCATTGTATTTAACAGACCTATAGAAAATGATATCTTTATTTTTTCCCGTGATGGAAACTTTGAGCGAATAGTTAAGATGGATTTTGAGCAATTTAATGTACCCGATAATGTCAGGAGAGATTTGGAAACATTTATGCCAAAGCTTTCGGATTTCCGTTTCCTCAATAAGTTTGCGGCAAAGACACCAAACAATTTTATCCTTACCGTTGGGTATGGCCTTACATCCAATAGAAACCTTATCTTGGATACCCAATCCAACAAGGGATTTATAGAAAAACCACTAGCATTGTCAGATGACATTGGTAACTTAAGGAGTATGTTTCTTACATTTTCATTTATTGACAACAATGATCTTGTCAGCTACATCCACCCCGACCGAGTAGATGAAGCGAAGAGCATTGGTCTGCCTGATCACGTCGTGACGCATTTGGAAGAGGAAGGGTATGTGCTTTGCGTGGATAGGTTGCGTTGAACGGCTGGATTTAATAAGTTGATTCTAAATGGAAAATCATATAAAACCTTTTCATGGTGTAAATTGATTCGCTGATTTCTGTTTAAAGAAAGGAACATAGTGAGTAGTAGTTATATGCAAAAATGAAAGGGGGTTTTTACGTCCTTTGTTTAGATTTTCTAAACTTCCCTTGTTCATTGTGAAATTTGAGCTTTACGCTTTTTTCACAAATTGCACTCTAATTTTTCTCAAAAACTATAAAAAAAGTTTATTATTTTGGAGAACACATGTTTAATTACTAATTATTTGGTTTTTCGGGGGGGGGGGGTAAACTAATTTTTAAAAGATTATTCTGAATTTGACTATTGGAATAGTACAAAAATATTTAAAGTGCTGATTGTTAGTGTATAAGATATTTTTTAATTCAAATTTTTAATACTATAATTGAGTGAGTTTAGTTGAGGCCTTAACTGATACATCAAAATTATTTTGTTTAACCAAAATTAAATTATTTATGAAAAAGCTAATTTCATTATCAGTTGCATTTGTCTTGGCATTTTCAATGAATGTTATGATTACAAATGCCGAAGAGTCTTTGCAAGGCGGTTGTATTGGAACGGGAGAGTGTGTAATTACTTATCCAGATGGAAAAGTAGTACATTCAACTGGCAGCTGGAGAGAGTTTTAAAAGATGTAGGGTTCAACAAATGGCTGTTTCATATACAGCCATTTGTTGATTTTTTGAAGAAATTAAATTTAACTTAAATTACCATATTTATGCGAAGCAAAATTATCAGAATAGTTTTCTCTTCTTGGCTTTTCGGATTTATTTTGTGTTGTGAACAAAAATCACGTGAAAATTCAATTTTAGAGAATGAAGAAATTAAATTTAATTATAAAAATTCTGAATTCCTATATTCAAGTCATAAATGCAACACTAAGGGTTTAAGGGAAGGAACCTGGGTTCCTTCCCTTAGGCTGAAAATATTAATTTAGTGTTGTCATGAATAAATTTAAACATCTCAGCCAGGAACAAAGGTACCAAATAGAGGCTTTATTTAGAAACGGAACTTCCCAGACCAAAATCGCTGCGATTATCGGTGTCAACAAAAGTACTGTATCCAGAGAACTTCAAAGAAATACCGGCAAGAGGGGCCGTTATAGCGGTGAATATAAGGCTGCAGTTGCCCAGAACCGTACAGACGAAAGACATAGACTCAAGAGAAAGCGAATCAAATTTACCGAGTCCCTTAAAGAAGAGGCCCGCAAATTCCTTGTTGTTGACAAATTGAGCCCAGAGCTAATATCGGTCACCTGGAAGAAACAAGGTAAAGAAGGGGTTTGTCATGAGACACTCTACAACTGGATATTTACTGCCAAAAAAAGTAGCCATTGGAGATACCGAAGGGACAGGGAGCTTTACAAGAATCTCCGGCATGGTAAAAGAAAGCGTAAGAGAGGTAATTACAGGCATACCAGAGGAATTATCAGGGAGAGAGTTCCAATTGACCAAAGGCCTCCTGTAGTTGAAAAAAGACAAAGGATAGGAGATATTGAAGTAGACCTTATGATGGGGAAAAACCACAAATCAGCTCTTTTGGTACTGGTGGACAGGGCAACCTTGGTTACTACCATAGAGAAACTTGATGGTAAAAATGCAGATATCATTGAACAGAAAATAGCAAAGAGAATACAGAGAATTGGTGCTTCGTTCTTCAAATCAATCACTTTCGATAATGATATGGCATTCGCAAACCATTATAAAATCAGAGATAAATTCAATATCCCAACATTCTTTACAAGACCATACACTTCACAGGATAAAGGAACAGTGGAAAACAGAATCGGACTTATCAGGGCTTTCCTGCCAAAGGGTACTGACCTCAATCAAATCTCTCGGGAACACATCCAAAATATAGAAACCAAAATCAATAACAGGCCAATAAGAAAGTTTAATTATCTTAGTCCTATCGAATGTCTAATGAAAAAATTAGGCGTTGCATTTATGACTTGAACATGGCATTAGAGTATAATTTCAATAGAATATTTGCGCTAAAACTAGTTGAAGTTAATAGGAAAAACGATTTTTCAAGAGTACATAATTTTCAACAGAACGCACCGTTCGATCGTTATTTTTGGATTGCAAATGGTGAAACTCAAACCTTGGAAAAATATGACCTCAATTTTGAATTACAAAGTTCCGTAGGGTCTAAAGGGTTTGGTCCATCAGAGTTTTCTCAAGCACATGTTTTTTATTCTGAAAAAAATAAAATTTTGGTTCATGATTTCCGGCAAACGGCAATAAAGGAAGTAAATTTCCTCCAAAATGACATTAGCCATTTTAAATTGAATACTTATTTTTATTCACCTGCATTTTTTTCAAATAGTCAGGTTTTAATAAAATATTCTGACAATGAAGGTTTTACAGACGAGTTAGAATTTAAACTAGTGAATATTAAGGAAGGTGATGTTGCAAACACAATAAAAATTCCAATCGAAAGCACTCAACACGCTTCAAAAGTTTTCGAAGGAGACTTTAGACTGAATGATAGTTTCGGAGTATATTTTAATTATTGCGTTGGTAGGTTATTTGTTTTTGACCGCAAAGAAAAAAAATTCTTAAGATCTATTAGCACTATTGACAAAACGCCTCCCCCGCGAGCAGAATTTAAATCCTTTGGAGGTGGAATGAAAGTGTTAGTTAATGTTCCTTCTTACCAAATGTTTATGGATGGTTTTTTGGATCAAAATGATTATTTCTGGCTGCTAAATGATATTTCCAATGAAAAAGATACAAAGGTGATAGACGTTTATTCAGTTACTGAATCTCATGGCAACGAATATCAATTCAGTATTAAAGTTCCTAATTTAACTGATGGTCAGGAGGCTGTTAAAATTTTTAAAGTAGGTAAGAATTTATTGGTTTTTTATGAAGATTTGACCATTGTTAACTATGAAATACTTGAATAGTATTAGTACGATTGCACTTTCCTTTTTATTGTTTTATTCAGCATTAGAGAAAATATTTAATTTCAATGCATTTATTATTGGAATTGGGTCCGGAAATTTAATACCATCTTATTGGAGTTATTATTTAGCGCACATTGTTGTTGGCCTCAAAGGCCTAATAGCTATTTTAGTTTTTGTTTTAAAACGAAAAACCCTTGTGTATTTTTCAGTTGTTATATTGGTGGTTTTTTACATGGTTGTTTATTTTACTACTAACCTCCAGAATTGTGGTTGTTCTTTATTTTTGGAAAGAATAAATCTATAATACTCCCCATTTGTTGGACCAAAAGTATCAGTTGCTAAGTTAATTTATTTATTTGTTAATATATCCTTAGTTGTCCTATTTCCCAAGGGGACCCTTGGGAAATAAGACAACTAACTTTTGCTTTATGCTGCTTTTTGGGTTGCCCCAAAATACCTTTCCCCGGGCTTCTCCCTGGTGGTATGATGGACCTTTTGGTTGTAATATTCAATATACTTTTTGACACCTTTGAGCAGGTCATAACCGTCCTCGCTTGGGTTCAGATAGATGTAATCATACTTGATCGACTTCCAGAACCTTTCAATATATACATTGTCCAAAGCCCTTCCCTTTCCGTCCATTGATACTTTGATATCCAGCCCTTCAAGGTAATTGATCCATAAGGCTGATGTGTACTGGCTTCCCTGATCGGAATTGACTATCTCTGGCTTACCATATTCTCTGATGGCCTCTTCGATTACCTGCTTACACCATTTGGCGTCCTGACTGTTGGATATACCCCATGACAGTATCCTTCTGCTGTAAACATCCATGACTGCGGTCAGGAACATAAACCCCTTCTGCATCGGAATGTAGGTGATATCGGTTACCCACACTTGGTTGGGTCTTTCAATCTTTAAGTTCCTGAGAAGATAAGGCCTGATATATTCACGCAAACCGGATTTGGTAAGGTTCTTCCTCCTGTAAAGGGTTTCCCTGCCCATCAGCCTGAAAAGCCTCCTGATGCGCTTTGGGCCGACAACGAAGCCCAGTCCTGTCAACAGATAGACCATCGACACAACGCCTTCAGTAGGGTGATCGGTAAGATGCCTGTCCATGATTCCCATAAGTTTCAGATTGACCTCGTTTTCCCCTTTTGGTTTGTAATATAGACTGCTTCGGGGAACCTCCAATACTTCACACTGTCTCCTTATAGACAGCCCCTTATAATCAGAACAAATCAATGTCGCCCGATCTTTCATATCCCCAGTTTCTTGCAGCTTTTTTTTAAAAAGTCATTCTCTACTTTTAGCTCTCCGATCTGGGCATAGAGCTGCTCAAGGGCAGGGCCTTCTTCCTTTTTCTTTGAATGCTCCTTTTCAAATACAGCTGACATATTATCCAAAAACTCACCCTTCCACTTGGATATAATCACAGGGCTAACATCGAACTTCTTGGACAATTCAGCCAATGTAAACTGATTCTTGATTGCTTCAAGGGCTACTTTTGCCTTGAACTCAGGAGAAAACTTTCGTCTTGTTTGCTTGTTCATAAGGTTAAATTTAAACAGTTTTTTTTAACTTAACCTCTGGTCTCAATTTTGGGGAGTATTATAATCCAATGACTAATCAACTGATCTTAATATTTCTTTTGGGTTTGTCTCTCTTCAATTTGATAAGAGAAAAAATCATAAAGAGTTGAACAACTAAATAATAAGAGTTTTAATCAACTTATAATGGAATGTGATCATATGATTGGATTATAGGCCCCCTGTTGGTTCAAGGATTTGGATGTTTCAATTCGCTACGGCAAATGGGCGGCATTACCACCAGTCTTCAAACTGTATAGATGCAGTCTGAAGACTGCTGCTAATATAGTCCAAGTCCGCCTGCCTTGGGCAGGTCTAAAGACTTGAACTAATATCTATCAAAATTCTCTGACCATTGCGTCTCCAAAGCCAACCCTTTCTTCTCAGCCACTTCTCTGGCTAAGGCAAGCAATTCTCCACTTTGGATGATTGCAATGGCGGTTTCCATGTCTTCATACATGAGTTGATCTTCGGTGATATGTTTGATTTTGGTACGCACATGTTCATAAAGAGCTGTCATGATCTTTCCTGATTTCATTGGTGCATGAAAGTCCACTGCTTGGGCTGCACAGAAGAGCTCTACTCCTAGGATTTTCTCTACGTTTTCGATCACCTGCAAGGCTTTTCTGGCTCCAATACTCCCCATGCTCACATGGTCTTCCTGACCCAGGGAGGTAGGAATACTGTCGGCGGATGAAGGAAAACATAGTCCCTTATTCTCAGAAGCCAAAGCTGCCGTAGTGTATTGGGGGATCATAAAACCAGAGTTCAAGCCGGTTTCTTTGAGAAGTAACTTGGGTACTCCCGGTGTGTCGCCTTCCAAGGAAAGGTAAATCCTACGGTCGGAGATATTGCCGATTTCGGATGCGGCCAAACAAGCATAATCCAATGGCATAGCAATGGGTTGACCATGAAAGTTGCCTCCGCTGATGGTATGGGTTTCATTAAAGACCACAGGGTTGTCGGTAACAGAGTTGATTTCGGTCTCCAGCATGTGCTTCAAATGCAGCCATGCATTGCGGGAAGCTCCATGTACTTGGGGCATGCAGCGCAGGGAATATGGATCCTGCACCCGGGCACAGGTGGCATGGGAATGCACAATCTCAGATTCATGTAAGAGGTTGAGGATGGTCTGCGCCACATGTTGATTGCCTGCATAGGGTCGGAGTTGATGGAGTTCGGTAGAAAATGGCTTGATAGAGCCCAATAGCCCTTCCAGCATCATGGCTCCTGTAATGTCTGCATGGGCGAGGATATTGTAAAAGCGCTCTAGAACTTTCACTCCAAAGGCTGCAATAAACTGCGTGCCGTTGATCAATCCTAGTCCTTCTTTGGGGCCAAGGTGGATGGGGGACAGCTGATGCTGTTGGAGGACTTCTGCTGCCGAGCGTATTTTTCCGCCTTCATGCACCTTTCCCAATCCGATCAGCGGTAAAAATAAGTGGGAGAGGGGAGCGAGGTCACCCGATGCGCCTACCGAACCTTGTTTGGGTACCACTGGAATAATATCATTTTCAATATGCCAAAGTATCCTATCCAAGGTTTGTTCCTGTATACCGGAGAAGCCCTTGGCTAGCGCATGAAGCTTCAGGATCAGCATCAGCTTGGAAATCTCCACAGGAATAGGCTCGCCTACACCTACTGCATGGCTTTTGAGCAGGTTTTCCTGGAGTTTACGGGTCTGATCGGGAGAGATCAGCGTAGTGCACAATGGCCCAAAGCCTGTATTGATGCCATAGACCGGCTGGCCATTGGTTACGATTTTTTCGACCGCAGTAGCACTGGCTTTTACTTTTTCCCGTGTTTCAGGGCTGAGGATTCCTTTTATGTTTCCATTGGCGATGCCTAGGGCGATGGAGGCGGTGAGGTGTTGTTGGGCGTATTGGAAGGTTTTCTTCATGTTTTTAGTTTTTGCCACAAAGGCGCGAAGGCACTAAGGAAATTTTTTTTGGTTTGCCAAAAAGATGCAAAGGCACTAAGTTTTCTTTATAATTGGTATCTGTGTTAAGTAGATTAATAGTTATTGCTTTATTTTTTTCAATAATGAGATATTACAACAATTTTGTTTTAACATTTTCTTTGCGCCTTCTTGGCTTTGTGGCATTACAATTCATTCCAAAATTAGTCAGTTCTATTCATAGTTATAAATACCATTATTATTATATATTGATAACCTCAGCTTATTAAAAATTAAACGGTTAAATTCAACTGCTGACTTGAGTTTATTGAGGGGACAATGTATATTTTATCTTATAAATCTAAACTTTTAAAAGATGGAATATGATGATCTAAGTTTTGAAGAAGAGAGAATTGGGAAAGTAATTGTGAATGCATCTTTCAAAATTCATAGGAGCATTGGGCCCGGGCTTTTAGAAAAAATCTATGAAGTTTGTCTGGCACATGAACTGAGGAAAGCAGGTTTGGATGTGGAAAGACAAGTTATTATTCCTATTCAGTATGATGGGATACAAATTGATGAAGGTCTGAGGTTAGATTTATTGGTGGAAGATAAAGTTATCATTGAGATCAAATCAGTAGAACAAGTAAACCCTGTTTGGGAAGCGCAAATAATCAGTCATTTGAAATTGACAGGTTTGAGTTTAGGCTATTTGATTAACTTCAATGTTCCTTTAATCAAGAATGGTATTAGGCGATTCCGTAATTGAATTAAAGACTTAAAAATATTGCCACTAAGACTCAAAGACACAAAGGGAATTCAAAAAGGGTATAGCCACAAAGACACAAAGACAAAAAAGAAATTCATAAAATGTATATCCAGAAAATGCAAAGAACAAGTGTAGAGATGTAATAGTAGTTATACCTAGGCTTCAAATTCCCTTATTTAAAATAGCTTTGTGTCATAGTGCCTTCGTGGTATCAAAGAAAAAAACCTTAGTGCCTTTGTGGCAAAATCAAATAATCTTTGTGCCTTCGTGCCTTTGTGGCATCAAAAACTTTGGATCTTGAATATAGAACTCCGCCACCTCGAATATTTCCGTGCCGTAGCCGAAGAACTCAACTTTGGACGTGCAGCGGAGCGATTATTTATCTCCCAACCGGGTCTCAGCAGACAGATCAAGCAGATGGAGGAGATATTGGAAGTACAACTCTTTGAGCGGACCAAGAGAAAAGTCGAACTCACAGCTGCCGGTCAATTCCTCAAAGCTGAAGTAGACTACATCTTCAATCACCTGGAACTCACTAAAACCCAACTGAAGGAAATTGCTGCGGGTAACATCGGGGAGTTGAGGGTTGGATTTCTAGGCTCTGCGGCTCATACAGTAATTCCTGAACTTTTGGTCAAAATTTCCCAAACATTTCCCGGTATCAAAACCTCCCTGGAGGAACTCAGCAATGCCATACAAATCGAAATGTTGGAAAAAGACAAGTTGGACTTAGGTTTTGTACGATTGGCGCGGGTTCCGGAATCCTTGGAAATGAAAATGGTCCATCAGGATACTTTTTCGGTGGTATTGCCCAGAGAGCATCCTTTATCGGAGCATGAATTCAAGCATATAGGGCAATTGAAGGAAGAAAACTTTATCCTTTTTTCTCAGGATTATTCCTCCATTTATTACGATAAGATCATGTCCATCTGCGAGGATAAGGGGTTTACACCACACATCACCCATAAGTCTGTCCATGCCCTGACCATATTCAAACTGGTGGAGGCTGGATTGGGTGTGGCCATAGTGCCCACATCCTTGAAACAAGGGTATGATTTAAAGGTGAAATTTTTTGAATTGGATAAGATTAAGCAGAAAACAGAGCTTTTTGCCGTTTGGAAAAAGGGGAACAGGAATGCGGCTTTGGGTAAGGTTTTGGGGTTGATATAAATTAATGGTGATATTAATAAATATTAGCGTTGCGATATGGATGGATATTGTTTGAAATATTATCGATAAAGTAGTGAAACAAGTGCCTATTAGAAATTAAAATTTGGACTTTAACTAATGAAAATAATGAAAAATCCGTTGACTAAAAATGTTAAGTCAACGGATTTAATATGAATGGACTAATTATCTGATCTTAATCTCATAACTAAGTGAAATGAAAGAAAACCAAGGACTTATGCTGTTTTAAATACTAAAAACTTGGTTTTCGCATCTTATTTCTCTAATTTTTTTTAGGTCTCTACTGCTGGATGAAAACGCAGAAATTGTCATCTCAATCTGTATTTAAGCCCAACTAGAACTGAAAGAAAATCTCCTGAATAACTGCCCTTAAAACTGTAACTTCTCTCTCCTAAAGTAAGGGTGCTGTAATCAAAAATTATCAATGGGTCAGTGAGGTTCCATCCGTAGGTTCCGCTTAAACTGGCAAGGATTTTATTGCTCAACTGATAGTTGAAGCCAACTGATGGGGTAAGGTATAAGAAAACCGATGAGGAAGACACAGTGACTGTTCCCTGATTCACCAAAATATCTTGAGTCTCACTGGCAGGTATGAGTTTTATGCCTTCAGAAGAATCAAATTCTACCTTATTCATTTTAGGTCTGGATTGTACAAAAATATCCAATCCTAAGAATGGTCTTAATTTACGGTTACTTAGAAATTCTTTTTCCAGGCCAAGTGAAATATTGGCCACCTCTCTTATCAAAACCGGATCAGAAAACTCCCCAAAAGCAAGATTTGTACTGTAAGTCATTAAGCCCAAACCTGTCTTTAGCCTAAGGTTATCACTTAATTCCAAATACCCGTTAAATCTGATCTGTGGATTGAGGGTGTTTTTCAAAGTCAAACCCTGCAAATTACTTTGATCAATATTTCCAAACTGCATAGCCGGGCCTAGCTCTATACCTAAAATCACTTCTTTTTGGCTTTGCGCTGATAAGTCAATTTCACCAAATCCGAAAATTAGGAAAAGCGTTAAAATTATGTATTTAGTATCCATCTCTAACATCATCTAATTTAATTGTAACTAACCTGCCCGTACCATTTGTGCTTCTTTCCTCAAAAATATATTCCGAACGGATTTCATACCTTGCTAAACCTCTAGATGATTCGTATGGACGGTTATTTATTTTATTGTCCCATCCTTTAGAAATTGGTTCAGTCGGTCCAAACACTTCATTCCTACATCTTGGTTTGTATCTTGAATAACGTTTGTCTAATCTTAGATATGTATTGGAAGAAGTCCAGATTGTACCTCCAACTGCCCTGCTCATGTGTTTTATCTGGGTCATTAATGAAAAGTATATTCCGGCTTTTTGATAACCATGTTTTACTTTGACTCTATATTCAACCCAGTTCCAATTATCGAAATCAGAATATTCATAGAATTTTTCTTTTTCCATGTTCCCATCAGCTCGCCGATCATTGCAGAATAGCATTACTCTATCATTTATCGAGGCATTATTTTCACTTTCTAGTATGTCAAGAATGGGTTCGTCGAATTTAAAAGTTTGAATATTTGCATCACTAAAGTCTTTTTTTGCCATTTTATGGTTTAGTGAGAAATCTGTCGTCACACCAACTATTTCGTTGTTGAAATCTAAAGAAAAAAGGTAATCACCTATTATCACCATAAAATCCTGATCTAAAATTTCCAGTAATTGAGAGTCTTCCAGGTCTTCTAAAAATTCAGTAACATCACTACTTATTCTTAAATTTTCTTTAACTCCACCTGTTTCTTCAAAAAAGAATATTTTGGCATTGTTAAACTTAGGCATTTTAAACTTTTCAGGCTTAATGAAAAATTCATCATAATCACTGAAAGTCTTAAACATTAAAGTACCTTCTAAAATTTCTAATTTTTTAGAAGATTCCGCTTCAATAGAAAGAGGATGGTCATTTAAGTTATCCTGACCCCCCCCCCATTACCAAAACCAAAGCAGTACCTAAAACTGCGGATACACGCATGGTACAAAAGAATTTTGTTTTCATCGAATTTAAAGTTTAGAGCTGAAAATATGTATGGAAGATACAGTTATTTCTTTGAAATTACTTTATTGGTATGTTAATTTTATAAGATTAATTTTAATAATATAGCTTAATAAGTAATATTTTGTTTTGTTATTGTGTATTTATTATGCTAAGAACAGCTTCTAAATCCGTATATCAGGTGAAAATGGAGGAAGCCCGAAAAACAAAAAGTCAGTTTACACAGAAATGGAAAAAGAGGCCTCTGATCCTGAGTCTAGATTATTCTATGAGCAAGAAGTTGAGGAATGGGGTGATATTGAGATTGAAATCATTGAATGATGAAAAATGGAGAAGTGTGGCTGGTTAATTTTGAACCGCAAGTTGGTCAAGAAGTAAAAAAGACTAGGCCAGCAATCATTGTAAATGATAGTTCCCTTGGGATTTGCCTTTAAAGATTGTTGTTCCGTTGACCGATGGGACTAAGGAACAAAAAAGTTGAATGGTTTTCCTAAACCCTAATCATCTCAATGGATTATCAAAAGCTTCTATTGCTGACTGTTTTCAAGTAAAGAGTTTGTCTGAAAAAAGGTTTGTGAAGAAAATTGGAATACTTACAGAACTATAATTAGCTGAAGTCAAGGTTTGTTTGGCGAAAGTGTTAGAGTTGATTTAGATTAAGTAAACTTTTCTTTTAAAGAATTTTCTATACCTTTTTTATGGATAAACTTCATCTCAACCCAATGCTAAATTATATCTCCAAACTTGGAATGAACTTGTGGTTTGATACTGCTCACCATCTTTGAGGTATCTTTAATAGTTTTGCTTTATCAGGAATACAAAAAGGGAACTGAACACACTTTAATCTATCCTTTTTCGAAAGAGGAGCTTATCCTTTAAGATCCTTTAAAGGTTAAAAAAGTTATTGTGGCGGTGTATTATGGCTATACTTTTTTGGCTTAAAAAGTTGTTATTCTTTGAATAGATGGATATTTTGACCTATCAAAAATTGGAAAAAAAGCTCTTAGACCAAAGTAAATATGCACAAAACCCAATTTTACACCATTAAGATAGCATTAATAGTCGTCTTAGGTGGTTTTTTGATGGGGTTTGATGCTTCTGTAATTTCAGGAGTAGTTAAGTTTATCTAACCTGAATTCAATCTCAGCAAATTGCAGTTGGGTTGGTCGGTGGCCTCACTGACCCTCACGGCGACTTTGGCCATGATGGTGGCCGTTCCTCTGAGTGATAAATTTGGAAGGAGAAAGGTTTTGCAGTGGTCGGCAGTTTTATTTGCAGTCAGTGCATTAGGTTCTGCCATAGCCCCAAATTTTCTATTACTGGTAATTGCCAGAATGGTTGGGGGATTAGGTGTAGGAGTTTCTTTGATTTTGGCGCCCATGTATATAGCGGAAATCGCTCCTCCTGATATGAGGGGAAGGCTCTTTTCTTTCAATCAATTGAACATTTTCATTGGTATTTCAGCGGTATTTTTTTCCAATTACCTGATCCTTCAATTGGCAGCCTCTGATTTGGCTTGGGCCAATTCCCTAGGTTTTGAAAAATGGAACTGGAGATGGATGTTGGAGGTCGAGTTATTGCCGGCCTTATTTTATTTCATAGGTGTGGTTTATCCTAATGATGTGAGTTTTAAACAAGCCTTTAGGGCATCATTAGAGGGATCAGAAGCTTTGACTTTCGAATCAGAAGCCATTACCGCAACTATTACCATGAATCCCACCTTGATTCTTATGAGGATTTTGGGATTTGTAGCCTCATTTTTCAATTCCATAGGGCCAGTGATGTGGGTGTTGTTTTCTGAGCTTTTCCCTATCCATATCAAAGGAGCAGCTATTTCATTTGTAGGTTTTATCAATTCCCTGGTCAGTTATTTGGTACAAAAATTTTCCCCATGACAATTGGATACTTTTGGGAGCAGCATTACATTTTTGATCTATGGTATCTTTGCGGCTGTAGGAGTCTTATTTGTCATCTGGGTAGTTCCGGAAACAAAAAACAAGTTTCTGGAAGAGTTACAAAACTTACTTGTCAAGAAATAAGGGATTGATATTCAAATTGGATTTAAGTATCCAATAAACTTTCTGCAATCTTTCCTTTTACCCATTTTAGTATTCTGGCATTTTGCGGGCTGTTGGTTTCGATTTCAAGGATTTTTGGGTGAATCGATTTGGCATAAAAATCTTTCAACCCCATTTCCAGACTTCTTTCATCATTGGCCAAGTGGTACTCAAAGCCAAAGTCTTTTGCCAGGTTTCCGGCGCTTAAGCGCTGTCGGGTTTCAAAAAATTCCTCCAGTTCAGGCTGCTTGGCAGGGCCATCAATTAACCTGAATATGCCTCCTGCGTGGTTATTGAGTAATATAATCCTAAGGTTATTCATGGGATAATTGTGCCAAAACGCATTCCTATCATAGAAAAAAGCCATGTCACCGGTAATTAGCGTTACAGGGTCCTTGGTGGTGAAGGCACATCCTACTGCGGTGCTGTTGCTGCCATCTATGCCGCTAGTGCCTCTGTTACAGATGATTTCCTGAGGTCTTTCTCCCAAAAAATTCACATACCTTACTGCCATGCTGTTGGCCAGATGGACTTTGGATTGGGAAGGGATATGTTTCAAACATGTGGCTATGGCCTTATATTCCCCAAAATCTGCCTTTTCTAAGATTGAATGAATGCTGCTCTTGACTTTATTTTCCAATTCCTTCCATTTACTGACAAAAGACAATTCTGCTTGTGCCCCTTGAAGAAAAAACTCAAGGAATGAATAGGGCGAGCAATGGATAATCTTCGACAAAGATTTATAGGTATCAGGGACATAACCTTCTGACTGTATGTGCCAATGGACAGCCCTGCTTTTCCTAAGGAAAAGCTTGAGGCTTTTAGAAATAATCGATTTCCCAAAGGAAATAATCAGATCAGGATCAAGTTCAGGAGCAACTTCCTGAATTCCAACAAAATGATCATGGTAGTTGATGCTATGGGAGGATTGCAAATTGGAAAGTGTATCCGTAATAATTACCGCTTTACCAGCTTTTGAAAGCTCATCCAATATAGTTTGGATTTTCGTGTTAGGTCTTTGTTGACCTGGGACAATCAATATCCTACTGAATTTAGTGAGGGAAGCCTTCAACTTTTTTTTAGATTCTTCTGAGAGCTGAGGGTTTCCTGCAACAGGTTCAAAGCAGTGGATTTCACTTGGGTAGGAAAACTTTTCCTCTTTTTCAGGATAAAAGGGTTCCCTCAGGGGAATATTGATATGTACAGGGCCATAAGGAAACTGGCTGGCAAGGTTGATAGCTTCGTTGGTAATTCTGTTGGCATGCCAAGCTTTGTCAGGATGCGCAAAGTCATCAGGAAACTGAAAAGATCCTTTGACATGTTTTCCATAGATTTCATGCTGCCGGATGGTCTGACCATCCCATTGGTCTATCCATTCAGGTGGCCGGTCCGCAGTGATCACGATCAATGGGATTTGCTGAAAAAAAGCCTCGGCGATGGCCGGGGCGTAGTTGTAGGCAGCAGAACCTGAGGTACAGACCAAGACCACCGGTTTTTCAAGCTGTTGGGCCATACCCAATCCGATAAATGCAGCAGATCTTTCATCTGAGATAGTCCGGCTGTGGATTTCAGGATGCCTGGCAAAAGCCAAGGTAATAGGAGCACAACGTGAGCCAGGAGATAAAATGGCATGTTTGATACCTTTTTTGGCACATAAGGCCACCATATCGATGATAGGTTGTAAGATCAAGTTGGGCTTAATTTAGATGTTTACCAATGATTTCGCACTTCAACTCTGTCTCTTCCCATTCTTTTTCAGGAATGGAATCCTCGGTTACTCCCGCTCCAGCATATAAAAATGCCTCTTTGTCTGTTAATCTTGCTGTTCTTAAATTGACATATATGGAAGTTTCCTCTTCCACATTGACCGGGCCAATAAAGCCGGCAAACAAGGAGCGGTCGAGTTTTTCATATTGCCTCAAAAATTCAAAGGCTTTATTTCTTGGCATCCCGCATACCGCAGAAGTGGGATGAAGCAATTTCAGCATCACAGATCCCAATTGGGGGAAATTGGTGGCTTTCATATCTACCCGAAAATCTGACCTCAAGTGCAACAGGTTTCCGGCTATAACTGTTTTGGGCCCCTGTTCGTCATATTCCCTTAACCGTATTTTTTTAAAACAATCCACAATATACCTGCTTACCAAAGCCTGTTCTTCAATTTCTTTTTGGGTCCAGGCGGCATTTTTGAGGGGATTGTCTCCTTTGGCCTTTTGGGTACCTGCCAAAGACATGGTGTAAAACTCGTTTCCTTTGGTTTGTATCAATATTTCAGGTGAAGCACCTAACCAAGATCCTATGTCAGGGATATGGAAAAAGTTGATGAATGCATTTGGATAAGACCCAATGAGCCCTGTCAACGACCTGATCAGTTCGAAATTTTCAGATAGCGGTTTCTTTTTTAAGCGTGCAGGTACGATTTTATTTAACTTCCCGGATTTGATGGCCTCTATCCCGGTATTTACCAGGGAAATGAAATCTTTTTTAGAACACGCTTTCAATTCACCTGAGTACTCGCTTTCAATAGGGATTGCGAAATGTTGTCTGATTACCCGGGCATTTTCTTCGGATGTCCTTAAAGGAATGTTCAGGTCAATTTGTTCCGCCTGTTCTTTGAAAGGAAGATTCAGGTCGATTTTGAAATAGGTGTCAGCTTCCAGAAAAAAGGCTTTTTGATCCTTTTGATCTTCAAATGGATGCACAATAAATCCTGTTGGCAATTCCTCCAAATTAAGGTTTACCCTTTTGGTTTTACCACTCTTATCCAATAAAACCTGTAGATAATTGGATTTTGGTTTCCTCCAAACAGCCACTTGGTTCCCCTCTTGCATGGCATGTGCAATCAGCCCCCTTAAGTAATCTTCCAGACTTTCTATTTTGACGGTATCTGTAGCGTGTTGCATGTCACTTTTTATCCATAATGGCCATGGTGATGCGGCTGATACAGCTCAGCTCTCCATTTTCGGTATAAATTTTTATTTCCCAGACCTGTGTTTTCTTACCCAGGTGTATGGGTTTGGTAATTCCCCTAACTAAACCATCCCTAACGGATTTCAGGTGGTTCGCGTTTATTTCCAGGCCCACGCAAAATTGTTTTTGTGGATCCACAGTCAAAGTGGCGGCTACACTGCCCAGGGTTTCAGCCAAAACCACATTTGCCCCTCCATGTAACAGTCCCAAAGGCTGTTTGGTTTTGTTACTGACCGGCATGGTCGCTTCCAAAAAGTCTTCTCCGATCTGCGTGAACTGAATGTCCAAAAAATCTGTCATGGTATTTTTTCCCCAATTATTGAGGGTATTGAGATCAAGGTTTGGAGGAAATATCATGTATTTTGGGATAAAAGCCTTTTCTTTGAAAACGGAAACAAAAATAAAGAATCTTGCTAAGTAAAAAAATCTACCTAGTCCGACATGGGCAGACCGATTACAACCTAAGGGGTGTGGTCCAGGGGAGCGGAATAGATGCGCCCTTAAATCGGAACGGACAACGTCAGGCTGATGCTTTTTTTGAGCATTATAAGAACTTGGGCTTTGAGAAGGTGTTTTATTCCGGCTTACAAAGGACAAAACAGTCCGTCCAAGGTTTTTTAAATTTGGGAATTCCTCATGAAGCAGTTCCGGATTTGAATGAAATCTCTTGGGGAAGGTACGAAGGGGTGCCGATGACTCCTGAAGAAAATAAGTATTACGAGCACATGTTGGAAAGATGGGCTTCAGGAGATCTGGAATATGCAATAGAAGGAGGAGAAAGCCCGGTATTGGTTGCCAAGAGGCTCAAAAGGGGGATCGATTATATTCTTTCCCAACCGGAGAAACTTATTTTAATTTGTATGCATGGCCGTGCAATGAGGGTTTTGTTAAGTTTATTGATGGGCTACGACCTTAGATACATGGACGTTTTCAAGCATCAAAACCTTGGGCTCTATGTTTTAAATCAGAATGATTTAGGGATTTTTAGAATTGAAAAATACAATTGTGGCGACCACCTCAGGGACTTGGTGCTGTTTTGAGGGGTTTAGCGTTCTTTTTGGATCTGTTGTTTTTGTCCTCCAAAGAGGCTAAGAGATATTGATAGGTGTTTTTTGTCTGATCTAAATCAATGATTTTCAATGCAACATCCTGTAGCGGTAATACGGTTTTATTGTTTACCCTCACAAAAAGATACCCTATCTGGCATTCATCCAGGTTTTCATAAGGTACTTTTATCAATATGGCAGCATCAGAATTCCCGGAATAAGCTTTGGTTTTGAAAATGTTCATTAGGCTCATCTCAATATATTGGGGACTTGACCTTAGATCTTTCAGCTCGGATTTGTCAAACAATATCAAAAAAGTCTTTTCTCCCGGGTTTTCCGCAAAGGCACCGAATACTATAAAAAAGCACGATATGTACAGGAAAATCCTTTTCATGAATGAAATCTATGAAATAAAAACGTGAGATACAATCATTTGTTTGAAATCTCCGTGAATACATCCCAAAAAACAAAAAAACCCGGGATTTCCGGGTTTTGATATGATTTTATGCTCTGCTTCTTTTTTTCTTGGTGCTATCCTCCTCAATCTCGTCTTCAACACCCGCAAAGATTCTTCCACAATGTTCACAAACAATCAGCTTTTTCTTTTCTCTGATATCTGCCTGTCTTTGTGGAGGTACCACATTGAAACAGCCACCACAGGCACCTCTTTTCACCATCACTACAGCAAGGCCGTTTTTAGCGTTGCTTCTGATTTTGGTGTAAGATTTGTAAAGTCTGTCTTCAATCTTTTTGATTGCCTTTTCTCTGTCAGCTTCAAGTTTGCTTTCTTCGTTTTCGCTTTCGGAGACTATGGTTTTCAATTCATCCTGCTTGTTGGCAAGATCCTTCTGTCTTTCCTTCAGTTGCTCTCTTAACTCTTCAACGTCTTTGTTTTTGATCTCGATTTTCGCCTGAGCTTCACCGATTTTCTTTTTTGAAACTTGGATTTCAAGATCTTGCAGTTCCAGTTCTTTGGTTATGGCGTCATATTCCCTGTTGTTTCTGACGTTCATCTGCTGTTCCTGGTATTTTTTGATCAGCTTCTCGGATTCTTTGATGTTCTCTTTGAATCTTTTGATGTCATCCTCTAGGTTCTGTATGTCCTGATTGAATTTCTCCAATCTGGTTTCATATCCTGCTATCTCATCTTCAAGGTCTTGGACTTCTTCTGGAAGGGCTCCTCTAACTTTAAAAATTGCGTCGAGTCTGGAATCTATTTTTTGAAGGTTCAGTAAAGCTTCGAGTTTTTGTGCAACTGTACTTTCCATGTACTATAGGTAAGTTATGGGATTCGTAACTACTTTTGTCAAATAGAGTGCAATATTAGTAAAATTTTGCGACAATATCTCTCCCAACAATTCTTTTGTATAAATTTCACTTTCGTAATGCCCGATATCACACACAACTATTTGATTTTCAGCATCAAAGAATTCATGGTATTTTATATCAGAAGTAATGAATATATCGGCGCCGGCATTTTTGGCTTGAGGCAATAAAAATATTCCGGCTCCACCACATACAGCCACTTTTTGGATCGGCTTGTTCAAAAGGGCTGTGTGTTTGATTACCTGGAGCCCTAGGTTTTTCTTAATATGATGGAGAAATTCATTTTCATCCATGGCATAGGTTAATTCCCCGATCATTCCTGCTCCTACCAATTGGTTTTCATTCTCCAGCCTCTGCAGGTAATAAGCAACCTCCTCATAGGGGTGGGACTTTTTCATGAAAGAAATCACCTTTTTTTCCAAATAGCTGGGCAAAAGCACCTCAATCCTGACTTCAGGTTCCTCGTGTGGCTTGCCTCTTTCTCCTTTGTTCGGATTTGCTTTTTCAGAAGGGATAAAGGTTCCTTTACCTTCTGCTGTAAAGCTGCAGCCTGAATATTCCCCAATTTCGCCTGCTCCTGCTTCAAATAAGGCTGAAAGTACCTGGTTTTTGGCTTCAATGGGAACAAATGTCGTAAGTTTGGACAAAATCTCTTTTTTAGGCTGAAGGATTGAAGTCTTGACCAAGCCTATTTTGTCAGCAATTTTTTTGTTCACACCATGGGCCACATGGTCCAGGTTGGTATGTATGGCATATATGGCGACATCATTCTTGATGGCTTTGATAATGGTCCTTTCCACATAATTTTTTCCGGTCAGGCTTTTTAACCCTTTGAAGACGATGGGGTGGTGGGTAATGACCAGATTGCAGCCCAGAGAAATGGCTTCCTCAATGACGGCTTCCGTTGCATCCAGGCTACATAATATTCCTTTTACCTGGTTTTTGGGATCTCCGGTAATCAATTGGGCATTGTCATAGGATTCCTGATAGGCAGGTGGTGCAATTTTCTCTAGGTAAGAAACTATGTCACGGATCGTGTAAACCATAAATTTTATTTTACTTTGCCCAAAATTAAGAAAAATAGCGAATGCGCTGGTACGATCCTTTTTTATATCCCTTTGCCATGATCTACGGAGCTGTGACCGGCTTGCGCAACAGGATGTTTGATGCAGGGATCAAAAAAAGGGTATCTTTTGACATTCCTACAGTAGTGGTTGGCAATCTTAATGTAGGGGGCTCCGGTAAGACGCCAATGGTCGAGCTCCTGATCGAGTACTTAAGGAATGATTTTCATTTGGCCACTTTGAGCAGAGGATATGGTCGGAAAACGAGAGGTTTTTTAATGGCGGATGAAAAACTTGGACCAGATGAACTTGGTGATGAGCCTTATCAGATATTTTCAAAATACGGGAAGTTTTTGACGGTGGCGGTGGGAGAAGACAGGGTAATGGCAATTCCTGAAATTTTATCGAGAAGACCGGACACTAATTTAATACTCCTGGATGATGCTTTTCAGCACCGCTATGTTCATGGTGATATTAATATTTTGCTCACCACATTTCAAAAACCTTTTTTTAAAGATGAAATCTTGCCCTTGGGTACCTTGAGGGAAAGCCCAAAAGGTGCTGATAGGGCAGATTTGGTAATAGTTACCAAAACACCTTTGGGGGTACAGGAAGAGCTGAAGGGTCAGTTTCGCGAAGCCATAGCCAAATTCACTGATGCAAAAATTGCATTTGCAGGAATAAGGTATGGTAAGCCATTTCCGCTTTTTGATGCATCTCTTCAAGAAAAATCAAATGTGATTTTGGTTTCCGGGATAGCAAATGATCAATTGCTCTTTCAGGAGGTCTCAAAGAATTATAAAGTACTTCACCGTTTGAATTTTGGTGACCATCATCATTATACAGAAAAAGATGTGTTAAAAATCCACCGGCTTTTCAAAGAATCCGGTAATTGCATGGTACTGACAACAGAAAAGGATGCAGTCAAACTTAAAAATGAGGTATTCCAAAAATATTTGTCAGAAATTCCGATTTTTGTCCTGCCTATCAAGGTAGAGCTTGATGAGGATATATTGCTTTGGTTGAAAAACAGGTTAATTCAAATTGTAGCAGATAAAGCATAGCTCAGTGAGATTAAAAGTTTCTATTTTATTCCTCTTTTTGTTTTGGGCAGTGAATATCTGTGTCCAGGCCCAAAGGCCTAACCGGCCTCTGCCCAACCAAGGACAGCAGGTGCCTCCCGGTGCAGCCAGAGAAAGGCAGTTGGTAGAGCCTGGTCAGGAGGGACAAGCAGAACAAGAAGGACGAAGAAAGCTGATCGATGATTCTACCAAAATGGTTTTTGGACCCAAAACTTCCCTTTACTTTTTTGAAAAGGACGTAAAGAAAAACAGGATCAAAAAATACGAGATCGATACGGTTTTAAACAACTTCCATTACTACGAGCCTGTCGCCAAATCTGGATGGATGTATCAGGACCTTGGCAATGTAGGCAGTGCTGCAATCCCCATTTTTTATGAGGCTCCCCGGATGATAGGCGTCACTTCAGGATTTCATGTATATGACCTGTATTACAATTCTTCTGATAGCATTAAATATTACGACACCAAGTCTCCCTTTAGTCAGATGAATGCTTTTTGGGGAGGAGGCAATAGGAATCTATTGGATTTGGTCTTTTCAAGAAATGTAAATTCCCGGTGGAATGTAGGTTTCAATCTCAGCACCATCCGGGCCAGAAAAACCCTCAACCCCAATGCCAGGGATGATAATTTGACAGAGCAGAACAGCTACTCATTCCACACCAATTATCGATCTGAAAATGAAAAATATTTTCTACTGGCAAATTTTTCAAGAATGAAGCATAGGGTAAGGGAGCAGGGTGGTATTGTTCCTCCTGAAATAGACGAAAACTCTATACTTTTTGCTTATGAAGATGCCAAGGTTTGGTTGAGGAATTCTAGGGTAACCGACCTCAGACAGGAGGTACATCTATACCATGAATATGAATTGGTAAAAGGTTGGCAGATTTATCATGTATTTGATAGGAAAAAACAGGAAGTATTGTTTTTTTCAAACCTTAATACAGCGGATTCTCTATTCTTTAAT
Organism: Cecembia calidifontis; assembly: GCF_004216715.1. Taxonomy (NCBI): domain Bacteria; kingdom Pseudomonadati; phylum Bacteroidota; class Cytophagia; order Cytophagales; family Cyclobacteriaceae; genus Cecembia; species Cecembia calidifontis. Next base: position 2,117,959 of record NZ_SGXG01000001.1, read on the forward strand.
TTATTTAATCCTGAAAGATTCAACGATAATGACACCACCCTCAATCTAAATACTTTCAGGGAATGGAGGAATGAGGCAGGTTTTAAAGGAGAAATAGGGCCATTGTATTACAATGCTTTTTTAAGGTTCAGGACCGGTGGCATGTCCAGTCCTAATTTTGAATCTACCAATAGGTTCAATGAGCTATTTGTCGGTGGTGCACTCCGGGGACAGATCAATGAACAATGGAGTTTTGAAGCAGAGGGGGAATATTTGATTCCAGGAGCTTTCCGGATCAAGGGGCTTTTTGTTTCCCCCTGGTTGGAGGCATCTTACACCAAAGCTTTATACAAACCGACTTCCATGCAGATGATGTATGCCGGCAATCACCATCAATGGGAAAATGATTTCAGTAATATAGGGTTGGATCAGATCAAAGGTGTTGTGAAGTTGGATTTTTCAAGTTGGGCTTTTAGGCCAAATTTGACCATTAATAGGGTCAATAATTTTGTGTACTTCAATGAACAACAACAGGCAAGTCAGGCCACTGGTGAAGCATTTATGTTGATTCCAGGGGTAAAGTCTATGTTCAATCTCCGTAAAAAATTATTTTGGGAGTCCGAAGCCTATTATACCTTGCTTTCTGGGGCTGGAGCTGATAACTTTAGAATTCCTGAATTGGTGTTGAATTCTAGGATTTATTTTGACAGTCCCATGTTCAATGAAAATCTTTTTGTCCAGATCGGTGTAGAGGGAAGGTACAGGAGTGACAACTTTGCTTTTAATTACAATCCTGCCATGCAACAGTTTTTTTTGCAGAACGAATTCAATGTTTTTGCATACCCGGTAATAGATTTCTTTTTAAATGCCAGGATCAATAGGACCAGGGTGCTTTTAAGGATGAACCATTTGAATATGAACATGCTAAGCCAGCCAGGTTATTTTGTTACGCCTTACTTTACAGGTTTGAGAAGAAGTTTGGATATAGGAATAAGCTGGCCTTTGTTTGATTGATATATGAGCTGGGAAGAAAGTACAAAACAGAAAATGCTGCACCTTCAATTGCCCACAGATCCAAGGTGGGTAAATATCGCAGAGATGAACATTGAGGACATTTTGGTAGACCATGCCTATTGCGAACAGAAGGCGGCGTCTTCCTGTATCTCACTGATCGTAAATTTTTTCGATTTTGAAGAAGTGGTGGATACCCTTACCCCTGTAGTAGCAGAAGAATGGGGCCATTTTGAAAGGGTTATGGAGCACCTCAAAAAAAGGGGATACCCCTTGGGGAAACCAAGAAAAGATGAATATGTGGTCAAACTTTCCCAATTTGTGAAGAAAGGGGGAAGTAGAGCGCAACAGTTGACAGAGTACCTTTTGATGAATGCATTGATCGAGGCAAGGAGTTGCGAAAGGTTCAAGTTGCTTTCCAAGCATATCCAAGATGAGGAGCTGAAAAAATTCTATTATGAACTGATGGTTTCCGAGGCAGGTCATTATGTGAATTTTATAGAATTGGCCAGGGGCATCTATGATAAGGAAAAGGTAAATGCCCGATGGAAGGAATGGCTTGAATACGAGGCTGAGGTGTTAAAAGGACTGGAATTGAGAGGCGACAGGATGCATTGATAGATAGGGGAAGAGAAATTTTTATCTCTTCCCTTATTTTTTCAGAATACTTGAGTAATATTAATGTCGTTTAGGTTGATTTTTGAATTAAACCGTTCTATTTCGTACAGTTTATGAATTTGGTCGAAAATATCAAGGAGGCGCTCAAATCAGTAAAGGTAAATTTGCTGAGGACTATCCTGACAGGAACCATTATAGCTATAGGAATTACATCCCTTGTAGGGATGCTTACAGCGATTGATGGTATCAAAGCACAAATTGAAGAGAGTTTCTCGGGTTTGGGGGCAAGTAATTTTGATGTGAGGTCCAAGGGAACTTCCGGGGGGGCTGCAGTACAGGAGGGGAAATCTGAAAAAGTTTTTCCTACTTTGAAATACAGGGAGGCAGTGAAGTTTCAACAGGAGTTCAATGCTATTGCCCCATCTACTATTTTTTCAACGGTAACAGGAGCGGCGGAGGTAAAAAGGGGTTCCAAGAAAACAAACCCTAATGTAAGGGTAACCGGTGCCGATGATCTTTATTTCAATATCAAAGGAATCAAAATCGAAAAAGGCAGGAATTTTAGTGCTACTGAAATCCAATATGGCAACGGAGTTTGTATTGTTGGAACAGACGTCATTGAAACCTTATTTGGGAAAGATGAAGATCCCCTGAACGATTACATTACTGTTTTTGGCAGGAGATATACCATTGTAGGAATTCTTGAAAAGCAGGGAAGTGTAGGTGGAGGACCAGGGCCGGATAGGGCTATTTTTATTCCCATTGAAAATGCAAGCCGCTTGGACAGTTGGGGGACATTCAGGTATACGGTAACCGTCAGTGGTTCTGATCCTTTGAAACTCGATTATGAAATGGGCCAGGCCACTGGCGTAATGCGTAAAATCAGACAGGACAGGGTGGGAGAGGAAGACTCTTTTGAAATTGTCAAAAGCCGTTCTGTGGGAGAAAGTTTGGAGGAAGTGGCAGGCTATCTGAGAATTGGAGGGTTTACCATTGGATTTATTACCCTTTTGGGCGCAGCGATCGGTTTGATGAATATCATGATGGTGTCCGTCACGGAGCGAACCAGAGAGATCGGGATCAGAAAAGCCTTAGGCGCCACCCCATTAAGGATCAGGCAACAGTTTTTAATAGAAGCAATAGTTATTTGTATCATCGGAGGGATTTTTGGAGTGATTTTGGGGATCGGTATTGGTAATATTGTAGCCAATGCAATTGGTCCCGGAGGCTTCCTGATACCTTGGGTATGGATTATGGTAGCCTTTGTCATCTGTATTTTTGTAGGATTGGCATCAGGGTATTTTCCGGCAAGGAAGGCCAGTAAATTAGATCCTATTGAGTCACTTAGATATGAATAGTGATGGATGCCCGGAATTTTGATGCCATAGTTATAGGGTCTGGGATCAGTGGAGGCTGGGCTGCAAAAGAATTGTGTGAAAAAGGTTTGAAAACCCTTGTGCTGGAGAGGGGGAGAAGTGTAATACATAAAGTTGATTATCCCACCATGCAATCCCATCCTTGGGAAATGCCGCATAGGAATAGGATTCCATTAGCGGATAAACTTGAAAATCCTGTAGTGAACAGGTGTTATGCTTATCAGGAAGATACCGCTCATTTTTTTGTCAGGGATAAAGAACACCCTTACATTCAGGAAAAACCATTTGATTGGGTGAGAGGATATCAGGTTGGAGGAAAGTCCTTGATTTGGGCCAGGCAGACGCAGCGTTGGAGCAAATATGATTTTGAGGGACCGGGAAGGGATGGTTTTGCAGTGGATTGGCCCATCAGGTATGAAGACTTGGCTCCTTGGTACAGTTATGTGGAACGGTTTGTTGGAATAAGTGGTAACAAAGACGGGGTGGAGACCCTTCCGGATGGTGAGTTTTTGCCTGCATGGGAAATGAATTGTGTGGAGAAAGTGATTCGTGACAGGATCATGTCAACATTCAAAGACCGGCATGTGATGATAGGCCGATGTGCCCATCTTACCCAGCCCAAGGCCCATCATCTTCAGCAGGGGAGAGGACAGTGCTTGGCGAGAAACCAGTGTTACAGAGGCTGTCCATTTGGCGCTTATTTCAGTTCCAATTCTTCCACTTTGCCTGCTGCAGCTGCCACTGGGAATCTTACTATCAGACCGGACGCTGTGGTTCATTCCATCATTTATGATGATAAAAAGGAAAGGGTAACCGGGGTTAGGGTGATTGACCGCATTACGAAGGAAATCAGCGAATATTTTGCAAAAGTCATCTTCCTTAATGCTTCTACATTAAATTCCAATTTGATTTTATTGAACAGTCAATCCAAAAGATTCCCAAATGGTCTTGGGAATGACAATGGTTTGTTGGGGAAGTATATCGCCTTTCATAACTATAGGGGGAATATCTTAGCCAATTTTGAGGGCTATGAGGATAAGTATTATTTTGGCAGAAGACCAACTGCTGTCATGATGCCCAATTTCAGGAATGTCAAGAAGCAGGAAATGGATTTTTTAAGGGGATACATGACCTTTTATTCTGCGGGCAGAGCAGGTTGGGGGAACAGTCCACAGGAGTCCTTCGGGCCTGGATTTAAAGAAAAGAATTCCCTTCCAGGATACTGGCATGTTTTTATGATGATGCAGGGGGAGACAATTCCCAAAATTGATAATTATGTAAGCCTAAGTGCCTCTGAAAAGGATGAATGGGGAATGCCACTCCTCAAAATCAACGTGGATTATGATGATAACGATGAAAAGATACTGAAAGATTTTTTTGAACAGGGCACGGAAATGTTGGAAAAATCAGGCTGCACTAACATTCGTAAATCAGACAGCAAACAGGCTCCGGGTTTGGATATTCATGAAATGGGGGGTGTGAGAATGGGACGGAACCCCCAAACGTCATTACTTAATGGTTGGAATCAGATGCATTTGTGCAAAAATGTTTTTGTGACAGATGGGGCCTGTATGACTTCTACAGGCACACAAAACCCATCCATTACTTACATGGCTTTGACTGCAAGGGCAGTGGATTATGCGGTAAGCCAATTAAAAAGAGGGGAAATTTATTAACCTTCCCGGAATAGGGTGTTTTAATGTGTCTCATACACCATTTCAGGCTCAATGACTTCCACATTTCCTTTTTCATTGATTTCGCTGAGAGTTACTGTTTTCAGTTCATTGATCAAAATGGGGTCATATTTTGCCGCTACGCGGATATAATTTTCTGTAAAGCCATGCATTTTTCCATCTTCTACATCCTCTTCAAACAATACTGTGAAGGTCTTTCCAAGATTTTCTTCATAGAATTTTCTTCTTTTCTTTTCGGAGAGAATGCGTAGCATTTTTGACCTTTCGTTCCTCTTTTTCATAGGAACCACCCCGTCCATTTCCACGGCTCTCGTATTGGCTCTTTCTGAATAGGTAAATACATGGAGGTAGGAAATGTCCAATTCATTGAGGAAATTATAAGTTTCAAGAAACAGTTCATCAGTCTCTCCCGGAAAACCAACGATCACATCGACACCTATGCAGCAATGCGGCATCAATGTTTTTATTTTGTTTACCCGGTCCTCATAAAGTTCCCTCAGGTACCTTCTTCCCATCCTTCTCAAGATGGTATTGCTGCCTGATTGGAGCGGGATGTGAAAATGGGGCACAAATCTTTTTGACTGGGATACAAACTCAATCACTTCATTGGTAAGCAGGTTAGGTTCAATGGAAGAGATCCTGAACCTATCTATACCTTCAATTTCATCCAATGCAATTACCAAGTCGGCAAACCTTTCTTTTCTTTTGCCTTCCTGAATCCCAAAGTCGCCTATATTGACACCTGTAAGCACGATTTCTTTTACATCCGTCTGCGCAATTTCTCTGGCAGACTGAAGGATATTGCTGATACTGTCACTTCTGCTTTTACCCCTGGCCAAAGGGATAGTGCAAAAGGCACAGCCATAATTACAGCCATCCTGCACTTTTAGGAAAGTTCTGGTCCGGTCATGCATGGAGTAGGCATTGTTGAAGATATTGGCTTCCTGGATTTCAGAGGCAAGTACTTTGGTTTCCTGTTCCTTGGCGAATCCATCCAATAGTTCAATCAACCTGAATTTTTCAGCAGCACCCAAAACGGCATCTACTCCCTCAATTTCGGAAATCTCCTTTGGTTTTAACTGGGCGTAACAGCCAATAATGGTAACATAGGAGTTAGGAGATATCTTTTTGGCCTCTTTTACTATCTTTTTACATTTTTTGTCCGCATTTTCAGTCACAGAACAGGTGTTGATGATGAAAATATCCGGATTCTGCTCAAATTCCACCTTTTGATAGCCTTTGGCTTCAAACATCCTGCTGATGGTTGAGGTTTCGGAATAATTTAATTTACAGCCAAGTGTGTAGAATGCTACTTTTTTCACGCCAATCTCCTTTGTTTCAGGCTGCAAAGTTAAATATTTAACTTCAGTTTTCAATTTTCTATTTTTTGCTGCAATTTCCTGTTTTTTTCAAGGATTAAACTCGAAATTGGCCTTGTATTTTTAAAAATAATGTAAATTTTTCCAAAAACAGGCTTAAAAACGACCCATAATATTTAAAATCAATATTATTTCATATTTTTGTCGGTGTAATATTAAACCACATATTGTAGAAAATGGCAACTTTAAGACAAAAAGCGCTTTTAATGGCTCAGTCAAGACCGAAAGTGACTGTGACACCGCCCTCAAATAAGGTTTCTGACTATTTCGGAAGCCTGGTGTTTGGGCTAAAGCAAATGAAAGAATCTCTTGCCCCTTCTGTTTTCAAGAAGGTAGTAGAAGCAATCGACAAGGGATCTAAGATTGACCCTTCCACCGCAGAAGAAATTGCTTCCGCTGTTAAGGTATGGGCAATGTCCAAAGGAGTGACGCATTACACCCACTGGTTTCAGCCATTGACTGGATCCACTGCAGAGAAACATGACGCCTTTTTTGATGCCCATGCAGGAATTGAAAAATTCAAAGGATCAGCTTTGGTTCAGCAAGAGCCGGATGCATCTTCTTTTCCTCATGGAGGGATCAGATCCACATTTGAAGCAAGAGGTTATACCGCATGGGATCCTTCCTCTCCTATATTTATTTTTGACAAAACCCTTTGTATTCCTACCATTTTCGTTTCCTACACAGGGGAAGCCTTGGATTATAAAACGCCCTTGTTGAAATCCATGGAGGCGATTAATGATGCCGCCGTAGCAATCTGTCAATTGTTTGATAGAAATGTTAGAAAAGTGACCCCATCCTTGGGTGTCGAGCAGGAATACTTCGTCATCGATAAAGCTTTGTATGCAACAAGGCCGGACCTAGTAATGGCGGGAAGAACTGTTTTCGGACATAATCCTGCCAGAGGTCAGCAGTTGGAGGACCATTATTTCGGTTCCATTCCTACCCGTGTCAAGGATTTTATGATGGACTTCGAAATTGAAGCCCATAAGTTGGGGATTCCAGTTTCTACCCGACACAATGAAGTGGCACCAAGCCAGTTTGAAGTCGCCCCGGTCTTCGAAGAGATCAATAAGGCGATCGATCATAACCAGCTTTTGATGGATCTGATGGATAAGGTGGCCGAAAAGCACGGTCTTAAGGTATTGTTGCATGAAAAACCTTTTGCCGGTGTAAATGGTAGCGGTAAGCACAACAACTGGTCTTTGATTACAGATACAGGGGTCAACTTGTTCCAGCCAAGCAATTCGGCAAGAGAAAATCTTCAGTTCCTTGCCTTTGTGGTCGCAACTGTAAAGGCAGTCTATGACAATGCGGACCTCTTAAGGGCAAGTATTGCTTCAGCAAGTAACGACTTCAGATTGGGCGCCAATGAAGCCCCGCCTGCCATCATGTCTGTTTTCTTAGGATCTACCTTGACCGGTGTGTTGGATGAATTGGAAAAAAACGGCAACGTGAAGATCGAGAAAGGTGATAACATGTACATGAAGCTGGGTATTTCCAAAATCCCTGAAATCATTTTGGACAATACGGACAGGAACAGAACTTCGCCATTTGCTTTCACCGGCAATAAATTTGAGTTCAGGGCCGTTGGTTCAAGTGCCAACTCTGCTGGTCCAATGACTGTACTGAACGTGATTGTTGCCGAAGTTTTGAAAACCATGGCCAAAGACATTGAAAAAGAGATGGCCGGTGGCAAAGAAAAGAAGATTGCGATTGTCAATGTGTTGAGAAGATACATCAAGGACAGCAAAAAAATCAGATTTGAGGGAGATGGATACTCTGAAGAGTGGGCCAATGAAGCTGCAAAAAGAGGTTTGTCAAATCTCAAGAGCACTCCTTTTGCTTTGGATGTTTACCATGACAAAAAAGTAATTGAGCTTTTTAGTAAGCACAATGTCCTTACTCCGATTGAATTGCACGCAAGGCATGAAATCATGTTGGAAAATTACATCAAGAAGGTGCAGATTGAATCCAGGGTAATGGGTGATCTCGCGCTAAACCATGTAATCCCGACTGCGATCCAGTATCAAAACAAATTGATAGAAAATGCAAATGGTCTGAAAGGCCTAGGTCTGGATAACAAGCCAGCAGTAGAAACGATCAAAGAAGTAAGTAAGCATTTGGAATCTCTTAAGGAGAGTGTCAATGCCATGATAGATGCACGTAGAAGATTGAACAAGGAAGAAGATGTAGCCAAGCGTGCCAAGGGGTATTGTACCGATGTAAAAGAAGCGTACTTTGATAAAATCAGATATGCTGTGGACAAATTGGAACTATTGGTAGATGATGAATTCTGGCCATTGGTGAAATACAGAGAGATGCTCTTTATCAAATAAAAGACAGTATGTTATAAAAAAGCCCGGAGAATTTTCTTCCGGGCTTTTTTATTGGTCTCATTTTTGATCCCTAAAAAACCGTTGCTATTGAATTTTTGACAATAAGAAGCGGTATTGAGAATCCAACTTGTTTTTTCTCCATATTGCTGGCGGTTTTCAGGACCTGACGAAATTATGGCTAAAAAAAAGACATCCATCAAGGACATTGCTGAAGCACTGGGCATTTCAATTACGACAGTATCATTCATCCTAAATGGGAAAGGCAGGGAAAAGAGGATCAGTGATGAAATGACCAAAAAGGTTCAGGATTATATCAAAAAAATTGGCTACAAACCCAGTCATATTGCCCAAAGTTTAAGACTGGGAAAATCCAAAGTGATTGTTTTAATGGTAGAGGATATATCCAATCAATTTTTTGCTTCCATTGCGAGACTGATTGAGGAGAAATCCTACAAAAATGGTTACAAAATCATTTACTGCAGTACTGATAATGACACCGACAAAGCAAAAGAACTGATCGGGACATTCAAAGTGCGCAATGTGGATGGGTTTATAATTACCCCTACACCGGGATTGGAGAATGTAGTGAAAGAATTACTGGAAGAAGGTGTAGCTGTTGTCCTTTTTGACAGATGGATGCCCGAAGTGGATTGTAGTTATGTGATAGTAGAGAATAAAACCAGTGCCGAAGAAGCTACAAGGCATCTTATGGACCAGGGATGCAGGAATTTGGGTTTTGTTACTGTAGATTCCAATCAGACCCAAATGATGGACAGGCTGGCAGGATTCCAGGAAGCCTTAAAGGGAAGTAAAGTACATTCTTCTATCCTAAAAGTTAAATTCCATACCATAGCGGAACAGTATGCCTCCCAAAGAATTTTGGAATTTCTTACCTCTCATCCCGAGTTGGACGGAGTCTTTTTTTCAACCAATTACCTGGCTTTTGAAGGGCTTCAGGCTTTGATCAAACTTGGAAAAAAAATCCCCCAGCAGATAAAAGTGGTTTCTTTCGATGACCATTATTTTTTCAATCTTTTTCAGCCTCCGATTTCAGCTATTGAACAACCAATTGAGGAAATAGCCGAAAGTTTAATGGAGTCTATGTTGAAACAATTGGAGGGGACTGGACAAAATGAAAACCAAAAAATAGTTTTGTCCAATAAGCTGAATGTGCGAGAATCTTCAGTTTTACATTGATACCGGAAATTTATTAAGGGCAACTTGATTGCTTTCATTAAAATTTTTTAATTTAGGTAAAACCTTTTAGCAAAAAGGTTTTGCAAACTTTGCCCTTGAAGATGAATTGTGAAGTGGTGAGCAGGGGAATTGCTTTAAAAAACCACAGCCCAAATGACCAAAATGAGAATTATCGCGGGGGATATAGGAGGCTCCCACTTGACTGTCGCATTGTTTGAGAAAATTGGCAAAAACCTCAAACTTCAAAAAACCAAAAGGGCTTCGGTGGATTCCCGACTGGGAAAATCCGAGATTTTGAAAAGCTGGTTTGATGAGATCAATAGTTTGGTCGGTTCTTTTGAAGATGTGTATATTTCTTTAGCCATGCCTGCTCCTTTTGATTATTCAGAGGGTATTTGTCTGATTCAGGAGCAAGGCAAATTTTTAAGTCTTTATGGGGTGAATATTAAAAAGGAGTTCTGTAAAGAGCTTTGGATTCCCGAAAATCATATCAAATTCATCAATGATGCAGAAGCATTTTTATATGGAGAATCCTTATTTGGAAAGGGTAGGGGTATAGATTCTATTTTAGGTATTACCTTAGGCTCAGGCCTTGGTTCAGCTTTGAAAAAAGGAAGGGATATCAGGGATGCTTCCCTTTGGAATTTCCCATTTAAAGAGGGGATAGTGGAAGATTATTTAGGTTCTAATTGGTTTTTGTCCCAAGCCCAGAAAAAAATTGGCATTAAGGCAACAGGAGTCAAAGAACTCATCGATGCGCTTGGAGATTCTGAGGTGCTTAAAGAGATTTTTTCGGAGTTTGCTTCAAATCTTAGTGAATTCATCATTCAACAGTATGAAATCCATCGTTTTGACCGTGTCATTATCAGTGGGAGTATTTCCAGATCTGCCTATTTGTTTCAGGAACAACTGAGGTCAAATCTGTCTAAATCGGGATTGTCTGTTCCTTTTGAGGTGAGCCTGTTTGGAGAAAATGCAGCGCTTTTTGGAGCGGCTGCTGTTTTTTTTGAGGATATAAAAGACATCAAACTTATGGTCACTTGATGGCCAATTAAATTTTTTTTAAAAATAAAGACAGTTTTAGACGATATTTCGGGACAATTTTTTTGATGTACCTGAACGCTAATTTAGGATATCCTCAAAAATCTTTTCATTGACCACCGCCACTCCTCCTAATAGGCCAACTTCCTTGCCGAGTTTGTAAAGGGTCAGTTCTGTGTTTTCCCTCGCCTTAGCCATGGCATAGATATTCAAGGCCTGTTGGATAGGGGTAATCAGGTATTGCTTGGCTTCAGCTACTGAGCCTCCAATGATAATCAGTTCAGGGTTCAACAGTTGGATCAGTATAGAAATGCCCCGTCCTAAATCCAAGCCTGCATCAGAAAGAATTGTAATGGCCCTTTGGTCTCCTGCCAAGGCCGCATCAACAACTAAATAGGGTTCTATCTCCCCTTCATTTTCTCTTGCCATTCTGGCAAGGATGGAATCATGGTCATTTTCAATGGCTTCTTTGGCCATCCTCACAATGGCAGTTCCTGAAGCAACCGATTCCAGGCATCCTTTTTTACCACAGCTACAGGTTATGTCCCTGGATTCAAATATGGGGGAATGGCTAAACTCTCCTGCAAAACCTGATGCTCCCTGGTAAATTTTTCCATCGATTAAAATTCCTAAACCTATTCCCCATCCGATAAAGATTCCCAAAACGTTTTTATACTGGTCATTATGGCCAAATTTAAATTCTGCCAAGGTCATGGCACGCGCATCATTTTCAAGGAATACTTTCCTCCCCAATCTGGCTTCAAAGTTTTCTAACAGGCTTTTTTTGCCAAATTTAAGGTAGGTATAATTGACTCCATTCACAGAATCAATTAACCCCGGCATGGAAATTCCAACTGCAATTATTTTTTCATCCGGTAGTCCTGATTTGTTTTTATGTGCCAAAATAAAGTTGCAGATTTTATCAAAAGTTTCCTTTTCATTGTTTAACTGTATTTTCAACATAGAGGCTTCAGTTACAGCCTGGTTTGAACTGTCATAGATACAGGTACGGACTCTGAACTTGTTGATGTCAACGGAAATAATATAAAAGGAATCTTCCGCCAGCTTGTATAAATCGGGTTTTCTTCCACCTTGAGACTCTGCCCTCCCATGTTTGATGATCTCTCCGGAAGCCATAAGGTCACTTAAAAGAGAATTGACAGTGGGAAGACTGATTCCAACTTCATTGCACATTTCCCCAGCCGTATTGCTTCCTTTGGTGTATAAGTTTTTGATCAGTTTGAGTTTATTCAGGTAGCTTTTTGTTTCTACCACTCCCTCTATTTTTTCTAAGGCCTTTTTTGGGTCGATTAAATTCATTCTGGCAAAATTTAAAAAGTCAATTACGTGAATTTTTAATGAATTACAAAAGTGCTTAATTGAAAAATTCAAATAATTCGGATTTCTTCTTTAAAATAAGTGCGAAGTTTGAAAGTAAAGGGCTCAAGTTGAAAAAGTTTTTTGCATATGCAAAAAAAGGTGGTCCATTTTGGACCACCTTTTATTATTCATTTCCTCTACCGCCCCTTGTGGAGCTGGCAGTTCGGTTATTGTTATTGTTTCCGCTCGATCTGTTCACAGCACCAGAGTTTGATCTTGAATTGCTTGCTGAGGAAGAAACAGCAGGACTGGATTGTCTCGAGTTAGAACTGCTTCTTACAGCGCTGTTATTTTGCCTGCTTGGACCTGTATTCCCAACAGCGCCATTGTTTTGTCTGCTTGGGTTTGAGTTCCCTACGGCGCTGTTGTTTTGTCTACTTGGTCCCGCGTTTCCGACGCTGCTGTTGTTTTGACGGCCTGAAGTATTCTGTCCAACGGCAGGTGCTGATTGCCTTGAGGCATTATTGTTTCCTACTGCTGTGTTCTGCTGACGGGTAGGAGTAGTTGTACCTCTGACTGCTGCATTGTTCTGATTGTTTTGGTTGCTACCTCTAACAGCTGGGGATGCAACCTGGCCATTGCTGCTTTGTCCAGTTTGTGCGCTTCTTGTAGCGGATCCGTTTGATCCGTTATTATTTGCTCCACGGACAGCCTGGTTTTGAGAAGGCTGCTGAGCATTTCTAGAAGGCATAGCCTGGGAGTTTCTGGACGGTCCTACAGAATTGGACCTTTCTTGTTCTACTGATCTCTGCTGAGTAGCGGATCTTTGTCTATATTCGTCAGAAGTATATGCCATAGAAGGTCTTGCCTGTTCATTTGTACTTCTTGCATTGCTGATTTCAGGACGGAATATATTGACATTGTTGTTCTGCACGACGGATCTTCCCGGTCTTGAAGCGTTATTCACTTGATAAACCGGAACACTGGATCCAGTTACTCTTTGAATCTCTCTTCTGGAAGGTCCAGTGTAATAAGTAGTATTATTGACTACATAGGTATTGTTGATGATGGTAGTCCTATTGTAGACATTGACTACTTGGTGGTGAGGTACGAAATACCTGTGGAAGTGTTTGGCCCTGAATCTTCTCTGTGGCACGAATACCCAGTGTCTTGCAGGTATCATGATGTTAACGCCTACATGCATTCCTGGACCAAGAGGTGCCCATCCGTAAAATCCCCCACCGGATCTCCAACTTACCCAGGCAGGTCCCCACTCATATCCAGGTACCCAGGCCCAACCATAGAAATCATTCCAAAACCATCTGCCATAGTGGAAAGGAGCCCAGCCCCAATCATAATCAGATACCCAGGTATTTCCAAAATTGGTCATGGTCCAATAGCCATTGGTCACATAAGGTTGAAATCCTCTATCTACATAAGGAATCCAAACATAACCATAGGTTGGGTCCATCACCCAATCCCCATATGGGCTTAGCTCATTGTAGAATATCTGGAATGAAACCCCAAAATTATGAGGGGAGGCCTGTGCCTTTCCAGAGGAAGCCATACCCATGCCCAGCACGAGTACCAGACCCATAAGATATATAGTTGCCTTTTTCATAACGGTATCGTTTAGTGCGTTTGATTGTATTTACGGCAACTTTCAGGCCAAAGTTTTTGCAAAATCGGTATTTAAGAAATAAAAAATTAGAAAAAACGTTTTAGCTAGAATAAAATATATTAAAATAATCAGAATAAAATATGATTGTTTGGGTGTGGAATGGAGGGTTTTCTGGTGAAGGAAAAAATCTTATTGTTCATTTAGCAAAAAGAGGTCCAAACAGGACCTCTTTTTAATTTTTTTTCAATGCTTCGATCTTTTTGGCAACTTCTTCGGCCTCGGCCATTAGCTTATCTGCCTCTGTTCTATTGCTATGAGACATTTTATAGGATTTGTCCAAAAGGTTTTTATAAGTCTCCTGGAGTTTTTCCAATTCCGATTTTTTCTTAAATAATCCAAACATAGTTTTTATTTGATAAACTCCGTTGGGTGGGATTGTGTTTAATTGAATCTATTGAACCTGATTTCGTTTCTCATTTGCTCTTCTTCGGTCACGATTTCATCGTTTTTGAAATTGATGATCTGTTCCAGTCTTCCGTTTAGGTTGAAATACCTCCAGGGTCCATTTTTTTTTCCGTCCACCATTTGTCCTTCAGAGGCTTTATTGCCGTTTTCATGGAAATAAGTCCACAATCCGTCTGGTTTACCAGATCTGTAATTACCTTCTGATTCTTTTTTGCCTGAAGTGTAATAAGTGATTCTGGTACCATTACCATCGGTCAGGGTTCCCTTGTCATAAGTTCTTTGGCCATCATAGGAAAAGTAATCCCCTACGTTCATCAGTCTGCCGTTGTCCCAATATTCCTCTTGGGTAAGTTGCTTGTTATCGTAGAATAAGCCCCATATGCCGTCTTCAAAACCGAGAAAATAACTTCCTATGGATTTCAGTTGACCGCCATCGTAATAATAAACCCACTGTCCATTTTCAGAGCCCAAAAAGTACTCACCTTCTGCTATCAAAATACCTATTTTATTGAAGTATTTCCAAAGACCTGTTTTGAGATCGTTTTTGTATTCCCCAATGGAATACAGGTTCCCCTCTGGGAAATAACTCTTCCATAAGCCATCTTTTACCCCGTTTTTATATTGACCGCTTACTGAAACTTTTCCGTTGGAATGGTTTTCAATGTACTCTCCCACGGGAAGTCCCAGTTCATAGGTCATTCTTTTTGCCAATGTCCTGTTAGGGAAATATTCCTCCCATGTTCCTACAGGAATGTCATTTTCATATTTTTCGATCCTGGCAATCCTCCTGTTTTGATAATAAAACTTCCATTCTCCGGTCCTGTTTCCATTTTGATCATAGTATGTTTCCGATTCCAAGGTCCTTGTACCAGGAAAATAGGTGGTCCACTTGCCTATTCTCCTGCCATTTTTGAACTCCCCTTCCTCTTCCACTAATTTCCCTACCGAGTATCGTTTAAAAGAGCCGTGGGGTTGGTCATTTTTGTAAGAGGTTTCAAGAATCAGTGTCCCATAAATGTCATATTCAAAATAGGGCCCTTCCTGAATCCCGTTTTCGTAGTTTTGGATGATTGCTATTTCACCATTATTATAGAAGGTGACCCATTTTCCGTTTCTTTTGCCATCAACATACTGCCCTTCAACTTTTATCTGTCTGGGATTGAAAAAATCAGGCTGTCCATCACTTCCATAATATTCTCTATACGGACCAATCCGGACACTGTCTCTGAAAACCATGTCCAGTTTCAAAATCCCATTGGAATCATATTCTCTGTAAATCCCGTTTAGTTTATTGTTCCGGTATTCCGCTTCAACATTTCTGGAGCCTGAAGGGAAAAAACTTACCGCCAGCCCTTCTCTTTTTCCTCTTTCAAAATTTATGGTTTGGACCAGTCTTTTTGTTTGTGGATTTTCAAATCTCCATAAACCCTCCATCAGTCCATTGTTTAAAATCCCAGTACCTATTAGGGTTGAATCCGAGTTGAATATAGAAACAACATTTGGTCTGGTTTGAGCCAAGGATGTCGTCTGTAAAGTCAGGAAAATCAAAATGCCAAAAATATATTTCATACAGTATGGTCTCATTTTTCAATTAGGATACGAAATAAGCCTTGATCGGTTTTAAATTAGCCCAAATAACGGAAGAGAAAGAAGCTCAGCCATGTACTTCTAAAATGTCAGTGAGTAATTGACAGATCATTTTTGATGTTGTGCCTGGGTCTTCTGATATATCAAGTTTTTTCCAGATTTGGAGCTGATTTGAAGAATTAATAGCTAAAGTAATATTTTTTTCATTCAAAATCAGGCTGTTTTTTTCAACTTGAGGATAATCATAGGGTGTTTCGGTAAAAGAAATATGAAAATCATCAAATTTGGATATCCAGGCATTTTTGTACTGCTGTTTGATTTGGCTTCCATAAGTAAGGAAAATATAAAAACCATTACCCCACCAATTGAGAAGCCTGATGTTGAATCCTGTCAGGGGATCAAAATCCCGGACAATATCCAATACCTGATAGGGAAGAAATCCGAGTTGATTGCCTTTGCTTACCTTGCAACTTTTAGCCTGCACAAAATATTGCTTAAGTTTTTCCTGAGGAAAATGGTTGGCAATCTCCGTAAATACATCCTGGATGATTTTCACCTGTTCGTGAAAACGGCGGAATAAATCCTTAGATTCCTTCCAAAAAGCAATGTCCAGTTTAATGTTCACGGAGAAGTGAAAATTACCAGTTCAACAATGCAGAAGCCCAAGCGAACCCACTGCCAAAAGCAGCAAGGCAGATCAAATCTCCTTCTTTGATCTTTCCCTGTTCCCAAGCTTCGCTCAGGGCTATTGGAATGGTACCCGCTGTGGTATTTCCTAATCTCATGATGTTGTTGAAGACCTTTTCATCGGGTAACCCCAATTTTTGCTGGATGTAATTGCTGATCCTGAGGTTGGCCTGATGGGGTACCAACAGGTCGATTTCTGACTTGTCTTTTCCATTGGCATCCAGAGCTTCCTGAATCACTTCGGTAAATCTGACGACAGCATGTTTGAAAACGGCATTTCCGTTCATTTTTAGAAAAAAGTCACCTCTTTCTATCATTTCCTGGGAGATCCGTACCTCTGTACTGCTGCTTGGAGCGATACAGTACAGTTCTTCAGCGTATTGTCCTTCGGCATGTAAATGGGTGGACAAAATCCCGGGTTGATCTGGTTCCACGGCAGTCAGAACAGCTGCGCCTGCTCCATCCCCGAAAATAACAGCACTTGATCTTCCTTCATCACTTTTGTCCAGAGCAGAGGACTGGATTTCAGCACCCACTACCAAAATATTTTTGTACATGCCGGTTTTGATAAACTGGTCAGCTACCGATAAAGCATAAATGAAACCGGAGCAGGCGTTACGTATATCCAAAGCCCCGATTGTGCCCATCCCCAGTTCTCTTTGGAGTAAAACGCCGTTGCCGGGAAGGAAATAGTCGGGGGTAATGGTGGCAAATACGATGAAGTCTATGTCTTGCGGGGTTAATTTTGCTCTTTCCAGTGCCATTCTGGAAGCGGCTGCTGACATACTGGTGACAGTATCTTTTCCTGGCGTAAACCATCTTCTTTCCTGGATACCTGTTCTTTCCACAATCCAATCATTGTTGGTATCCATAATAGTAGAAAGGTATTCATTGATAATGACCCTTTCAGGGACATAGTGGCCTACACCGATTATTCTGGATTTTTTCATCTCTTTCAAAGCTACTTGGGATTATTGTTTCGAAGCCCTGCTTTTAAATGTTATGCACAGCATACAAATATCCTACTTCCTAGCCGTTTTCCAAATAATATGTCTAAGGAATGGCTTTAAGTTGATGGCAATGGGGCATTGAGCTAAATCCTTCCTTGGGATTTCAATTTCCAATATCGGTAAAGACCTGCTACTGACATCCAGCTTGGATTTGCATATTCATATACTTTTACAAGCTCCTCAGAACAGTTTTCTTTTTTTAATTGGGATTGGGTAAACTCCATAAATTTTGGAATGACCAATTGTTGATCTTCTCCTTTTTCAAAATAGGGTTTTATCCATCTTGCCCATTCGTCCAAAATGTAGGAAAGATTATCCAGGTGCTGGTCAATATGATTAATAATTCCAAAATGCGTCAGGTACAAAGCCCTAGGGTTTTCTGCCTTAAGAATCGCCAAAGAGTTTTTCCAGGCTTCAATGTGGATATCGGGGGGAGGGCAGGGAGGAACTACAGGACCACCGTCAATTTTCACACCGGCTACATCTCCCGTAAAAATATTGCCATCATAATTCCATGCAATGTGATGTATTGCATGCCCGGGCGTGTGCAGCGCTTTGATCCTTGTGTTTCCAAATTCAAGGACTTCACCATCTTTTACAGCGATCACCTGATTTTCCGGTATGGGCTGCATCTGTCCCCATAACCTGTCCATGTCTTCTCCATAAATCAACTTGGCAGAGTTCCAAAGCTTTTCCGGGGATTCCAAATGGAGTTTTCCAAGGGGATGTACATAAATTTTTGCCCCAAGCTGTGCCAATCTCCATGCCGCACCGGCATGGTCAAAATGGATATGGGTCAACAGGACATGTTGTATGTCATGGATGTTGTACCCCAGATTATGCAAGGCTTTTTCCAGGGCAGGGAAAGTGCTTTCCGGACCAGACTCTATCAGTATGGGGCCTATATCGGTTTTGACAAGAAAAGAAGCGATGGCATCTTTTGTTTCTAAAAAATCAAGGTCTAGGATTTGAATATCTTGCATCAGCCAAATAAAGTGTAATTTCCAAATTGATCTATGGGCGCTGAGGTCTTGCGTATGAGGGATGGACTGTCATTGCTTACACTGTTCACCAAAGGGGAAACAGTGTAGCTGATCATTTCATCCGCCTGATAAGGCGACAGCATTTTTATAAGTTCCTCCTGGCTGCTGTATTTGTCCAGCCATTTTTTTTCATCTTCTTTTTTGAGAATAACCGGCATTCTATCATGGACCTCTGATACTATTGCATTGGGTTCGGTTGTCAGGATAAGAAAAGTATGGTTGCTTTCTCCAAGCTCATTCTCATATTCTTCCCATATTCCTGCAAAAGCAAATGCTTCATCATTGGCCAATGTAAACCGGTAGGGGATTTTGGTCTTTTTCCCCAACTTCTTCCATTCATAAAAACCATCAGCCGGGACCAGGCAGCGTCTCTTTTGAAAGGAATTTTTGAAAGAGATTTTTTCATGCACGGTTTCGGCTTTGGCATTGATAAACTTCTGGGAAACAGGTTTGTTTTTTCCAAAATCAGGCGTAATCCCCCAATAAAAAAAGGAAAATCCTTTGGGACTTTCCGAAGTAATTACGGGGACAAGTTGGGTTGGGGCGATATTGTACCTCGGTTTGAAATCCCCCAACATTTCGGCCTGAAATCTTTCTTCCAGTTGGATTTTACTTTTGCTCAAAGAGTATCTGCCGCACATAAGCTTTTGTTTTTTGGAAAATTACAGATTGCCCGTGATAAATTCAAATGACCTTTTTTCTGACCAGTAAATGTCCTCTTTTTTTCTTGGGCTGAAACCTACATGTCCTCCATACTTAGGGAATTCCATCCAGACCTGGTCCAGTTTTCGGCCCAAATTGATGGGGAAGCACTTGTCGCTCAAAAAAGGGTCGTTCTGAGCATTCAGTATCAGGGCAGGGACCTCAATGTTTTCCAGGAAATAAAGTGAAGAGTTTTGCTCATAGTAGTCATGGGCATCTTCAAATCCATGAAGCGGACCGGTATAGTGGTCGTCAAAGTCCTGAAGGGTTTTGATTTTCCGCAGGATGCCCACCGGGATTTCATCGGGAAATTTTTTGGCCTTTTTCACAACTTTCTCCTTGAGTGTTTTCAGGAATCTTTTGGCATAAAGGATGTTTTCACCGGAGGAGATTTTCAGACAGGAACTTTCCAGGTGTAAGGGTACGGAAATGGCAATCCCTTTTTTGATCTTGGGAGACCTTTCTCTTTTTTCACCCAAATACTTCAATGTCAGGTTTCCGCCCAGGCTGAATCCAACGAGATAAACATTTTCATAAGCCACCGAGGCATGATTGACTACAAAGTCCAGGTCATAAGTGGCACCGGAATGGTAAAAAATGGGTGTGTTGTTCATCTCTTCACTACAGCCCCTGTAGTTCCAGTTCAGAACATCAAAGCCCTGTGTGAAAAATTGTCGGGCCATCCCGGTCATATAAGGACGCCGGCTATTTCCTTCCAGCCCATGGCTGATAATGACCAGGTTTTTGGAACCTTTTTTCAGCCAGTCAAGATCCAGAAAGTCCCCATCCGGTGTATTAATCCTTTCTCTTTCAAAGGGTAATACAGCTGAAGGGCGCATCAAGGCCGGTACAATTGTTTGCAAATGACCATTGAAAAGCCAGGGGGGATATTCGTAAGTTGTCTTATGGATTACAGGCATAATCAAACAAAATCAGCTGTTTTGGACTTTTTAATCCTGAAATTACTATTATTAAATTTGAATTAAGACATTTTAACAACTATTTTTGGACTCCTTAAAATTTGACTAGGATAATTTAAGCTTATGGCCGAGATAATTAGAATGCCTAAAATGAGCGACACCATGGAAGAGGGTGTAATCGCAGCGTGGTTAAAGAAAGTAGGAGATACCGTTAAGCCTGGAGATATATTGGCAGAGGTTGAAACGGATAAGGCTACCATGGAACTGGAGTCTTACGAAGAGGGGGTTTTGTTGCACATAGGTGTGCAGGAAAAGGACGCTGTCCCGGTAAATGGAGTTATCGCCATCATCGGTGAAAAGGGTGAGAATATAGATAAAATACTGAAAGACATTCAAGCTGGCGGAAACGGGTCTGCTAAAACAGAAGAAAAGCAGGAAGTTGAAAAGCCTAAAGCAGAAGAAAAGCCAGCTGCCAAAGAAGAAAAAACCGAAAGTATTGATGTTTCCGGTATCAACGCCACGGTAATCACCATGCCGAAAATGAGTGATACCATGACAGAGGGTACTATCGCTTCCTGGTTGAAAAAGGTAGGTGATTCGGTCAAATCTGGGGATATCATTGCAGAAGTGGAGACCGATAAGGCTACCATGGAGCTTGAATCTTATGAAGACGGTACACTCCTCTACATAGGTGTAGAAGCAGGAGATTCTGTTCCTGTCGATGGAGTAATTGCCATCATCGGTGAAAAGGGTGCGGACTTTGAAAAGCTGCTAAAAGCCCATCAGTCCAAATCAGGCGCACAAACATCAGCTCCAACAGAAGAAAAGAAAGAAGCTCCTGCAATAGAAACCAAAAAAGAAGAGGTGGCAAAGGCTCCTGAGGTAGCTGTAAGTACTTCCTCCGCGTCTGACAACGGCAGGGTGAAAGCTTCTCCTTTGGCAAAGAAGATGGCATCAGAAAAAGGAATTGACATCACTTTGGTCAAAGGTACCGGAGAAGGAGGAAGGATCATTAAAAGAGATGTAGAAAACTATACACCAGCAGTAGCCCAGACTGCCGCTGCTCCTACAGCTATGGCAACCTCTGCTCCAGCTGTAGGCCAGGAATCCTTCAGAGAAGAGAAGGTTTCCCAAATGAGGAAAGTTATCGCCAAGCGTTTGGCTGAAAGCAAATTCAGCGCCCCTCATTTCTACTTGACCATGGAGATCAATATGGACAAGGCCATTGAAGCAAGAAATAGCATGAATGAGGTATCTCCTGTGAAGATTTCCTTCAACGATATGGTCATCAAAGCTACAGCCGCAGCTTTGCGCCAGCATCCTAAGGTAAATTCTTCCTGGCTGGGAGACAAAATCAGGTACAATGACCATATCCATATCGGAATGGCCGTAGCGGTGGAAGAAGGATTGTTGGTGCCGGTGATCAGGTTTGCAGACAGCAAATCCCTTTCCCAGATCTCCAATGAGGCCAAAACCCTTGGAGCAAAAGCCAAAAACAAAGAGCTTCAGCCTAAAGACTGGGAAGGCAATACCTTTACCATCTCTAATCTGGGAATGTTCGGAATTGAGGAGTTCACGGCCATCATCAACCCACCGGATGCCTGTATCCTGGCTGTAGGTGGAATCAAAGAAACTGTGGTAGTTAAAAATGGACAGATGAAGGTAGGCAATGTCATGAAGGTGACCCTATCCTGTGACCACAGGGTAGTGGATGGAGCAGTTGGTTCTGCTTTCCTTCAGACACTCAAAGGCCTCTTGGAGGATCCGGTTAGGATTTTGATCTAATTCCAATTTGAAATATGCCAAAAAGTCCTGACAAATCAGGACTTTTTGCTTTTAGTATGGTTATTGAAATGGATAAAAACAGAAATAAGCATTTGGCGAAATAAAGTTGAAATAAATAGAAATAGAAAGGGCCGATTGGCTTCTTCAATTCATACCTGGGAAATTATTGGGCCATATTCTTTCTGTTTTTTTAAGAAGTTTATCTCAAAACTTAAATTTCCCGAACCTGTCAACCATGGCAGAGCATATTTCAATTTATTTCACGAAGTGAATTTCGCTAAGCATATTTCACGAAGTATATTTCGTTTAAACTCTTAAGACTTAAAAAAAATGGAAAAAATAAAATCAACCACCGTCGTGGCCATCAAGCATAATGGAGAAGTAGTCATCGGTGCAGATGGTCAGGCCACTTTGGGAAATACTGTGGCAAAAAGTACGGTGAATAAAATCAGGAAACTCCAGGGAGGTAAAATTGTCACCGGTTTTGCAGGGTCTACAGCGGACGCATTTACCTTATTGGAAAAATTCGAGGAGAAGTTAGGCGCTTATGGCAATAACATGAAGCGGGCTGCTGTAGAACTGGCCAAGGAATGGAGAATGGACAGGATGCTAAGCCGACTGGAAGCCATGATGATTGTGGCGGACAGTCAGGATATCCTGATCATTTCAGGGACAGGGGACGTCATTGAGCCTGATATGGAGATCGCAACCATTGGTTCAGGAAGCATGTATGCCCAGTCTGCGGCAAGAGCCTTGAAAAAATTCGCCCCCCACTTGTCGGCTGAAGAAATGGTCAGAGAGAGTTTGGGAATAGCGGCAGATATCTGCATTTACACCAACCACAACCTTGTGGTGGAGAAAGTGGTGAAATAGACTTTATCAGAAAATTCCATATAAACTCTTCGTCACCCTGATATTTTAAAATCTACCAATGACAAATATGAGTAACCGTCACTCTGACGAAGCAAGAGTCTCCCAAAATAGAGGAGATCATTCTCCGCCTGTGGCGGATCAGGATGACGTTTCCATATTTGTCATTTATTTTTCTGTACATTCCCCTAAATGTTAAAATCCCTGGATGAAGACTGCTTAGCGGGTTACTTGATGTCATTACCTATTCCGAACAATTACGAAATGTTGAGGACTCGGGGTGACATCAAGGTAATCTGTCAATGGTATCCCGCTATCGTGTGAAAGGTTAATTGAAAAGGACAAATCTGTTTTGGATGTTTGGGGGATTTGCCTGCCAGGTATGAAATTAATCCCTCTATAACCATTCCCTTAGAAACTGTAAAATATCCGCCCTCATTTCAGCTGTTTCTTCATGTCCAACATCATAAATTTTTAATTTCCATGCTTGAGGGGCTCCGTCTTTTGCATAAATTTTCTTTAGGTTTTCATCAATGATTGACAAACCTTCCAATGGGGTAAGTGGGTCAAATTTTCCCGCCAGACCAAAATGAGGTCGGGGTGAAATTAATCCATTGATTTTTGAAGTTGAAAAGTGGTTCAATAAATCAGGAACATAATAATAAATACCATGAAGACTGAGGTCATTTTTTTCCAAAAACGTTTGGAAATCAGTTAGACAATTTAGATCTACCACCACTTTAATACGCTGATCCAATGCAGCAAGCCACCAAGCCATGGTACTTCCCATGGACATGCCCATAGTTGCCACCCGCTCCATATCAAGATCTTCCCTGGAAGCCAAATAATCCAATGCCCGCAAATTGTCATATACCATCATTCCAAAAAGCACCTGTCCTTTCCACAACATTTCTTTGAATAGATCCAATTCGGACTTTCCCGATCTCTCCCCAAATCCCCAGGAATCCAGACAAAAACCTGCATATCCTTCTTGCGCCAAGGCGAAAGCATAGGGTGGTGCCTGCATTTCTTTTCTGCCATAGATAAATTCATTCTTTCCCACTTCATATTGACCGAAATGAGAGTGGTTAAAAAGAACCACCGGCAACTTCCCCTTGGCGTTTTTGGGTTTGGTAAAAAAGGCCGGCACCTTCTCCAATCCATTGATGTCCAGTAATAATTTCTCAATGATGACCCCATTCCTTTCTTCAGTAGATACCAATTCTACGGAAATGGGTCTTTCCCGATCCGGAAGCCTCCCCAAGAGGTCATACAGTTCTTTTCTCAAGAGGTCTTTGTCCTTGGTTTCTAACATGTCTTCCGTCATAGGTATTGATTTGTTCTGGGAAATGGCATCAGCTATGCCGATGAAAACAAGGATAGGGATCAGGAAGATTTTTAAGAAATAGTTAGGGTGTCTCATTTATGATTCCTCTTATTTTAAAATTTCTCATCCTCCATTCCAAACCATTTTAAAGCATTTCTGTAATATACCTTATCCACCACTTCTTTGGGCAATTGCAAACCCTTGAATGGCTGTTTGATCAGGTCGCTTTGCATTTCATGATCGGTCACGAAAAACTCCCAATCCCGTTTCCAGTTTTCATCTATGCTCCTGTACAGGTTTTCCTGAGAACGCTCCCCATTATCCCCCAAGTCAGTCCCGTATAAAATCCTGTCCTGATATTGGATGAAAAAATTCCGGACTTTATCCCGGTCATTTGCAGTCTGATAAAACAACTGCCCCATTCTTGCAGCTAAATCCACCGCCATGTTTGGAAACCGATCAAGACGCTCTGCCAGCACATCCACGCTATATTCCAGACTCCCCAAATGGGCTCCTACAAATTTTAACTCCGGATGCTTTTCCAACATTCGGTCCCGGGCATCCATCAAGTCCTCGTGGGAAGGCATCTCCGGTTGAAGGTACATATGGTATTGGGGATGGTTTTTGAAATAGTTGCGGTCATTTTCTGTAGTCATGGAGTCCAGTGGCAACCAGCAGTTTTTGGGTTCACCAAGATGACCCATCAGGGTTTTTCCACGCTCTTCAATGAACCGGAAAACAGGATCAAATCTTTCATCATCTATCGAGATTAAATTGCCCGAACTGTCTCTGGAAACCATACCTATATTTTTCCAAACCTTTACTCCCAAAGCCCCCTGTTTAAAACAACTGTCCAGCCAGGAAATAACCTTTCCCTCCCAATTTGCATCATCCCAATCCGAAACGGCGAATGAAGTGACCATATCCACCGTTTTGGGAAAAGATTGATGTTGATGAAGGCCATCCCCGTATTTCCTGTATACATCATTCCAGCCCTGATCAACCTCTAGGCTCACATTTATTAGACGGAAATTATCTGTCATGGCCTTTTCAACAAAGGCCGACCTTTCTGTATCAAGATGAACATGGGCATCGATTTTCTTGACCTTCGAAAAGTCCTCAATCGAATACCATTGTTTATTTTGGCTGCAGGCGCTTAGCATCAAAAGTAGCATACAAAACAGGACAGATGTTTTCATGATTTTTTTAGATAAAAATATTATCTGTAATTCGGGGGATTAATAAAGCCATTGTTATTACAGCCAAAGCCTTAGCTTGTGTATCGGGAAAAGTCAAAATTGCCATTCCTCAATACCCCGCTGCCTGTCCGTCTTTTCTGGACTCCGAAGCACCGATATAGACTTTGTTGACCTTGTCGTAATAGATGGCTTGATACCCTCCATAGTGGCCTACGGTGTATTCTACCCGGTGCCCCATTTCTTTTAGTTTGCGAATGACTTCATAGGAGAAGCCGCTTTCGAGATTGAGCGATCCACCGTTTGTCATCTTCGAGCCGGTAGGCTCGGAGCTTCCGTTGTGCCGCATCCGCGGTGCATCCCCCGCTTCCTGCAGATTCATGCCAAAATCAATCAGATTGACCACAATCTGTGTATGACCCTGAGGCTGTACTGAACCGCCCATCAGACCAAAACTGATGTAAGGCTCCCCGTTTTTGGTGATAAAAGCAGGAATGATGGTATGAAAAGGCCGTTTGCCTTTTGCCAATGAATTCCAATGGTTTGGATCCTGAACATTGAACTGTTGTCCACGGTTTTGCAGCACAAAACCCAAGCCGTCCGGAACCATGCCCGACCCAAATTCATCGTAAATGCTCTGTATAAAGGAAACCATATTGCCATCCTTGTCCGCCACAGTCAGGTAGGTCGTGTTGCCTTTTTCGATTTCTCCGGCAGGATAAGCCAGTCCGGCCTTGTTGGGATCGATGAGTTTCCGACGTTCGGCAGCGTAGGCTTTGGAAATCAATTTTTCAACGGGTATTTGATTGAAAGCCGGATCGGCATAGAATTTTGCCCGGTCTTCAAATGCCAACTTTTTGGCTTCGGTAAGCACATGCAGGTATTCCGCACTTCCAAAGCCCATGGATTTTATATCGTAGCCTTCGAGGATATTCAGCATTTGTAGGACGGCGATTCCCTGTCCGTTGGGAGGAAGCTCCCATACGTCGTATCCGCGGTAGTTGGTGCTGACAGGTTCCACCCATTCGGAGGTATGTTTTTTCAGGTCTTCATAGCGGAGATAGCCACCGTTTTCCTTCATAAACCGGTCGATGGTTCGGGCGATTTCGCCTTCATAAAACGCCGAACGGCCTTCTTTGGCAATCAAGGAGTAGGTTCTGGCCAAGTCTGGATTTTTGAAGACCTCTCCTTTTCTCGGAGTGTTTTTGCCATTGGGCATGTAGGTTTTTCGGAAACCGGGAATGTCCTGCATTTCTGGATAGGCACCGTTCATTTGCCAGGCAATCACTTCGGTGACGGGAAATCCATTGTTGGCGTAGTCGATGGAAGGCTGCAGGATTTCCTGCATAGATAGCTTCCCAAATCTCTTGTGCATCTCAAACCAGCCGTCCACACAACCGGGAACCGTTACGGGTAGTGGCCCCAGCAGGGGAACATAATTCAGGCCTTTTTCTTTGAACACTTCCATCGTCAGCAATTCAGGAGCGCGGCCGCTTCCATTAAAGCCGTAGAGCTTTTTGGTTTTGGCGTCCCAGATGATGGCAAAGACATCTCCTCCGATTCCGCAGCCATTGGGTTCGACCAGGCCCAGCATCGCATTGGCAGCGATGGCGGCATCCATGGCCGAACCGCCTTTTTTTAAGATATCCAAGGCCACCTGCGTGGCCAGAGGTTGAGCAGTGGCAGCCATGCCGTTTTGCGCGATAACTTCAGATCGGGTAGTAAATGTTTTTCCGGTGACCCGGTCTTGGGCCCAAGTAGCGGTAGCAAGGAAGGAAAGGGTAAAAAGGAAGTAAAGGTGTCTCATAAGTGCAGCATTAGCTTTCCTATATTAAATCAGCCCATAGATTATTCCAAGGGAAAGTTTTTGAGCGGTAATATAATTCTCAGGAAATCACATGCACTAAAAAAATCCTATGAAGGCTTTTTTGGTTTTTCTTTCTTTAATTTCAATGATCAGGAGTCAATTTGTAGTAAAAATGCCGCACTTTTTCTTCTTCTGTTGGTTGGGTAAGCCGATAAAAATCCAGGGCATAAGCATCAACTTCATCAGCCTGAACAAAAACCTCCTCAAACCCTTTTTCTTTAAAATATTGGTTAGTAAAAGCTACCAGTTTTCTGCCAACACCTTTCCTTTGATACTTTACCAAAACAGCAAGGTCTAAAATGTAGGCCCAAGGTCTCTCTGAGTAGTATTGGTCTATGACATAGGCAGTCAGGCCACCGATAATTTGGTCTTCTGTTTTGGCAATAATCGCATAGAAAGTTTCTTTGTTCAAAAGTTTTATCAGGTGTTGTTCACTTGGCAATGTAAAGTTTTGCACCCCAAAAACTTCTTCAAAAATCTGGATTAGCTTCTTAAAATCCCCGAATTCATTGGGTTGTAATATTTTCAATTCCAAGTTCATGTGCTCTTTGGGTTAGGTGATAAAGATCCTTCTTTTTAGGTTTCAATTTAGGGATTTAAATCCTGTAGGAATAGCCCAGCTTGAACATTTGGGTTTGGAAATAGAGGTGCTGGTAAAAGGTAAATCCATCTCCTAAGGCAGAAATTGGGAAAGACTTACTCTCTGTCCATTTTTTGTGCCGTATCTATGTTCTTGGTCACCAGTCAAAATGGTTTACTTTTCCTCAGTTCCAAGCTGTCTGTTGGTTGTTGAGGTTTGTTCTTTTATACCAAGCTCCCCTATACCCAAAAAACCTTCAATTATCTATCCCTTCCCAAGGCAACAAACGAAATTTTAAGTTTAAATCCAGCCGTAAAATTTATCTGCCTTTCCTTTTTGGGCTTGGCTTGGACCATTTTCAATTCATGCCTGGTGTATTTCATAAAACTAAAAATAATTTTTAAAAATCCTGCTGAATTCTACTGCTTTTCAAAACTTCAATTCCCTTTTGCGGGTTATACCTGTAGTAAACATTATTACAATGGAAAATACAGCAGCCAAAAAGGCAAGTAAAACCGATCCAAGGACAAAAATTATCCAAGGTTATCTCAATCATGTGCTGGAAAACGGATCTGAACCCTTGTCTATCTATAAGTTTGCCAAGGAACTCAAAATGAACGAGTCCGATTTCTATACTTATTTTACCTCTTTCGAGGCCATCAAATCGGCAGTTTGGGGTAAATTATTCGATGATACCATCCAAAATCTGGAATCCCAGGAGGTCTTTAAGGAATACAGTGCCAGAGAAAAATTGCTGGGTTTCCTCTTTACCCTGGTAGAAGAACTGAAAAAAAACAGATCCTACCTCTTGTCCCTATACGGCGGTCAAAAAGACCTGAAAAAACTACTTCCCCATGAGGTAAAAGCATTCAAAGACAAATTCAAGGATTTTGCCAATGAGATTATCCTGGAAGGAAAAGAGACGGAAGAGATTGCCAATAGGCCTTTGATTACAGAGCGTTATGATGAAGCATTATGGTTGCAGGTATGGTTTGTGTTCCAGTTCTGGTTGAAGGATACCTCTCCTTCCTTTGAGAAAACAGATGCAGCCATTGAAAAGTCGGTCAACCTGGCCTTTGACCTGATGGGGAAAAGTGCGCTGGACACCTTTATTGACTTTGCCAAGTTTTTATACCAAAATAAATAATACAGGGATTTATGGAAAGAAGTGTGAAGGAGCAGCAGAGTATTCCTGTTTCCAAAGTGCAGCGCGCTGCAAAATTTATCAGTACAGGGGCCAAAGTAGGAGGGAACTATGTAAAGCATTATGCCAAAAAAGTGGTCAACCCCAGCTTGTCCAAGGAGGAACTGCACAATAATAATGCAGAAGATATTTACAATTCCCTCAGCCAATTGAAGGGTTCAGCGCTGAAAGTGGCCCAGATGATGTCTATGGACAAGAACCTATTGCCCAGAGCTTATCAGGATAAATTTACCATGGCCCAGTACAGTGCTCCACCTTTGTCTTATCCATTGGTCGTCAAGACTTTTCAGAAATATTTTGGGAAGACCCCCGATCAGATGTACGATACCTTTACCAAATCGGCTGTAAATGCAGCCTCTATTGGACAGGTACATCAGGCTACGAAAGACGGAAAGACCTTTGCCGTAAAAATCCAATACCCTGGAGTGGCTGATTCGGTGAGTTCGGACCTGAAATTGGTCCGTCCTTTTGCCCTGAGACTGCTCAATATGAACGAAAGGGAACTGGATCATTACATGGAGGAAGTGGAGAGTAAACTGATAGAGGAGACGGATTATGTGTTGGAGGTTCAGCGCTCCTTGGAGATTTCAGCGGCCTGTAGCCATATTGAAGGCCTTACTTTCCCCGGATACTATCAGGATATGAGTTCTGAGCGTATCATCACCATGGACTGGATTGAAGGCAAGCATATCAAAGAATGGTTGGAGTCCAATCCCTCTCAGGAAGCGAAAAACAAAATAGGCCAATCTTTGTGGAATTTCTACCACCATCAGGTCCATAACCTGCAGCAGGTACATGCAGATCCCCACCCGGGTAATTTCATCATCACCCCTGACAACAAATTGGGCATCATTGACTTTGGCTGTGTGAAAATCCTTCCCCAGGATTTCTATGAGGGTTACTTTGCCCTGATCAAAAAAGACATGCTGCTCAATGAACAGGAGTTGAATGAGGTGTTTTACAATCTGGAGTTTATTTCTGACAAAGATACTGAGGAAGAAAAAACCTATTTTAAGGGCGTATTCAAAGAGATGATTTCTTTGTTGGGTAAACCTTTCCATGCAGAAACTTTTGATTTTGCAGATGATTCCTACTTTGAACAGATCTTCCAGTTGGGGGACAGAATTTCCAATGACAAAATGTTCAAAAAGTCCCGTCAGGCCAGGGGATCCAGGCATGGGCTTTATATCAACAGGACTTATTTTGGGCTTTATAACATCCTGAACCAATTGGGAGCCAATATCAAGACCACAAAGCCAAAATGGCTGGAGTAGAACAGAGAGTTGTTTAATTCACCTTCGAAGCCACCTTTGGAAACCGGGGTGGTTTTTTTCTTATTTGGGCTAATAGGAAAAAAATTCCGGAAGCAGAAGGAGGAAATGTAGAATGAAAAATTAGGAATGAAGAATGGGGGGTGAAGTTCTTCCAGGTTGAATTTCTTTTTGTTCCACAGAGATTCACCGAGGAGGCACAGAGGTCCATAGAGGGCAGGTTGGAAGGGCCGTGCTCTGGCAACTGATGCAGAGAGGGGGGATTTTGAATTTAGAATGAAGAATGGGAAATGGGGGGCGTAGGGCTGATATTTGTTGAATTTCTTATTGCATGACAGAAATACATAAAGGGAAGGCATGAAGGGCTGTGCTGTGACAGCTCGGGATGCAATCCCGGGTGAGATCAGCATTTCAGGCTTTCAATTCATCTTTAGCCCGTTCTTAAAAAAATGCAGAGAAATAATAGAATTGATTTCCAGAATATGTAAATTTGTTTTGAAATATGGAAGTAAAAGCAATGATCTTTATACGTTAATGAGAATAATCACTTTTAAGCGGATTCAAGAATTTTCGGAAAAACATGCTGATGCTGAAATTCCCTTAAGATTCTGGTATTCTGCTGTAAGTAAAAAAGATTGGGCTTCACTCAATGATATAAAAAAAGATTTCAATAACGTAGATTATGTTGGCAATCATCGGTTTGTTTTCAATACCGTCCTAAATAAAATATGAGAGGTCTGGTTTTTTGCCCAAAATAGCTATTTTGGGTTTGCACCAAAAAACATAAACCTCCCATGAGTAATATTACATTGTTTTCTCAGATTATTAAAAAAATCGAGCGTTCAATTTTCAAGAAACTGGTTGAAGAGAAGCAAACGGACAAGGGCTGCAAAGGCTTTGACAGCTGGACGCATTTGGTTTCCATGCTTTTTTGCCATTTTGCCAAAAGTACTTCTGTAAGGGATATTTCAAACGGCCTGCGTTCGGCCACGGGGAACCTCAACCATCTGGGGATTGCCAAGGCACCATCCAAGTCCAGTATCAGTTATCAGAACAAGCGCAGGGACTCTGACCTGTTCAAGGAGCTGTATTACGAGCTTCTGAAGCATTTAGGACAGCAGGCGTCCCTGAGCAGGGTAAAACTACGGATCAAGGCTCCCGTCTATCTGCTCGACTCCACGGTGGTAAGTCTTTGCCTTTCGATGTTTGACTGGGCAACCTTCAGGACCAAAAAGGGTGCTGTAAAGATGCATACGCTTCTGGACTATGACGGGAAACTCCCTGTTTATGTGAATATTACAGAAGGAAGTATGGCAGACAATAAAGGCGCTTATGATATTCCTTTGGAGAAAGGATCCGTTATAGTGGCGGACCGCTATTACAATGACTTTCCGATGCTCAACATTTGGGACAGCAAGGGGGTCTTTTTCGTCATAAGGCACAAGGATAACCTTAAGTTCAGCACAATCAATGAACGTCGACTCCCTGAAAATACTGCACAGGAAGTACTGATAGACGAAGAAATTGAACTGGTAAACCCGCAGTCAAAAGTGAAGTACCCCGGAAAACTCAGAAGAGTGGCTGTATGGGACGAAAAAAACCGACAGACCGTCGAACTGATTACCAATAACTTCAAATGGTCAGCAAAGACAATCGGTGATCTTTACCGGTGCCGATGGGAGATTGAGATCTTCTTCAGGGACATCAAGCAGTTACTCCATATCAAAACCTTTATCGGAACATCGAAAAATGCCGTGATGATCCAGATATGGACCGCGCTGATCACCATTCTGCTCCTAAAAGTGATGAAGGCAACCGCTAAATTCGGATGGCATCTGTCCAATCTGGTTGCATTTATCAGACTGAACATATTCGTTAAAATAGAGCTGCAAAAGTGGCTGGACAAACCCTTTGAAGACCATGAAAAACCTCCTCAAAAAAGCCAACAGGGGGTTCTATTTCCGGATTACAGATAAAATCACAATAGAAATTGCAGAAACACAGCTAAACATCTGTCTTGTAAATTATTTAGGACAGCATTGGTTTGTTTTCAATATAAAAGGGAATAAATACCGTTTGGTTGCTATCATCTCATTTAATGCCAAAAAAGTATACATCCGATTTATTGGTACACATTCTGAGTATGATAAAATAAAGGACATCCAAAATATTTAAATCATGATCAAGTCTGAAAAAGAATATAATGCACTTCTTGAAAGGATTGAAGAATTGATTTCCAATCCTGAAAATATAGAAAACCCTGACTCAATTGGCCATGTTGAACTAAACATACTTTCTGACTTGGTGGCAGATTATGAAGAAAAGCACTATCCAATACAACCACCTACATTGGCAGAATCCATTAAACTTCGTATGCAGGAAAAGGGGCTGAATCAGAAGGCTCTTGCCGAGGTTCTTGGAGTAAGCAGTTCCAGAATCAGTGAATACCTTAATGGTAAGAGTGAGCCTACACTAAAAATTGCACGGGAAATCAGCAGAAAATTAGATATTGATGCTTCTATTGTGTTGGGAGTCTAAGGTATAGAGGTAGCCTTTAAATCAACCTTAGGCAAATATCAAAAGGGACTATGACAAAAACTGTGTAAGTTGATTTTACTACTTACGAAGTTAAAGTTATACCTCGAAATTCTCTGTGTGATTTAGAAGAAATCGCACAGGGAATTTGAGGAACCCGCGGTAGGCGAATACCCGGTCTGTGTGTGGACAATTTCTTACCTTTAACACACAGATTGCAAAAATGAAAAAAGAAGATCTCTTAAATGATGACTTCCTCAAGCAGTTCAGGACTGCCGGGGAGCTTAATTCCTTTCTTCAGCAGCTTCAGAAAAGGGCTGTAGAGAAGATGCTTGAAGGCGAGTTAGATGCCCATCTTGGTTATGAAAAGCATCAGAACTCTGATAATCCCAATTCAAGAAACGGCCATTCTTCCAAAACTATAAAGAACTCCTTTGGGGAAGCTGAAATCAGAGTCCCAAGAGACCGGGATGGCAGCTTTGAGCCTGCTCTTGTTCCTAAACGCAAAAGCATGGCAGAGGGCGTTGAAAACGTGATCATATCCATGTATGCCAAGGGAATGTCAAACCAGGACATCGAGGAGCAGATCCGAGAACTTTATGATATCAATGTTTCCACTTCTACCATCTCAAGGGTTACCAATGCGGTAGCGGAGGATATTGTTGCTTGGAGAAACAGACCGCTTGACCCTGTTTACCTGATCGTCTGGATGGACGGTATATCCTTCAAAGTCAGGGAGAACTCCAAAGTGGTCAACAAGACTGTTTACATTGCTGTTGGGCTCAGAACCAACGGTCTGAAAGAGATTCTTGGCCTTTGGCTTGGTAAAAATGAATCTTCCGCTTTCTGGATGGGGGTACTCACTGACCTGAAGGCCAGAGGGGTTGAAGATATTCTCATAACAGCAACTGACAACCTGAACGGGTTTACTGATACAATAAAGGCCTCATTCCCTCAGTCCGTTACCCAGATATGTGTTGTCCACCAGATCAGAAATGCATGCAGATATGTCGTATGGAAAGACCGCAGGTCCTTTACAAGGGATATGAAGGAAATTTATACTGCCCCTACCAAGGAGGCCGCATGGGCTGCTCTTAACGATTTTGCCAAAAAATGGGATTCAAAATACTCGTATGCTATAAAAAGCTGGAGGGACAACTGGGATGAACTCACCGTTTTCTTCGATTACCCGGTTGAAATCCGCAAAATCATCTATACCACCAATCTAATTGAAAACCTGAATGGGAAGATCAGAAAATACACCAAAAACAAGCTCTCTTTCCCAACAGATGATGCCGTGATGAAGTCTGTTTTCCTCGCTTCAAGAGAAGCATCGAAAAAATGGACAATGCCCATTCGAGATTGGGGTACTATTCTTAACAGTTTCCTGCTTATATTTGGTGATAGGGTCAGGCTCCTTGAAACCTGACCACAAATTCATAATTTAAAGTTTACACACTTATCGGGAAAGTGTCTATCAAAATATGTCACAACCTTATCTTCAAAAATCAAACAGATAAAAAAAGCTGACCCCTTTCGAAGTCAGCTTTTATATCCAATTCCTCAAGTCTTGCTTCTTGCTTCTTGAGTCTTGATTCTAAGATTATCCGATAGCAATTCTTTTGAAAGCAGCTACGGTCAAACCTTTGCTGACTTTGTCAAGATACTGGGCGATAGACAAAGAGTTGTCTTTTACGAAAGCCTGGCTCAACAAAGTGTTTTCTTTGTAGAATTTCTGCAATTTGCCCAAAGCGATTTTTTCCAACATCTCTTCTGGCTTGCCTTCTTGTCTGGCCTGCTCTTTGCCTACTTCGATTTCTCTCTGTACAGTAGTAGCATCTACGCCATCTTTATCTACTGCCACAGGGTTCATAGCGGCAATCTGCATGGCTACGTCTTTACCGGCTTCTTCCACTGCAGCACCGTTGGTGTTGGTAAGGGCTACCAATACACCCAATTTGCCATTGGAGTGGATATAAGGAACTACAGCTTCACCATTGACTACTTCAAAGTGGGAAATTTCGATTTTCTCACCGATTTTACCGGTCAGTTCCACGATTTTCTCACCTACAGTGATGCCTTCGTATGGCAGGGCGAGGATGTCAGCTATAGTTTTGGCGTTGTTTTTAGAGGCAAGTTCCAGCGCTGCGTTGGCAAAAGAAACGAACTCTTCGTTTTTGGCCACGAAGTCGGTCTCGCAGGTCAAAGAAAGCAACATGCCTGTTTTGCCATCAGCAGAAACTTTGGTTACGATAGTTCCTTCTTTGGTTTCGCGGTCAGCTCTGGATGCAGAAACTTTCTGACCCTTTTTTCTCAAAATATCGATAGCTTTTTCAAAATCTCCTTCAGCTTCGGTAAGGGCTTTTTTACAGTCCATCATACCGGCACCGGTCATTTGTCTCAGTTTGTTAACTTCTTGTGCAGTAATAGCCATTGTTTTAGTCAATTTATGCGATTAAACTTTTTCTATTTTGGAAAGGACCTCCCGGGTTTCGGATTCCCCAAAGGTCTAGTAAAAACAAAAAATTGAACACAGGTCTGGACCACGTGTTCAATCTTTTGTAATCAGTATATCAAAGTGGATTACTCTTGTGTTTCAGCGTCAACAGCTTTTTTAGCTTCTTCCTCTTCAGAAAGTTTAGCTTCTTCTTTGTCTTTCTTCCTTTCAGAAAGACCTTCTTCGATAGCTGCACCGAACGCTTTTACCAACAAAGAGATTGATTTGTATGCATCGTCATTGGCAGGGATAGGGAAATCCACCTCATTAGGGTTGGAGTTTGTATCTACCAAAGCGAATACAGGGATACCAAGCTTTTGTGCTTCTGCGATAGCGATATGCTCTCTCTTGATGTCCACAACAAACAAAGCAGCAGGAAGTCTGGTAAGGTCAGCGATACCGCCCAATACAGTTTCCAGTTTTTCTCTTTGTCTGGTGATCATCAAACGCTCCTTCTTAGCAAGGTTCTTGTAAGAATCCTCTTTCATCATTTTGTCGATGGAGGACATTTTCTTCAATGATTTGCGGATAGTCGCGAAGTTGGTCAACATACCACCTAACCATCTTTCGGTTACGTAAGGCATGTTCAACCTTTTTGCTTCCTCAGCTACCAAGTCTTTCGCCTGCTTTTTGGTTGCGACAAACATGACTTTTTTACCTGAGCGAACGATCTGCTTGATTGCATTGGATGCTTCTTCGAGGCAAACAAGCGTTTTGTTTAGGTCAATGATATGGATTCCGTTCTTCTCCATGAAGATGTACGGTGCCATTCTTGGATCCCACTTTCTCGTCAAGTGTCCAAAGTGAACACCAGCATCCAGTAAGTCTTTATATTCTAATTTTGCCATTAATAAATAAGATAGTTTCGATATAAAATTCGAAGTAAATCCAGATTAACGTTTAGAGAACTGGAATCTTCTTCTTGCTTTTCTACGTCCGGCTTTCTTACGCTCTACCATTCTTGGGTCTCTGGTAAGGAATCCTTCTTTTTTCAATGCAGATCTGTGCTCGATATCAAATTCGCACAAAGCTCTTGAGATAGCCATTCTT
Organism: Cecembia calidifontis; assembly: GCF_004216715.1. Taxonomy (NCBI): domain Bacteria; kingdom Pseudomonadati; phylum Bacteroidota; class Cytophagia; order Cytophagales; family Cyclobacteriaceae; genus Cecembia; species Cecembia calidifontis. The sequence goes on from NZ_SGXG01000001.1 coordinate 2,154,130, forward strand.
GCTGCCTCGGCCTGTCCTTTGATACCGCCACCGTCAACATTGATTTTGATGTCGTAAGTACCGTCTACACCTACTAGTGCAAGAGGCTGTCTTACTACAATCTGATGCAGATCAAATGGGAAGTAAACCTCGATCGGCCTGTTGTTAACAGTGATCTCACCTTTTCCCGGCTTCATGTAGATTCTTGCAACAGATGTCTTTCTTCTACCGATTGTATTGATAATTTCCATGAACTGCTAAGATTAGAATTTGATTTCTTTAGGTTGCTGTGCAGCATGAGGATGCTCAGAACCGTTGTAAACGTAAAGGTTTCTGTACAACTGTCTTCCCAATCTGTTTTTAGGAAGCATTCCTCTAACTGCTTTTTCTACCAAAATGGAAGCAGATTTTTGCTTCAACAATTTAGGGGTAGAAATACGCTGTCCACCTGGGTAGCCGGTATGACGGACATATACTTTCTCGTCCATTTTTCTTCCGGTCAACCTAACCTTGTCTGCATTGATGACAATCACGTTGTCTCCGCAGTCCACGTGAGGGGTATAGTAAGGCTTGTGCTTACCCCTTAGGATTTTTGCAACCTCACTGGCAAATCTACCCAATACTGCGGCCTGGGCATCCACTACCACCCAGTTTTTCTCTACAGTAGCAGCATTTGCTGATTTGGTTTTGTAGCTTAATGTATCCACTGTGTAAATGTTTAATTATTAGCTTGTTAAATATACTGTACCCTCAAAAAGGGACACAAAGATAGAAGGAATTTCTTTTTAATGCAAAAGAAACAACATTATTGCCCACATTTTCTATGAGTTAGCGGTTTTTTTCCAGTTGTCTTGCCAAAACATCAAAGTCTTTTGGGTAAGGAGCGATCACATCAATACGCTCTCCCTTAGTGCCTTCGAAGCCTATGGCATAGGCATGGAGCGAAACTCGCTGCATGATGGGCAATTCATCAGTGCCTTTTTTGAGATTAAAGCGCCGTTTTAAGGCAGATAAATAAAGGGGTTTGCCGCCGTACATTTCATCCCCGCAGATAGGTGATTTCAGGTAGGCCAAATGCACCCTGATCTGGTGCAATCTACCTGTAATCGGCTTACATTCTACCAATGTATGGGAGTAATAAGTCCTCAGCGTATTGAAAATGGTCTGGGCTGGCTTGCCTTCTTTGGTTATCTTGGCGATGCCTTTATTGGTCGCGTGGATATTGCGGTCCACCAGTACATCTTTGTACTCATGGATGCCTTCGACTACTGCATGATAGATCTTGCTTACTTTTCGGTCTTCAAACTGGATCGCAATGTTCCGATAAGCCTCTTGGTGTTTGGCGATTACCAGGCAGCCTGATGTTTCTTTGTCCAGTCGGTGACACACCTGGGCATCTGGGGTGTACGTTCTGGCCAAATCCAGGATGTTCTGTGCTTCATGCCTGTCGTCCAATGTCGATAAATAGGGAGGCTTATTGATGACAAGGTAATCCTCGTTTTCAAACAGAATCAGGTCCTTAAAATCAATTTTCTTCATGCAGCTTCAACTCCCAATAAGGCCGCAAAATTAGAAAATTATCCTGACTTCAAAAAATATATTCAAAAGATTGTTTGGTTTAATTCTTGGCGATAATCTTACAATGAAATATAATCTGGGTTTCCATTATCAGAGCATCTGAAAACTATCCCGCAATTTGAAAATCAAAAATTAGTGTTCAAGCCAGGATCCAGTAAGCCCAAACCTAATTATCGCAAAGAGGCAAAGGAAAAAGCATTCTATCTTAGAATGTGGACCGACTGATCAACATCAGATTGAGGTCTTGATTTCTTCTTTCTTGGGTGCTTTTTCCCAAGGCAGTTCAAAACTGAAGATGGATCCTTTACCAAGGGTACTGCTGACGGAGATTTTGCTTTTATGGCCTTCCAATATATGTTTGACGATCGCCAGCCCCAAGCCTGTTCCTCCTCCCTCTCTGGATCTGCTTTTTTCTACCCTATAAAAACGCTCAAAAATCCTTTTCAGGTCTTCGGGCGGAATGCCCTTGCCATTGTCTTTGACCTCTACCAGGATGTGGTTCTTGTGGGTTTTGAGGTGTACTTCTACTTCACCGCCATCGTTATTGTATTTGATGGCATTGGAAATCAAGTTCTGACAGACACGGAAAATTTTGTCCTTGTCGGCAATAGTCTTATAGATTTTTTCTTTATCGTAAAAAAAACGGATCAAAACATCACGTTTTGCTGCTTTCTGTTCCAGTTCTTCTATGACTTCATGGATAAGCTCTTTGAGATCAAATGGCTCAAAGTTGAATTTGATGACGCCGCTTTCCATTTGGTTGAGGGTGAGCAGGTCCTGCACCAGCTTGTCCAGTGCATTGAGGCTCTTGGCAGCCCTTTTGAGGAATTTCAATCTTACGGATTTGTCCTCTACGGCACCATCCAAAAGGGTATGGATATATCCCTGGGCTGCAAAAATCGGAGTCTTTAACTCATGGGAAATGTCTGCAATAAACTCCCTCCTGAATTCAGCATTTTTCTGAAGGGTTTCGATCTCCCGGTTTTTAGCCTGCGCATAAGTATTGATGGTTTTGTTGATTTTGCGAAGTGGAGATATAGAGAGCCTGTCTGATTTGTCAGGGATGGAAGAGTAGTCTTTTTTCTGGATTTTTTCCAGCAGGCCGTAGATATTGCTGATTTCTTTAAAAATCAGAAATTCCAAGGTTACCTGCATCAAAATATAGGAAACAGAAAATGAAATCCCTCCGGCTACCAAGAGGAGCGTAGGGGTGGCATCTTCCAAAAGGAGAAGAAAAGCTACCGTAAGGGCAGAAATGGCAATGGCCAATACGAGGGAAATGCCACGGGAAGTGGTCAGCATATATCTAATTCAAATCGAACTTATAACCTACACCTTTTACAGTAGTGATATAATCTTCGCCTATCTTTTCCCTTACTTTCCTGATGTGTACATCCACCGTTCTTGCCAGGACAAATACATCTGCTCCCCAAATATTCTGCAAAAGATCATCCCTACTGAAGACCATATTAGGGTTTTTGGCAAGGAAATACAAAAGTTCAAATTCTTTTTTCGGCAAAGTAATGATTTTTCCGCCCTTGTCTATGGTATAGCTCGTCCTGTCAATGATCAGGTCTTTGATTTTGATCTGTGTTAATTCTTGGTCTTTTTTGGATTCACGGCGGAATAAAGCCGCGATCCGGCTCATCAAAGCCCTTGGTTTAATTGGCTTGGTGATGTAATCATCAGCACCAACATCAAATGCTGCTACCTCGGAATATTCTTCTGATCTCGCGGTGAGGAAAATAATAAAGGTGCTTTTCAATTCAGGGATTTCCCGCATTTGACGGCAGGTTTCAACCCCATCCTGATTGGGCATCATGATGTCCAATAAAATAACGTCCGGTAAGAATTTGGATGCCACTTTTACGGCTTTGACACCGTCTTCTGCAGTTTCCACCTCATAGCCTTCCTTTTTTAGGTTGTAGGTAAGCAGATCAACTATATCCGGTTCGTCGTCTACGACCAAAACCTTGATTTTTGGTTTGTCACTCATCTGTCGATTTCGGGTTTATGTTTCCCTAATGTGATGCTAATTTAGAAAAAGGGCGCACATAAAAAGAGATTTGTGCAATTCAGCATCAAAATACAACATAAAATTTTTATTAGCCAGCTTATTGTTAAGGTAATATTACATGTAGGTGAATTAATTATTACGAAGGCCTTTTGCTTCCGTAATTTCCATATCCAGCGAACCTACCCAGAGCTTGGCTTTGATCCTTACGGGAATTTTGTTTGCATCATCCGTAACCCATACTGTCACGGGTTGCTCCCCTCTGAAAAGTTTATTTTTCGGAATAATCGGCGAGAAGACAAAGGTATCAAATTCCCCGATTTTGGTTTTGAGCTGCTCTTTTCCCGTATACATAAGGTTTATTTTATGAACTTCTTTATCAAAGAAACCCGTTAGGGTGACCATATCTCCCTTTTTCAGTTTTTTGAGGTCCATGGTCCTCAATAAGTAGAAGCCGCTGACAATATCCTGTACATTTGCAGGGACCGGGTAATCTTTAGTGGAGACCAGCTCTTTGTTTTCCCTGTCATACAGTCTCACATGGGCATTTTTCTTTTGATGGTCAAAGAGCACCCTTTCATGCTTTCTGTATTTTCCCTCTTCTATATGCCTGTAAGATTGATAGGGGATGATTTTGGCGGTGTCCAGGTAACTGCCCCAATTATCATTTACCTTGAATAATTTGAACACCCCCAAAGTCTGTCCAAAGACATCAATTTTAAAGGTAGGCCTATTATCCGTATGGTACACTTTAGGATGGATGAGCATTTTTGCTTCCGCGGCATCCAAAAAACCAAAACTTACCTTAAAGGTCAGTTCTTCCCCGGTTTTAAAGGCCGTGTTTTTTTGGGCCAGGGCCTGAAGTCCGACCAGGCAGAAAAAAAATGTGACAATTACTGACTTAAAGGTTACTTTTTTCATTAATTTGAGCTTTCCGCTTGAAGCTTTTCAAACATTATTCCAATATTAGCAAAATATTGCTGAAGCCTGATTTTTGTTGCCAAAAAGTAAATACGAAATCCTTTGAGCATGAGTTGGGTCGAGGTAGTATTAATACCAAATACAGGATTAAAATTTGATAGATTGAATATATGAGCGCAAATACCGAAAAATTGAAAGCCCTGCAGTTGACCATTGACAAACTGGAAAAAACCTACGGTAAGGGTACAGTGATGAAGCTGAGTGACAATAAGGTCCAGGATGTTCCTGCCATATCTACAGGTTCCCTTGGACTTGACATGGCTTTGGGCGTTGGGGGAATACCCAGGGGCAGGGTGATTGAAATTTACGGTCCGGAATCGTCAGGAAAGACCACCCTGACCATGCACTGTATCGCTGAGGCCCAAAAGGCTGGAGGTCTTGCGGCCTTTATTGATGCAGAGCATGCTTTTGACAAGACTTATGCGGAGAAGTTAGGGATAGATACTGAAAACTTATTGATCTCCCAGCCTGACAATGGGGAGCAGGCACTTGAGATCGCAGAGCATCTTATCCGTTCCGGGGCCATTGATATTATTGTTATTGACTCGGTGGCGGCATTGGTGCCAAAAGGTGAACTGGAAGGAGATATGGGTGACAGCAAAATGGGTCTTCAGGCAAGGTTGATGTCCCAGGCGCTTAGAAAGTTGACCGGGGCCATTAACAAGACAGGATGTGCCTGTATCTTTATCAACCAGCTGAGGGATAAAATCGGGGTGATGTTCGGTAATCCCGAAACTACTACTGGCGGTAATGCATTGAAGTTTTATGCCTCTGTGAGACTGGATATCCGAAGAATCGGACAGATCAAAGAGGGTGCTGACAATGTCATCGGTAACCGTACCAAAGTCAAAGTAGTGAAAAATAAGGTTGCCCCTCCGTTTAAAGTGGTGGAATTTGATATCATGTATGGACAGGGGATTTCCAAAGTAGGGGAAATCATCGATCTGGGTGTGGAATTTGATATCATCAAGAAGGCGGGTTCCTGGTTTTCTTATGAAGGCAATAAGTTGGGACAGGGAAGGGATGCTGTTAAGAGTCTTTTATTGGACAATCCTGAACTCATGGAAGAGCTCGAAAAGAAAATCAAAGAAAAAGCCGGAATGGGTGCCAGTGTTAAAGTTGAACCTGGAGAAGAAGATTAAAACCGGGTCTCATTATTCCAAAAAAGTAAAGGCGGCTTTAAAAGCTGCCTTTCCTTTTCACCTATTTTGAGTGTTTTTTTGTTCGTGTAAGATACTGCCGGTATGAAGTATAAAGTCCTTCTCGCTGCATTTTTTAATCCCCATTTCTGATAGGCGATTTTAATTCATCAAGTCGCCCTGATGGCCTCAACAGGATCCAGTCTTGCGGCAAGGGTTGCGGGAACAATTCCGGAAACAATTCCGATTGCCGAAGATATGCCAAGTCCCAGAATGACATTTTTAAAAGAAAGGACCAGCTCGAGTGATCCAAGTTGGACAAATGTGATGCCATAGACGATGATGATTCCTGCCAAACCTCCGATCAGGCTAAGGAACACCGCTTCAAAAAGGAATTGGAAGAGGATAAAGTAATTTTTAGCGCCAAGGGATTTCTGGATTCCGATGATATTGGTCCGTTCTTTTACCGAAACAAACATGATATTGGCTATTCCAAAGCCGCCCACCAATATAGAAAATCCTCCGATGACCCATCCGGCCGCACTGATTACATCGAAGATGGAGCCTATGGTATTCATGATAAATTCAGATTTATTGAGTGAAAAATTATCCTCTTGGGTCGGTTTTAGTCCCCTTTTTGCCCTTAAAAGGCCTATGAGTTCATTTTCAAGAGCGACCATCCCAATGTCATCCTCCTTACCTTTGACCGCAATACTGGGCTCAATCCCATTTTGTCCTACATAATAGAGTTTGGTAAAGCTGCCGTAAGGGATCATCACTGCTTCATCTTTGGAGGCAATTTCAAAAAGCCCTTCTCCCTCTTCTTCAAACACCCCGATGACCACAAATTTATTTCCTTTGATTTTGAGTTCTTTTCCCAAGGGATCCCTTCCGGGGAAGAGGGTGTTGGCTATTTTGACCCCGATGATGGCCACATTCCTGCTGGCATTGACTTCCATTTCTGTGAAAAATCTACCGGATTCCAGGGGAAGGTCATAGACATCCTTGTATGTAAAAACCACCCCGGAAAGATTGGTGCCCTTGTAAGAGTTGCTTCCTGACTGTACCGTCGTATTGGCCGATGCGGAGAATGTTACCGCTTCTGCATTTCTAAGTTTGTCCTTAAGGAAAACATATTCGCCGTATGTGTTATAAGGTCGCCTGAAGTACTTCCACCAGGGATAATCCGGACCTCCAACAAACTGAAACCTGTTCACGGTGACTACATTGCTTCCCAAGAAACTGAAGCTGGATTTGATGTTTTTCTCCAAAGAATCTACCAAGGTGAATACAGCAATGATGGCAAAAATACCTACTGTAACCCCAAGAAGGGAAAGGATGGTCCTGGTAAGATTGGATTTAAGGGCCTGCATAGCAAAGCGTATGCTTTCCCAAATAAGTTTTACGTAAATCACAGTTTTTTGTAAAGTGTTAAAAACTAATTGACAAGATAGGTAGAATTCGGGATTTTTATTGTTAACTTTGCAGTTTTTAAAATAAAAATTATACGAAAAGCGAGCAATTACCTATCCATACCATATGAAGTTATCAGACTTTAAATTCGACTTACCCAAAAAACTTATTTCCCTATATCCTACCGAAAACAGAGACGAGTCCCGTCTGATGGTTGTCCATAAAAAAACGGGAGAAATCGAGCACCGGGTATTCAAAGATATCATTGAATATTTTGGTGATGGTGATGTTTTCGTCATGAATGACACCAAGGTATTTCCTGCCAGGCTCTATGGAAACAAAGAAAAAACAGGTGCTAAGATTGAAGTTTTTCTTTTGAGAGAGCTCAATGCTGATCTGAGGTTATGGGATGTGCTTGTAGACCCGGCCAGAAAAATCAGAGTGGGGAATAAGCTGTATTTTGGAGACAGTGATCTGGTGGCAGAAGTGATTGACAATACTACCTCAAGAGGGCGTACCATCAGGTTCTTGTTTGATGGAACTGATGAGGAATTTTATAAGACCATTGATTCCTTGGGTGAAACACCTTTGTTAAAAGAATATATCGAGAGAAAAGTGGAGCCGGAAGATAGGGACAGGTACCAGACCATTTTTGCCAAAAATGTGGGTGCTGTGGCTGCTCCAACAGCAGGTTTACATTTTACCCCTCATTTGTTGAAAAGGTTGGAACTGAAAGGGGTAGAAATAACCCCGATAACACTCCATGTTGGATTGGGTACCTTCCGTCAGGTAGATGTGGAGGACCTTACCAAGCACAAGATGGATTCAGAGAATTATAACATTCCTGAAAAGACCGTTGAACTGGTCAATCAAGCTTTGGATAACAAGAAAAGGGTGGTGGCTGTAGGAACTACTACTTTGAAGACTATCGAATCTTCCGTGACGGCCAATGGCAGGCTGAAGGTAAGCAGTGGATGGACTGATAAGTTCATTATTCCTCCTTATGATTTCAAAATTGCCAATGCGCTGATCACCAATTTCCATCTTCCTGAATCCACTCTGCTGATGACAGCAGCTGCCTTTGGTGGCTATGACCTGATCATGAGGGCTTATAAGGAAGCTGTAAAGGAAAAATACAGGTTCTTCTCCTATGGAGACGCCATGTTGATTTTATAAAAATAAAAGGGGTGGACAGCCCCTTTTTTTATGCTTAATTTTTTATTCACCTTAGAAAAGTAGCCTGTTGAAGTGTTTTGCTACTTTTGCTGGGATACTAATGGAGTTATGAAAAAATATGCCTTGATAGTAGCTGGAGGGAGTGGTACCAGGATGGGAAGCCCCATAGCCAAGCAGTATCTTCCCATTGGGGGGAAACCGGTCCTGATGCACACATTGGAGAAGTTTCAGGATGCAGATCCTGAGATTGAGCTGACTTTGGTGCTGCCTGAGGCGGATTTTCCTTTCTGGAAAAAATTATGTGAGGAACATGCTTTTTCAGTCCCCCATCATTTGGTACCGGGTGGAAGGAGCCGGTTTCAATCTGTAAAAAATGGGCTTGAATCCCTTAAATTAAATCAGGGCACAGTGGCTATCCATGACGGGGTAAGGCCCTTTGTCAGCAGGGAGGTTATTCTTCAAAGTTTTAGGGAAGCTGAAGCAAAGGGAAGTGCCATTGCTGTAATTCCCCTAAAGGACTCCATCCGAAAACTAACTGATGATGGAAGGTCCATCTTCCAGGAAAGGCAGTACTTTAGGTTGGTACAGACCCCTCAGACTTTTGATCTTTCCAAAATCAAGCAGGCCTTTAAAGTCCAGGAATTGGGGCATTTTACGGATGATGCTACGGTTTTTGAGCATCAGGGATGGCAGGTTCACCTAATTGCCGGCAATCCGGAAAATATAAAGATTACCACACCCGAAGATATGGAATTTGCCGATTTTCTCATCGGTAAAAAAAGGGGCTGATTTTCACCGATCAAACCGGGCTATTTACCGAGTTTTTCTTTGGGATGGCCTAATCACGCTCTGAAAAAGATTTTTCAGATCCTAGCTTTGTCTTGTTCTTAACCCAGATTGCAGCTTTTAGGGGTTAAAAAAGAAAATTTCGGGAAATTTTCTTTTTTTTAGCTCCGATTATCCGTACCCCCCTACGTGATTTTTTTTCTACGGGCTGTATAAGGCCATTTTTCGGTTTGTAGTACACAAGGGGTATTGCATCTTGGGGTTCAATACCAGTACTTTACACCATGTATTTCAAGTTCTCTTTACGTAAACATCCCGATACGGGAATACTCAGCGGATACTACCGGCTGGTGGAAAGTTACCGTAATGCGGACAACAGGGTGTGTCATCGCACTATCCTGAATATAGGTTTCATGGAGGATGCTGCACCCGAGCAGCTCAACAAAATACAGAAACACCTTACCGAGAAGTATGAGCAGAAGGCTTCTCTTTTTGACCTGGAGGAAGATCCAATCGTCAGACGCTATGTTGAAGACTTCTGGAATCGGATCGTATCTTCCAAGAAGCTGGATATCAAGTCGGAACAGCAGCTGTCACGGATGGTGGATATGGATACCATCCAGCACAGTAATGCCAGGGAAATAGGAGCTGAGAATATTGCTTTCCGGACATGGGAGAAGCTACAGCTTACACCTTTATTACTTTCGGCGGGATTCAGCGCCGAAGATGCCAGTCTTGCAGCCACACAGGTTGTATCCCGTGCGGTATACCCCGCTTCCGAACTCAAAACTGTCCGTTGGATAAAGGAAAACTCGGCAGTCTGTGAGCTTACGGGCTATGATATGGATAAAATAACCAAGGACAAGCTGTACAAAAGTGCGCTTGAGCTGTACAAAGTCAAAGATTCACTCGAAAAGCACCTTTCCAAACGTACCAATGAACTCTTTGATCTGCAGGATAAGATCATCCTTTATGACCTGACCAACACCTACTTTGAGGGAGAAAAGCCGAACAGTAAGCTGGCACAATACGGAAGGAGCAAGGAAAAAAGAAAAGATGCGAAACTTGTTGTGCTGGCACTGGTAGTGAATGTGGAAGGGTTTATCAAGTACTCCTCAATCCTGGAAGGAAACATAGCAGACTGCAACACACTTGCCGCAATGATTGAAAAGCTTTCCGTCCACACCTGTACAGGACCTGCGGTAGTGGTACTCGATGCGGGCATAGCCACCGAAGAAAACCTGCATCTTATCCGGAACAAAGGATACAGCTACCTCTGTGTAAGCAGGACAAAACTCAAGGATTATAGCTATGTGCCCGACAGGCTTACAACTCTGCTGGAAACAAAATCAAAGCAGAACATCAGACTCAGAGCCGTGTCCACAGAAAAAAACACAGACTATTATTTAGAAGTCAAAAGCCCTTCCAAAGAGAAGAAAGAGGAAGGTATGAAGCTACAGTTCGAAGAAAGGTTTGAACAGGAGCTGCAAAAAATACACCATGCCCTCAACAGCAAGGGAGGAGTCAAAAAAACCGATAAAGTCCACCAGCGCATCGGGAGGGCCAAAGAAAAGTATCCATCAGTCCAGTATTATTATGAGATCACTGTTGAAAGTGACCCTAAAACAGAACAGGCAACAGCAATGTCATGGAAGAAAAACCCGGAACGGGAGCAGGCAAAAACCGATAATCTGGGCGTCTATTTTTTACGGACAAACCTGAACGTGCAGGAGGAGTACATCATCTGGAATATCTATAACACTATCAGGGAAATAGAAAATGCCTTCCGTACCCTCAAAACCGAC